>JACMKT010000273.1 GCA_014380005.1 Rhodospirillales bacterium
ATGCGGGCAGTGCTGCCGGCGGCGGCAAGGCCGGGGGCGTCGGCATCGGCCTGGGGCCGGCGGCGCCCGGTTCCAGCTTCGGCCTGCGCGGTCCGCGCATGTCGTCCAGTGCGGAACGCAATGCCTTGGCCCAAGGCTGGTCGTTGGGCGCGGGCAGCGCCGCCAACGGCGCCAGCGGGGCCAATATGGGCGCCGGTGGAGTCAGCGGCGGCTCTAGCGGCGGCAGCACCGGCGGCACCGCCAAGGGTGATTTGGCCAAGGGCGGCAATGCGGCGGGCGGCTCCAAGGGCGGCATCGCCGGCAGGGGCCAAGCGGCGGGCGGCATCAGTTCCGGCGGGTCCGGCGGCGGCTTTGCCGGCAATGGCACGGCGCAAGGCGGCGGCGGCAGCAACGGCGGCGGTGGTGGCGGCGGCTCGGCGGGCGGCGGTTCTGGCGGTGGTGGTGACACTGCCGGCGGCAGTTCCACCACCACCACCACGGCGGCGGCTAACGCGACGCGAAATTCGTCGGGGCCGGCCCCGTGCGGTCAACCCGGCGCGGGGGCCTGTCCGGCGCCTGCCACCACGACCGACAGCGCCTCAACCCGCGAGCAGGCCGAACCGCCGACGCCCACCTATCCGGTGACCAGCACTCCGCTGGCGGAACCAGAGCCCAGTGGGGCCGAGACCGCTGGGCAGGATGCGGGCGGGCAAAGCAGCGACACCGGCAGCGATACCGACAGCGGCGGCGAGGCCGGCTTGCCAGCCTCGCTTGGTGGCGAGGCCGATAGCGGTGGCGTTTCGGGCGGCTTGACCGGTGACTCCACTATCATCCCGCCCACCGGCGAAAGCGAAACCGTGGCGGAGCCGATGGCTGCGGTGGGGGCTGCGGTGGGCGAGACCGAAGGGCCGTCCACAATGTCTGAAGGTTCCGGGTCTGAAGGTTCCGGCACCGCCACTCCGGAGGCCAGTTTAGACGACAGCACCGGCGGCACGTCGTCGCTTTCGCCCACAACCTCGTCATCCGCTCCTTCGCCTGCCGCCGGTCCGGCTGAGGCGGCGGATTCGGGAGCGGTGGGCACCCCAGCTGAGGCGGCGCAGGTCAACAGCAGCGGTGGATGCCAGCAGGACGGGGGTGACCCGGCGTGCGGCGAGCTTGCCAGCAAGCAGGAAGAGGAGCTTTAGCGGGCAGTGCCGCCACCTCGCGCGGGTGGCGGCCTTACCGTGGTGATGGCTGTTGGGCTTGTTGCGGCGCGCCCTCCATGGCCGCCTGGGCCAAATCCTGGGCGGCGCTCAATTGTTGGCGCAGTTGCGGCAAGGTGGCGTCGGCCAGGGCGGCGTAGCGGCTGTCCTCGCGCCCCAGCATCTCCATGTTGCGGATGGTGTCGGGGTAGTTCTTGTTGATCCAGGCGATGAGTTCGCGGCTGAAATTGCGCGGGTCCGCGCCGGTCATGCCTTGCAGGCGCTGGATTTCGCCCTGGTCCATGCGGTCGCGCAGCGGCAGGTTTTCCGGCCCGGCCAGTTGGGCCAATTGTTCCGCCAGACCGGCATTGGTTACCGCCATGGACTGGCCCAATTCGCCCAGGCGGCCCTGGCCGGCGCGCTTGTTGGCTAAGGTGCCCAATTGCTGCGCGGTGTTGGCGTTGCGGGCCAGGGCGGCCAAGGCCTGACGCTCGCGCGCGTCCAGCCGGCCGGATTGGGCGCCGCGCGGATCGGCGGGAAGGCCCTCTTGCTGGGCGAAAGCCTGCTGGGTGAAGGTTGGGGATGCCAGTTGCAGCACAAGCGCGAACGCGGCCAAGCGCCTCATCATTTCGGTCCTTCCTTATCCAGATGCTTCTTTATCTGGAATGGGGCCGGTCCGATGGAATCAGCCACTCGGCCTAAACGGGCACTCCTTTGGGCCACCGTCAGGACAATGGCGGCGGCGTGCGCCTCACCTAATTGCTGAGGGGAAGGAGAATTTCATGCGTTCATTGCTGGCCTTTGTCATGGTGCTGCTGGCAGCGTCGCCCGCCTGGGCCATCGATCACACGTTGCTGCGGTGGAAGAAGACCGGCCAGTGCGAGATCGTCACCCAGGTGCCGCGATGGGGCAATCACTGGACCAATCTGGGGGAATTCGAGTCCCGCTTCCAGGCCGAGCGCGCTTTGGCGGTCAGCCGTAAGACCCATGCCTGCCCGGAGTCAAAATCCGCCAACCGGGCGGATAAGATGCCCAACGAGCCCCGGCCCTCCATCACCTATCACCGTCCACGTACCGAGGAGGACCGCGCCTATCTGTTCCGCGATAAAGAGAGCCTGCGGAATAGGCAATGATGGCGAGTGCATAAATTATGGGCTAGATTTGCTCGTCCGCCCCATCCCGACCGACGAGAATCCCCATGAGCGACATCGACACCCTGAAGGCCGAAGTGAAGAAACTGTCCACCCAGGCCACCCAGGCCAAGATGGATCTGCACGATTTGTCCGAGGAATTGCCCATCAATTGGGAGACCATCCCGGAGGTGGCGCAGAAGTGCTATGACCTCCACGCCAAACTCACCGAGGCGCGTAAGCAGTTGAAAGCGGTTACGGGCTAATCCACCCGGCGGCGCCCCACCGCCATGCGGTAGATCCCCAGGATAACCACCGCCCCCACCACGGCGCCGATGAATCCTGCCGATTGGTCGGTGCCGTACCACCCCACGGCGCGGCCGATCCAGGTGGCGATCAGGGCGCCGGCGATGCCCAGCAGAATGGTGATGATGAATCCGCCCGGATCGCGGCCGGGCATCAGCAGTTTGGCAACGATGCCTGCCAACAGGCCGATGATGATTGCGCCGATGAATGCCATGGAACTCCCTCCATTCCGTTTGCCCACTCCGTTTGCGCAAGGTTAACGGCGCCAGGGCTTGAGGGGTTCCCTAACCGATATCCACCAGTTCCACTTGCTCCGCCGTCAACGGCCACGGCACGAAGATGGCGGCGATGCGGGCGAAGCGGTCGGGCGCGTCGGTGGACATGTAGCGGATGTGGGGCGTGCCGTGGGTGGCGGCCAGACGGCGGTGGGTCAGCACATCTTCCACCGCGCTGGCCGTGGTGGTGGCGGAATCCACGATGGCCACCTCTGGCCCCAGCAGATCGTGCAGCAGCGGGGCTAGCGCCGGGAAATGGGTGCAGCCCAACAGCAGGCAATCGCCGCGCAAGGCGGGCTCGGGGTCCAGGAACAGGGGCGCCAGATAGTGCCGCGCGATCTGTTCGGCGATGGGGCCGTCCACCATGCCTTCCTCGGTCATGGACACGAAAAGCGGGCAGGCCAGCGAGCGTACCTGGGCGCCGGGCCGTGAGTTCAGCACGGCGCGGGGATAGCTGCCGGCCTGGACCGTGCTTTCGGTGGCGATGACGACGATGCGCCCATTGGCGCTGGCATGGCCGGCGGCAGTGGCGCCGGGCTCGACCACGCCGATGACCGGCAGGCCGGGGAATTCCGTGCGCAGCGTCTCCAGCGCGAGGGCGGACGACGTATTGTCGGCCACCACCAATGCCTTGATGCCGGTGGAGACCAGGGCATGGGCGGCCTGGACGGCGTAGTGACTGATTGCGGCGGCGCTTTTGGTGCCATAGGGCAGCCGCGCGGTGTCGCCCAGATAGATCAGGGATTCGCCCGGCAGGCGCTCGCGCAGGGCCTTCAGCACGGTCAAACCGCCGATGCCGGAATCGAACACGCCGATGGGTAAGTCGCGACGTTTGGCGGGCAAATCCGTCTTCCTTTGACCCGGGGCTCCCTTTGAACCGGAGCGGCATTTTTGGCGCCTCGCACGCGAAAAGCAAGCGCGACGGAACCAGTTGGACGCCAACCTGTTTGAGCATGCGCAGACAACCACTCCACGGGAGGATGGCATGATGTTGCGTGCTGGGCTTGGGTTCGTTGGCGCGTTGGCGCTGTTGACCGGAACCGCCTTCGCCCAAGCGGGCGATCCGGCGGCGGGCGAGAAAGTGTTCACCCAGTGCAAGGCCTGCCACACGGTGCAGGCCGGCCAGAACCGCGTCGGCCCGTCTTTGTTCGGGGTGGTCGGGCGGGCGGCGGGCGCTGTCGAGGGCTTCGCCTATTCGCCGGCCATGAAAGGCTCCGGCATGACTTGGACGGCTGAGACGCTGGATAAGTACCTGACCGATCCCAAGGCTGCCATCCCCGGCAACAAGATGGTCTTCCCCGGGCTGAAGAAGCCCGAGGACCGGGCCAACGTCATCGCCTATCTGGCCCAGCAAAAATAGTTTTGCCCCGTTTTACCGGCGGGCGCCTCATGCGGGGTGTCTCGCCGGTAAGGGGTTGGCGCCTTCCCAGGTGCACCACGCATCTGTCAGCATTTTGGAGGCTCCCCAATGAAAACGCGCTATTTCGCCATGATCCTGGGCATCGGCTTCTTGGCGGCGGGTATCCTTGGCTTCGTGCCCCGGCTGCTGACCATGCCCGAGGGCCAGCCGGGCCTGCTGATCGAATCCGGTCACGGCAATCTGTTGGGCCTGTTCCCGGTCAACGTGTTGCACAATCTGGTCCATCTGATCTTCGGCATTTGGGGGGTGGTGGTGTGGCGCGACTTCGCCGCCTCACGGGTTTATTCCCGCTCGGTCGCCATTATCTACGCGGTGCTGACGGTCATGGGCCTGATCCCTGGCCTGCACACCGTGTTCGGGCTGGTGCCGGTGCACGGCAACGACGTCTGGCTGCATGCCCTGATCGCCATCGCTGCCGCCTATTTCGGGTATGCCCCAATTCCCGCCGTCGAGAGCACAGGGCCGGCGTTGCGCAGGCCTTAAGCCTAAGCGGGGAACTTCAACCGCTTCCGGCTTGTTCCCTTTGGCGGGATGCGTTGTTGCAAGGAGGATCGAGGCATGGCCGAGAGCAAGATCAATGCGCCGGGGAATCCGGCGAGCGTGCCCACCAGCGAGATTGACGCCTCGTCGCGGTCCACCGGCGATGTGCTGCGGGCCGGGCGCGAGCAGGCTTTCGAGGAAGCCAAGACCAAGATGCGCGAGGCCGCCGACGATCAGCGCCGCCGTGCCGCCGATGCGGTGGGCGGGGTGGCCGGGGCGCTTCACCGCGTCGCGTCCGATGTCAAAGCGGAGAATGAAACCATGGGCCGCTATACCAACATGGCCGCCGAGCGGCTGGACGAAATGGCGCATTATCTGCGCGACACCGATTGGAACGACGTGGTTCACGGCGCCGAGGATTTTGCCCGCCGCCAACCCTATTGGTTCGTCGGCGGGGCCATGGCGGCGGGCTTCGTGCTGGCGCGCTTCGTCAAGAATTCGGGCGAGGCCTCGCGGCGGGCTGAAACCAGCGCGCGCCTGGGCCAGCGCATGGCCGCGCCATCGGCGGCAGGCTTTGGCACCGGCACCGAGGCCGGAATCTATCCGCCCACCACGGCGCCCATTGCGTCCGCCGGTGCCGCCGGCACCACCATTCCGGGGCGGGAGATCTGACCATGGCCGATATCCTTCCCGACCGTCCGCTCAGCAGTCTGTTCACCGAATTGACCCGCGAAACTGCCAGCTTGTTCCGCCAGGAAATCCGTCTGGCCAAGGCCGAACTGACCGAAAAGGCCAGTCAGGCCGGACGGGGCGCGGCAGAGATCGCCATCGGTGGCCTGCTGTTGTTCGTCGCCCTGCTGGCCCTGGCGGCCACGGCGGTGCTGGCGCTGATGACCGTGGTTCAGCCCTGGCTGGCGGCGCTGATCGTCGCCGTGGCGGTGGGGCTGGTCGGCATCGTCGTGTTGTCCAAGGGCCTGTCCAATGTGCGGTCCGGCAATCTGGCGCCCAAACGCACCATTGATTCCCTACGCGACAACACCCGCTGGGCCAAGGAGCAGCTGCGATGAGTGCGACGGCAAGGAGCAAGCTGAAATGAGCGCGACGGAGCACATTGAGGATGAGATCGAGCGAACCCGCGGCGAGATGGCGAGCACCTTGAACGCCATCGAGCGCAAGCTTTCCCCGAAACAGATCATGGATCAGGCGGTGGACACCATGCGTGAACTTGCAAGCGATCAGTCGCGTGTCGCTCAGGTCGTGCGCGACAATCCCATTCCTTTGGCGTTGATCGGCCTGGGCATCGGTTGGCTCGCCGTTTCCGGGTCCATGGGCCGCAGGGCCTCGGCGTCGGAAGGATCGTATGAGAGCATGGAAGGGCTGGCCCCGGCCTGGGGCAGCGGCGCGGAAGACCAAGCCTATGGCAGTGCCGGCAGCGCCGAATATGTGGCCGGCGGCGAGGGCCATGACATCCGCGACCGCGCCAGCCAACTGGCCGGGTCCGCCCGCGAAAGCATGTCGCGCGCCGCCGATTCCACGCGGGGCAAGGTGTCCCAGTGGAGCCGGCAGGCCCGCAGCTCCGCCAATCAGGCCGCCGGGCGCACCCGCGATGCCTATCAGGATCATCCCCTGACCATGGGTGTGGTGGCGGCTTTGGTGGGGGCGGCGGTGGGGGCCATCCTGCCGCGCAGCCGCGCCGAATCCGAGACCTTGGGGCAGGCGGCGGGCGATGTGTTGCGCCAAGCCCGCCAAGCCGGGTCCGAGCTGGTGGACAAGGCCGGACGGGTGATTGAGCGCACCGCTCAGGCAGCCAAGGACGAAGCCGAGCGGGCCTATCGCCAGGAGGGGATTCCGGGCACCACGTCGAGCATGACTCATTAGCGGGGTGAGCCAATGGCGGGCAGGGCGCAAGGCATAGAACGAGGGCGCGAGGCCGGGAAGCCGTCCGACATTCCCAAGGCCGGGTGGCTGGATATCGCCAAGCGCGTCTGGGCCAATATCAGCCGCTTCGAGGTCTCGGTGGTGTCGGCGGGGGTCGCCTTCAACGAGTTCTTCGCCCTGTTCCCCGCCTTGGCCGCAGGCGTGTCGCTGTATGGGCTGGTGGCCGATCCGGCCACGGTGAACCGGCAATTGGGCATCTTGGCCGGCTTCATGCCGGCGGATGTCCATTCGCTGGTCGCCGGCCAGTTGGAGGGGCTGACCCAGGCCTCGGAGGGAACGCTGGGCCTTTCGTTGCTCATCGCCGTGGTCATTGCGTTGTGGGGGGCGACGCGCGGGGTCAAGGGGATGATATCGGGTCTCAACATCGTCTATCAGGAGCCCGAACAGCGCGGCTTCCTCAAATATAATCTGACCGCCTTGGCTCTGACCTTGGGCGCCATCATCTTCGGGCTGATGGCCCTGGCTCTGGTGGCGGCGGTGCCGGCCCTGCTGAAATTTCTGCCGGTGGGCGAACCCATCCAATCGCTGCTGTCGTTCTTGCGCTGGCCGCTGCTGGCGGTGTTCGTGCTGATGGGGCTGGCGGTGGTCTACCGCTACGCCCCGTCCCGCGACAAGCCGCAATGGCGCTGGGTCAGTTGGGGCGCCGTGGCGGCGGCGGCGCTGTGGCTGATCGGCTCGGGCCTGTTCTCGCTGTATGCCGCCAAATTCGGCGATTTCAACAAGACCTACGGTTCCATGGCGGCGGTGGCGGTAACCCTGCTGTGGTTCCAGTTGACCAGCTTCGTCGTCCTGCTGGGCGGCCTGATCAATGCCGAGATGGAACACCAGACCGCCAAAGACACCACCGAAGGCCCCTCCCGCCCCATGGGCCAACGCGGCGCCAACATGGCCGACACGCTGGGGGTATCGGGAGAGAAGGTGAGGGGGCAGCGGGGGCGTTAATCGTCTCAAACAGCTATCCCCGTTTGCTCCCGCCCGTCTTTCCTCCTATCGCGCCATAATGGCGTATGTCTAAACGCGAGGAGGAATCCATGCGGACGGGACTTTTGACGGCCCTATTGGCCCTATGCGTTGCCCTGCCGGTGCAGGCAGCGGGCGTCGATCCCCTGGCGGCGCTGGAGGGGGACCGGACCATGGATGCGCGGTCCAACGGCAAGCGGCCCAAGGACAAGCTGGACCCGTTGGCCACCATGGTCCCGGTCAAGCCGCAAACCACGGTGACCCTGCCCGCCGCGGCGGCGGAGGCCATGCCGCCATCGTTCAACACCGGTGGCAACACCGGCGGGTTTACCCCTTCGGCGCTGCCCGTGCCCACCAACGGCCCCCCGCCCGGCGGTGGCGTTTGGGCCGGTCCCACGGCGCCGACGCCGCCCACTTTGCCGACCATTATGGGGCCGACGGCGCCACTGTGGAAATTCGGCGATTGATGGGCTAGGGTCCCCGCCTAGTTTGGAGGGACCCGGCATGTCCGAGGCGCTGGATAAAGGCGTTCTGCTGCAATTGCTGTTCACTCCGTTATTCTCGGGGTTGATGGAGCCCGACATCCGCGACCTGATCGCGGGCGCCGAACTGATCCAACTGCCCCACGAACACCAGCTTTACCAGCAGGGCGATGTGGTCGAGCGGTTCTATGTGGTCATGGACGGCCATGTGGAACTGTCCATGGACATTGAAGGGCGCCGCTCGGTGGTGGAGGTGGCGCGCAAGGGCACCGTGCTGGGCGACGCCGCCATGTTCGGCGAGGGCCGCTTCCTCATGAGTGCCCGCGTGCTGACCAATGCCACCGTGCTGGCGGTTCCGGCGGCCTCGTTCCTGGCCAAGCTGGAGCCGCGTTTCGACATCATCACCCACATGCTGTCCACCATGTCGTTCCGCCTGCGCATGCTGGTGCGCCAGATCGCCGAGCTGAAGCTGAAGACCACCGCTCAGCGCCTGGGCAGCTTCCTGCTGTCCCAGGTGGAGGCCGAGCAAGGTCGGGTGTCCCTGCGCTTCCCCTATGACAAGAAGCTGGTGGCCGATGAATTGGGCATGAAGCCGGAAAGCCTGTCGCGGGCCTTGGGCAAGCTGGCCAAGCTTGGCGTGGAATCCCTGGCCGATAATTCCGTGGTCATTGCCGATGTGGAAATGCTGCGCGAATTCTGCGTCGAAGACGATTTGGGGGCGTGAGATGGCCGGATTGAACCCAGCCGATTTGCATATGTGCGCCACGGCCCCGCTGTTCGTGGCGGTGTCCCGTCCTGATCTGTCCGTGCTGCTCGACCAAGCCCAGACGGTCAGTTATGGCGAGACCGGATTGCTGTTCAGCCAGGGCGATTTGGCCGACCGCTTCTTCGTGGTGCTGCAAGGCCGCGTCAATCTGTTCGCCCTGACCGAAACCGGCGACCAATCGGTCATCGAAGTGTTCGACCCCGTGGATACCTTCGCCGAAGCCGCCATGTTTTCCTCGGCCAAATTCCCGCTGAATTGCGAGGTGGTGGCGGGGTCCCGGCTGGTGCATGTGCCCGCCGGCCCGTTCCTCAAGCGCCTGGGCGAGAACCGCAAGCTGGGCTTCCATCTGCTGGCGGGTTTGTCCCGTTGGCAGATGCGCCTGATCCATGAAATCACCGAACTGAAAAGCAAGTCGCCCGGCCAGCGTTTGGCCTCGTTCCTGCTGGCCCTAGCAAAGGGTGCGGAGGGTTCGGCCCAGGTCCGGCTGCCTATTACCAAGGCAGTGCTTGCCAGCCGCATCGGCATCGCCCCCGAATCCCTGTCGCGCGCTTTGGGGCGGCTGAAGGCGGTGGGAGTGGAAACCCAGGGCCGCGAGCTGGTTCTGACCGATCTGGAGGCCTTGCGCCGGTTGGTTCGCGAAGGCACGGAATAGGCGCGCTTCTTGCTTCCCTTGCTCAAGATCAAGGAATTTCGATCGCCCGGCTGTAGGTTAGGCGACAGAGCAGGGAGTTTGGCGATGGTCGAACAGGCAGCACAAGGGCAAGGGCAGGCAGGGCCGCCGGCATGGCTGGCTTTGGCGCTGGATGCCGCGCCGCTGGACGTCCGCCCGGTCCTGGCCGGTGGCGAGGACCCGTTTCAAGTGATCATGAGCGCTGCCGATCCCGTCGAGCCCCAAGGCGTGCTGGTCATCGACGCGCCGTTCAACCCGTCGCCCTTGCGCCGCGCGCTGGCGGGCCGTGGGTTTTCCTCCTATGGCCGCAAGCTGGCCGAGGGTCATTGGCGGGTGTTCTTCCACCGCGACGGAGGCACCGATTGGGAACGCGAGGCCGAAGTGTCGGTGGGTCCCGAAGGGGCCATGCATTGGCGCGAGGATGACGGCCTGCACATGGACGTGCGCAAGCTGAAGCCGCCGCAGCCCATGCTGGCGATCCTGCGCCTGCTGGATCAGGCCGCAGCGGGCGAAATCGTGGTGGTGCACCACGAACGGGTTCCCCAATTCCTGTTCCCCGAACTGGCCGAGCGCGGCTGGCGGGTGGCGCGCATGGCCGAGGAATTCGCCAATGTTCGCCTGTGGCTGGAGCGCGACGCCTGATGTTCGCCGGTCAATTCATGATGGGCGCCCAGGATCGTCTGTTGCCCCCATCCATCCCCTTCCGTTTCTTCGCCACCGCCATTGTCTTCCATCTGGCCGGCTGGGCCGTGCTGCTGGCCGGCGCCGATGACTTGTCCGGCTTCATGGGCGGGCTGGGCCTGGGTCTGGCCGGGCTGCATTTGATCACCCTGGGCGTGCTTGCCATGACCGCCATGGGCGCCGCCTTCCAATTGCTGCCGGTGGCGACCAGCCGGCAATTGGGTCCCAACTGGGCCTGCCGCCTGACATGGTGGATCTACACCCCCGGCGTAGGGGTGCTTTGCCTGGGCATGGCGACCCAATGGATGTGGGCACTGCATCTGGGCGGCACATTGGTGGCGGTTGGATTGGCCGTGTTCGGCGTGCTGGTGGGGCGCAATTTGCTGCAAGTGTCCGAACTGCCCGGCGTGACCCGCCATGCCTGGGTGGCGCTGGCTTCTCTGGCCGGATTGGCCGTGTTGGGGTTGGCACTGATTGCTGATTTCCAGAGCGGCTTCCTGCCCGACCACACGTCCCTGGCGGCGGCCCACGCCATTCTGGCGGGGTATGGCTTCATGGGCAGTCTGGCCCTGGGCTTTTCCTATGTGCTGGTGCCCATGTTCGTGCTGTCCCAAGGCGTGTCCGACCGCGATGGCCGCCGCACCGCGACCCTGACCGCCCTGGCGCTGGCCGTGGCCGCCATTGGTGCCGCGCTGGGTAACGGCATGGCGGCGGCCTTGGGCGGGGTCATCGGCCTGATCGCCATCGGCCTGCATCTGCGGGCCTTGCTGGCAGTGCTGGAAACCCGCATGCGCAAGCGGCTGGAGACCTTCTTCCGCATGGTCAAGGCGGCATGGATAATGCTGCCGGTCACCGTGCTCATGGGCCTGTTCCTGGCCCTGGGCAGCTCGCCTGAACTGACCGCGCCCCTGTGGGGCTGGCTGCTGGTGTTCGGCTGGCTGCTGACCTTCGTCACCGGCATTTTGCAACGCATCATGCCGTTCCTCGCCTCCATGCATTCCGGCGCCAATGGCGGCAAGCCGGCGCTGATGTCGCGCTTGGTCGCCGACCGGCCCTTACTGATCCACGCCATTGCCCATGGCCTTGCCGTCATCCTGGTGGCCGCCGGGCTGCTGGCCCAGGCGCCGCTGCTGGTGCGTGCCGGTGCCGCCTCGGGCCTGATCGGCGCCATTTCCTTCACCCTGTTCGCCGTGGAACTGATGCGGCGCTACCGCGCCCATGAAACCGCTAACTCTCGTCACAAAGGACCTAGCTCATGCTGAGCCAGACCAAGATCGGCACCCTGCTGCACGAAGACCACATGTCCACCATCGAGACCCTGCAGGAATTGGAAGAGTTCCTGGGCCGCAATAAATCGGCGCCCAAGCTGGACGACACCGCCAGGGCTTTCCTGACCGGTCTGGCCGCGACCCTGCGCGAAGAGGTGGAGAAGCATTTCGGCTTCGAGGAAAACCATCTGTTCCCGGTCTTCATCGCACGGGGCGAAACCGGCATCGTCATGATGCTGACCCAGGAACACCGCGCCATCCTGCCGCTGGCCGTCCAAGTGGCCGAGTTGGCGACCATTGCGGCGGCATCGGGTTTTGACGCACAGAATTGGCTCGACTTCCGGGATGCCGGCAGCGAGTTGGTGGAGCGCGAGATTTTCCACGTGCAGAAGGAAGAGATGGGCCTGCTGGCCGCCATCTCGGCGCTGGTCGCCCCGGACGTGGATGCCCGTCTGGCCGAGACCTATGCGCAAGTGGTGGGGTAAATGTGCGATTCCCTCCCCCATGCGGTGCATGGGGGAGGGGCGCTAAACCTTATTCCTCGTCGGCCAGATCGGCGGCCGGCAGGACGGTGACGCCGGTGCCGTCTTCGTCCTCGATCAGGACGATGTCGCCGTCGATGCGCTCTTCCGATTTGGACAGATTGTTGAAGTAGTGCCACAGGAACGAAACGGCGATGGTCTGGTCGATCTGGTCGTCCTCGTCCATCTCGTCCTCGTCCATGGCCGAGACGTCGCGCAGGATTTCCAGGGAATCGTCGAACATTTCCTCGACGTCGGGATTGTCCTCAAGCACGTTCTTGATGATGTACGCATGCTCGGTCTCGTCGAGCTCGTACTTCCATTGCGCGTTGCCGGACTTGTAGTAGACGGTGATCATCGCGGGGATTCCTCGCAATCGGGCGCGGGGTCGCCGGCCATGGGAAAATAAGGGCGGCGTCCGGTATCAAAGCGGGGCGGCGGAAAACGCCCCGGACCGGCCGCACGGCCGGACCATGGGCGATTATCGAAAAAAAGGCAAGCAAGCGTTTGATGCCTTGGCGACGGGCTCAGGCTCGGCTATCTAGCCTGGGTATCAGGAGGAATTCATGGCCGACAAGCAGTCCTACGTGCTTACCATCACTTGCCCGGATACGGTAGGCATCGTTGCCGCCGTTTCGGGATTTCTGACCCAGCACGACTGCTTCATCACCGAGGCCGCCCAGTACGGCGATCCGCTCAGCCGGCGTTTCTTTTCGCGCATCGTCTTCGCCGCCGGCGCCCTGACCCCGCCCAAGGCCGAATTCGACAAGCTGTTCGCCATGATCGCCGAACGCTTCCAGATGATCTGGACCCTGGCCGATCAGTCCAAGAAGCCGCGCGTGGTCATCCTGGTATCCAAATTCGGCCATTGCCTCGTGGATCTGCTGCACCGCTTCCACACCGGCCAGCTCAACATCGACATTCCGGCGGTGATTTCCAACCACCCGGATATGCGTTCCATCGTCGAGTGGCACGGCATTCCCTACCATTATCTGTCCGTGGACAAGCACGACAAGGCCGGTCAAGAGACCCGCGTCATGGAGCTTATCGACCGCTCGGGCGCCGATCTGGTGGTGCTGGCGCGCTACATGCAGATTCTGTCCACCGACATGTGCGTGGGCCTGAAGGGGCGCGCCATCAACATCCATCACTCGTTCCTGCCCAGCTTCAAGGGCGCCAAGCCCTATCACCAGGCCCATCTGCGCGGCGTCAAGATCATCGGCGCCACCGCCCATTACGTGACGCCCGATCTGGACGAAGGCCCCATCATCGAGCAATCGGTGGAACGCGTGGACCACACCCATACCCCCGACGATCTGGTGGCCATGGGCCGCGACATCGAAAATGTGGTGCTGGCCCGCGCCGTGCGCTGGCACGTGGAAAACCGGGTGCTTTTGAACGGTTCGAAAACCGTAGTTTTCAAGTGATCGCCTCTGCTAGACTTTAGGCATGGTTCGCATACACATCCGCCTTGGTGTCGCCCTGCTGGCTTTGGCCGCAGCCGCCCCCGCTTACGCCGAGGATTCCGGCTCCGATTGGCTGGGTTCCGTGACCGATTTCGTCCGCGATGGGCTGGGGCCGCCACGCACCGTTGAGGATATCCGCCGCGAGGAACAGCAGCGCGTGCCCGAGGGGCTGAAGGCGCCCGAGCCTAAGTTGGTTGCGCCCATGCCGGTTGCGCTCCCCATGCCTGCCCCGGAGGTCGAGCCCGAGGTGGTTGCGCCGGTCGTCGCCACGCCTGTGCCCGAAATCAAGCCCGAGCCCAAGAAGGCTGAGGTCAAGGTCAAGCCGGTGGTGGTGCCGGTTGCGGCCCCAGCACCCGTCATGCCTGTCCCGGAAGCCAA
>JACMKT010000274.1 GCA_014380005.1 Rhodospirillales bacterium
CGACCTTACCGGCCCCAACCTTACCGCCTACGCCAATGCCCCGGCCAAGCGCCTGGGCGAAGCCGATCTCGGCCGCCTGTTGCAAGAGCATCTGCGCAGCCGCCTGCCCGAACACATGGTCCCCGCCCCCATCCTGGTCCTGCCCGACTGGCCGCTCAACGCCAGCGGCAAGATCGACCGCAAGGCCTTGCCCACGCCCGAAACCCGCTCGGACGCAACACCACCCGCGGATGAGGACGAAGCAATACTATGCGAGCATTTCGCCCGTGCTCTGGACCGCATCGCAATCGGTGCCAACGAAAATTTCTTCGCACTGGGCGGTCATTCGTTGCTGGCGCTAAGACTCGTCGCGGCCATTCAGGACTCGACGGGCGTCGACCTGCCCACCGGCGTGCTGTGGCAATTCCCCACACCCAGCCTGCTGGCACCTTGGCTGCGCGCCGCCCGAAATCTTTATTTGTCGCCACGCCAGCGCCGCTGCACCCAGTTAAGCGCCGATCAGCCGCTCAAGCTGTTCGTTCTGCCGCCCGCGCTGGGCTTCAGCGTCGCATATGCCGAGCTATCGGGATTGCTGCCCGAGGTGACGCTTTATTCCTTCGCCGCCCCCGGCAGCTTGCGCACCCTGCAGGGTGACGCGGACATTATCTGCGACATCCAGCCGGACGGCCCGATCCATCTGATGGGTCATTCCTCGGGCAGCTACCTGGCCTTCCTGGTGGCCCGCGAACTGGAGGCCAGAGGACGAGAGGTGGCCGAGATCATCGCGCTGGATTCCTATTGGAATACCCTGCCCTCGGACGACACGCCGGACCAGGAAATCAAGGACAACGTAGACAATTTCGTCGCCAGACCAGGGCGCGAAAGCATTCGAGCCATCTATGATTCCTCGCGCCATTTCCGCGAACGAGCCTATGAGCAGACCATCCGCTATTTCCGCTTCCTGATGAGTCCCGGACTGGACAAGGACAGCCCGGTGCGCACCCGCGCCCACCTTATACTGGCCGAGGGTCACTACGACCGTGAGGAGGATTGGTCGCCGCGCTGTCTGGGCGGCTGCGTCACTCATCGCGGCCACGGCGAACACGCCTATATGGTCGCCGCCCCACACGCAGCCGCCAACGCGGCCTTGATCCGGACCATTCTTAGGGGTCATACAGTATGACAGGCTGCGGAAACGCGCGATCGGTGACCACAGAAGGGGAAACGTATATGCGCTGCATCGCGACGCTGGCGATCATCGTTAGCTGGCTGGCCGCCGCGTCTCCGGTTGCGGCAAGACCGGCCCCGCCCCAGCCGATCGTCATCAAGTTCAGCCACTCGGCCGGAGCCGATACCGCAAAGGGAAAAACGATCGCGCACTTCAAGGAAGTGGCAGAGAAACGCACAGGTGGAGCGGTCCGTATCGAAATTTTCGGCAACAGCCAACTCTACAAGGACATGGAAGAATATCAGGCGCTTCTCCTGGGCGCGGTCCATATGATTGCCCCTACGACCTCGACGGTCGGTCAAAAGGGCGTGCGCGATTTCGACGTGTTCGATTTGCCTTACCTATTTCCCAATTTGAAAGCCGTCCATACCATTACCCAAGGACCAATCGGCAAATCTCTGCTGGATAAACTTCCCGCCCGCGGCGTGGTCGGCCTGGCGTATTGGGACAACGGCATGCGGATCCTCACGTCAAACAAACCGATTGCCACGCCCGCCGACCTGCAAAACAAGAGGATGCGGGGGCAGTACTCGAAGGTGTTTGATACGGAGATGCGCGTGCTGGGCGCCAAGCCGCTTGCCGCCCATTTCTCCGACGTGAAGAAGGGACTCGACGACGATCTTTTCGACGGAATTGAAATCACACTGCCAAACTTATACAATCTCAAGTTATACACGAAACAGGATTACGCAGTCCTGACCTACCATGGCTATCAGGGCTATGTCGTCCTCGCCAACAAAAGGTTCTGGGAGAAATTGCCGCCCCTGATCCGCAAAGCGCTGGAAAGCGCGATGCAGGAGACCCAGAGCTATGCCGACGAAATGGCGCGCCGGGACGGCGAAGATTCCCTGGCGAAGATGATTGCCAACGGCAAACCCATATTCCACACGCCAACGGAATCGGAGCAGGCGACTTGGCATCACGCTTCAAAACGGGTGTATGTGGCAATAGACAATTGGATGAACAATGACCTTATACAATCCATCTATGATGAGATTGGGAAGCTTGGCGACACAGAGCAAGTAAAGATATTGGATTAAGCAGCTTACCCATTTGTAATTTCCACCAGAGTATCTACATTTGTTCTTCCGTAAAAATGGAAGGTACGGCCGTCGCCGATTCTAAGGCCGGTCCACCTAGAGCATCGAGCGCCAAATGTGGCGCACAATGCTCTGCTGTGAAGTCTCAGGAGGTTGCCACTCGGTCCGAACCGTGGAAGCTGAAGTTGCGAGACTTTGGCTAATCAGGGGGACCGAATGGGCATCCACAAGAATGCCCCGCTGACACCGGCGGGTCGAGAGATTCTGGTGCGGCGGATTTTAGACGGCGGGCAGACGCCCATGGCGGTGGCCACCGCCATGGGCGTCTGCCTCAGCACCGCTCGCAAATGGGTGAAGCGCTTCAAAGCAGAGGGCGTGTCGTGCTTGCAGGACCGCTCATCGCGTCCGCATCACTCGCCAAAGCGGACGCCAACTCCCCTTGCCGAGCAAATAGCGGTGCTGCGCCGCCAGCGCCGGACGGGAGGCGAGATCGCCGCCACCGTGGGCCGGTCCAAAGCTACCGTCTTCCGCATCCTCGGCCGCCTGGGCATGAACCGGCTGAAATTGTTGGAACCGGTCGAGCCGGTGCGCCGCTATGAGCGTGAGGCTCCCGGCGATATGATCCACATCGACATCAAGAAACTAGGGCGTTCCAACACGATCGGCCACCGCATCGCCGGCGACCGCATCGGCCAGAGCAACAGCCGGGGCGTCGGCTGGGAGTTCGTCCACGTCTGCATCGACGACAACTCCCGTGTCGCCTTTACCAAGATCATGGCCTACTACGCCAGCCTCGGCGTTACCGTGAAACGCGTGATGACCGATAACGGCTCTTGCTATCGATCCAAGGCCTTCCGCAAAGCCTGCATCGACCGTGGGATCAAGCACGTCCGCACCAAGCCATACACGCCCAAGACTAACGGCAAAGCCGAACGCTTTATCCAGACGGCCTTGCGCGAATGGGCCTACGCGACGGCCTATGAGACCTCAGACCGCCGTGCCGATTCCATGCACCGCCAGATGCAGCAATGCGGGAGGGGCCGATTGCAAGCGGGACAGCAAGGTGTGACGCGTGGCCCCGGCTCCGGTCAGCATCGTGGTGTCCATCAAGCCATCAAAGCAGCGGGCTATGGCATCGGCCACCACCAAGGCCTGCCGCCCGGCAAAGGGGAATGGGCGGGTGACGGTTCCAGTCGCGAGTCCGGCCCGGTCAGCAGGACCGGCACCGCCACATGGCCCACCGACGTGCCATCCCCAGCAGGCAGGGCGGCGAAGGGAATTGCGTGTATCAGGCCCGAGCCCCGGATACCGAAGGCTGGCGGCAAGATGGTGGACGGATAGGACACCAGTATGCGGCCCAGGGTGTCGGCGCTGCCCTCATGGAAACGCAGGCGGCCATGATCGAACACGGCATCTACCAGATCACGCAACGGCTGGGTCTCTTCCCGATCCAGGTGGCGCGGTGCCCCGGACAAGGTATCGACCAAGGCGATCTCGGACATGTCGCGCGCCAGGAAGGCGTGGGTCTCCACATACAGCACCTGCGGCTGAGCCCCATCGTCGGAGCCGCCTGGAGAACGCGGCAAGCTGTGTTCCACATGCAACCCAGCAAGCACCGCCTCGCGCGCCTTGGTGACCTGTTCAGGCTGCTGCGTCGCCACCGCCTCAGCCAGACGATCGAATGCCGCCCGGCCCGTTGGGGTTCCCAGCACCTGGCACGCGGCGTTCTGCAGGCACGGATCGGTCCGGCTGGCAACCCCCTGACCGGCGGAAAACAGCTCAATGGCCAAACGCAGGAACGGTTCGGACTCTTCGGCGATCTCGGACAGGGATATGGCGGTGAAGGCGGCCATTTCCACCTCCGGAAACCACCATTTGGAATCCTCCATCAACCGGCGGCTGTCACCCCAATCGGTTTCCTCGCCCAAACTTTGGGCCAAATGGAACAGCCATGCCGCATAGGCCTCGGCCACCTCATCGGCGGGGCAATCGGCCATCAGCTTGAACAGGACGCGATTGGCCAGCAGGGCCTCCAGCCCCGAAACCCGCGACGGGGCATCCGTCATCAGGCGCGCCACATCCGTCGCGGACAGGCCATCGCCAACAAAGGCATCAAGCGCCATTGCCAGAGTACGAGTTCGATACCGGTGCGGCCCGGAAGGTCTGCCCGGCGGGCGATTTCCGGGCGCAAGGCGCAAGCAAGATCGCGGTCACCGATGGACAGCGCCAGCTTCACGCGCACATCAAGGGTCGCCTGGGCATAGGCAGGCTGATCGGCCAGCGTGTCATGAAGCTTGGCCAAATGCTGCGCGATCATCGACAGTTCGGAAGGCGCCAAATGTTGCCCCGAATCCAGCCGCGCCATCATCCGCTGGATTTCGTTTACTGCCGAACTGGCACCGGGAACGATGGCCTCCACCGCGTCGGCGTAGCCCAATTCCTCGCCCAGGATGGTGGCCCGCAATTCCTTGCGGACGGATCGCGCGTAATCCAGGTCCTCATCCAAGGATTCCGCCACCGCCCCGCTCAGCCATGGCCAACGCCTGCGCCCAATTTCCGGCAGCCGCGAATTGACGGGCGTAGCGGGTAAGGATGATAGCAGCGAAATAGGACCACGCCTCGGGGCAGGTTTTGCCCATTGCGTCCGCTTGGGAAAAGACCGCCTCCGCCTCGGCCAGCAAGTCCAATTTCCGGGCGGCGGCTTGGCGTGCCAGGTATATGCGCAGCCACATGGTCACTACACCTGCGTCGCGCCTGTTAGCCCCCACCCGCTCCAGCCTGGACACCACCCGGGGCGCGAAGGCGTGGACTTCGAGATGGGGCCCAGCCAACCCCAGGCGGGACAGGGCAAAAACCCCGGCGGCGGCCAGCGCCAAGCGCGGCTGTTCGATACTCAGTTTCTCGTCCGGAATAACCTGATGGATGTCACGACCCAGCTTTCCATGGAGCCGTCGGGATCAGGCACCACGCCGAGTTGCCCCGACATGGCGAACAGGTAGCCGTAGCTGCAATCCGTCAGCACACCCCGCGCTTCGCCATCGAGCGCCGGCGGATCTTGAGTGAGGGCGGCAAGCGCCACGTTCATGAGCAGATCCAATGCTCGCCGTCGCGATCATCGGCATGCCGACGCTGGGCGTCGCGGATGACGTTCATTGGTCATCTCGGATCAAGCGCAAGACCGCACCTCCTAACGCGGCATGGACTCGGAAGGTCCCCGTCGGCGATCGAGGAATAGCACCTTACGATGGAGAACTGTGTGATTTTGATATCCGAAACGAGCAATGGTGGCAAGCGGAGCTGACTAAAACTCGGCCCCTTCGGCATTCCAAGCAAGGGCGCTCAAATACGCTGTCGCCTGTTACCTATCGGTTACCTGATGCCGTAAATGGAAAAAGCCACCATGAGGTGGCCTTCTGCAACGTCCTGATTGTTCAGGAGAAGAATGGTGCTGCCGAAAGGAATCGAACCTTCGACCTTACCCTTACCCTTACCCTTACCCTTACCCTTACCCTTACCCTTACCCTTACCCTTACCCTTACCCTTACCAAGGTTCTCGTCAGGCACGGCCGTTTCCTAATTTTTCCCAGTTTCAGAGAGAACCCTTGCGGGGATAGCCGCGACTTAGGACCCTGCGCAAGGACGGTTCACCCCGGCAGCCCTTCCGAAATTGATCACTAAGCATTTGATTTCATTGGACTGGATTGACATGTTTTAGCATCCATTGAAGCGCCAACGCCGACCACCAACTTATTGTTTTCAATCGCAAATTCCCCGAACATACCTGCCTGCATGGTGTGCACGGTGCATTGAGAGCATCGAGCCTTTAACCTGGATCGCCATTCTCCCTCTCACCGGCATGGCTGGGCTTGACCCGGCCATCCGAACCAAACCCATCCACTTCGCCCGCTTTCGCACCTTCGCCATCAACATCATGCGCGCCTACAGCACCACCCCCGCGAATGAATGCCCCTCTATGACCTGAGCAATGGACCAAACCAGCCGTTCAGCCTGTAGTGCCGACATAGCCGCTTGTGTAAGCTCCCTCTCAACAGACGGACATACCAACCAAGAATAAGGAAGCGTCATATGTCGAGAGTGGCACTTGTGACCGGCGGAACGCGCGGCATCGGCAAAGCGATTTCTCTTGCACTCAAGAATGCCGGCTACCAAGTTGCGGCGAATTATTTCGGCAATGTGGAAGCGGCGAAGAAATTCACGGAAGAGACCGGCATCCCCGCTTATCGCTTCGATGTCTCCAACTTCAGCGAATGCCAGGCGGGCGTCAAAGTCGTCGCCGGCGATCTGGGCCCCATCGAGATCGTCGTCAACAATGCCGGCATCACCCGCGACGCGCCCCTGCACAAGATGAGCTATGAGCAGTGGGAACAGGTGATCCACACCAATTTGACCTCGTGCTTCAACATGGCGCGCTCGGTGATCGACACCATGCGTGACATGGGCTTTGGCCGCATCGTCAATATCGGCTCGCTGAACGGTCAGGCCGGCCAGTACGGTCAGGTCAACTACGCCGCCGCCAAATCGGGCATCCACGGCTTCACCAAGGCCTTGGCCCAGGAAGGTGCCGCCAAGGGCATCACCGTCAACGCCATCGCGCCGGGTTATGTGGACACCGAAATGGTCTTGGCGGTCCCCGCCGAGGTCCTGAAGAAGATCGTCGCCAAAATCCCCGCCGGCCGTCTGGGCCATGCCGAGGACATCGCGCGCGGCGTCCTGTTCCTGGTGGCCGACGATGCCGATTTCATCACCGGCTCCACCATCTCCATCAACGGCGGCCACCACATGTACTAAGCCCCGATCTCGGCCCGCTACCCCCGTGGCGGGCCGTTTTCTTGAGGAACCGCGTGCGCCATGGGGTGTTGGCTTGGGCGGAGGTCGCCATGGCACCACGCTCACCCACGGGTAACATCGCACATCTGCTGAAGGGCATCGATTTCCCCCGCGACCGCATGGGGGTGGTGGAGTATGCCCGCCGCAACAATGCCAGCCCCAGCGCCATCTCCGTGCTGGAAACCC
The DNA here is from genome assembly GCA_014380005.1 of Rhodospirillales bacterium. GTDB lineage: Bacteria > Pseudomonadota > Alphaproteobacteria > Rhodospirillales > Magnetospirillaceae > Magnetospirillum. The sequence continues at coordinate 7,282 of JACMKT010000274.1, forward strand.
TGCCCGATCAGCAATATTTCAGCATGGCCGACGTCTTTCGCGGCGTTCGGCAGGGACGTGAGGCCGACCATCCCATAGTGCCCGCCCCAGTGGAAGTGGCCACCCCGGCGCAGCGGGCACGCTCGCCCCTGGCCGATTGGGTGGACCAGTGGTGGCAGGTCAACCCGCTGCACTGTCTGCTGCCCATTGAATGGGGCGCCATCACCGATGCCCTGGCGGAATTGGCCGAGCGGGCGGCGGCGCAGCCCGAGCGCAGCGTCACCACCCTGACCGAGTTGAACCTGAAGATCATGGGCGATTCCGCCGGCATTTGGGGCGAATGGGCCGAGCGCATGCTGGGCGAAACCGCCCATGCGCCGGCGCCTGAGACCGACCGCCGGTTCGACGCCCCCGAATGGCGCGAAAACCCCTGTTACCGCCAGATCCTGCAAACCTACCGCACCCTGTCGGCGGCCTTGCTGGCCGAGGCCGAACGGCCCGATCTCAGCCCCGTCCAGCGCCGCCGCCTGGGCTTTCATCTGCGCCAATTGGTGGACTCCACCAGCCCCGCCCTGTTCCTGCCCACCAATCCGGCGGCGCAGAAGCGGGCCATGGAAACCGGCGGCGTCAGTCTGGCCGACGGGTGGCGCCATTTGCTGACCGATGTGGGGGCCGGGCGGCTGAGCATGACCGACACCGAGGCCTTTGCACCGGGCCGTAATCTGGCGTTGAGCCCCGGCAAGGTCGTGCTGCGCAACCGCCTGATCGAGTTGATCCAATACAGCCCGGCGGGCGACACCACCCATGCGGTGCCGGTGCTGTTCGTGCCGCCGTGGATCAACAAATTCTACATCCTGGATTTGCAGCCCAAGAACAGCATGGTGCGCTTCCTGCTGGAGCAGGGCTTTTCCGTCTTCATGATCAGTTGGAAGAACCCCCATGCCGACATGGAGGATGTGGGCTTCGAGGATTACATGACCGACGGTGTGCTGGCCGCCAGCGAGGCCATCCGCAGCATCACCGGCCAGAGCCAGATCAACCCGGTGGGCTATTGCATCGGCGGCACCCTGCTGGCCACCACCTTGGCTTGGCTGACGGCGCAGGACGATCATCGCTTCAACGCGGCCACCTTCATGGTGTCGCTGCTGGATTTCTCGGAAGTGGGTGAAACGGCGGTGTTCTTCGACGAACCCCACATGGCCTATATGGAAAGCCAGATGCTGGAGCGCGGCTATCTGGACAGCCGCCACACCGCCAACATGTTCAACCTGCTGCGGGCCAACGATTTGATCTGGAGCACGGTGGTCAATTCCTACCTCTTGGGTAAGAAGCCGCCGGCCTTCGACTTGTTGTACTGGAACGCCGACGGCACCCGCATGGCGCGGGCCGCCCACGCCTTCTATCTGCGCAACACCTATCTGGAAAACAATTTGGTCAAGCCCGGCAAGGTCGTGCTGCTGGGCCACCCCATCGACTTTGGCCGCATCCATTGCGACCTTTACGCCGTGGGCGCGGAAAAGGACCATATCGTGCCGTGGCAATCGGCGTGGCGGGTGGTGCAGTTGACCCCGGCACACACCCGCTTCGTCCTGGCCGCCAGCGGTCATATCGCCGGCATGATCAATCCGCCGGCCCAGAAGAAGGGCAATTACTGGACCAACGACCACCGCGCCGCCCATGCCGAGCAATGGCGGGCCACGGCACAACGTCATGACGGATCTTGGTGGAACGATTGGGCGGCGTGGCTGGCGGAGCGCTCCGGCCCCCAAATCCCCGCCCCGCCCATGGGTCCGGCGCTGGCGGATGCGCCGGGAACCTATGTTTAGGCTGCCTTGGCGCTCTCGGACAACGGAGTCAGGGCGAAACCCAGCAGGTCTTCGACTTTGGACAGCAGCAAGGCGAACTCGTCACGGCCCAAATCCATGTGCATGGAAAGGCCGATGCAGTTGCGCAAAATGTCGTCCAGCGCGCTCGAAGCATCGCACAGCAGCGTAACGCGCTTGGCGAGGCGGATAACCAAGCCCTCGCGGATTACGGAAACATTCGGCAGGCGTGACAAATGGGTCATCTTTTTTCGCGGCTTCCAAAGGATGAGGCGGTTTCATAGCCGTCCTCTTGGGCCACGAGAAGTGAAGATTGCGTAATAATGGCCTTGCTGTACCGGAGATATATGCCATCCGGTTTAGTTGTATATCCCACCCAATACCTAAGGGTGATACGGGCATCGGCCACGCCGCTCAGGTCTTTACCTTAGGCGCTTCTCGAACCCGCCGGTTCCCGCTACTGTACGGCGAGGTCATGGGGGGGGGATGGCAAATGCGCATTCAACAGAATATGGAAAACCAGCACGGGCCGGCAACGGTGGCTCTCAGCCAATCCCTGGGTGGCTTATATCTGTTGGTGGCCGTGCTGCTGCTGTTCATCCTTGCCCTGCTTGCCATCAACGGCATGGTGTTCAGCCGCGGCCAAGGCCCCGTCGCCCCGGCACCAGCCGCAGCCGCAGCCGCTGCGCCCAAGGATGACGAGCGGGCGGCGCTTTACACCAAGCTGGCCGAAATCAGCGCCGACTTGTCCGCCGATGCCGCCGAACGCAACCGCCTAGCAGAGCGCCTGGAAGGGCTGCTGGCGGTCAGGGCGGAATTGGCGCCGCACTCCACTGGAACCGGCACTCCCACCGACCCAAAATCCTCCCTGCTCAGCCGCATCGACGAGGTAGAGCGCGAACTGGCCGCCGTGGCCCAGGCGCTGGAAGTGTCGGAAAAACGCATTTCGGCCAGTCAGGTGCAAATCGCCGGGCTGGGCGCGCGCCTCAACCGGGCGCTGCTGGAAAAGGTCGAGGAATTGCAGCGCGACCGCTCGGACTTCTTCAGCCGGCTGCGCACCGTCCTGGGCGACCGTCCGGGGTTCAAGGTCGAAGGCGACCGCTTCGCCCTGCCCTCCGAAGTCTTGTTCAAGCCCGGCGCCGACAGCCTGCTGCCCCAAGGCGCCGACGAGGTCCGCCGCTTGGCCGCAACCATCATCGCAATCAGCCGCGAATTGCCCCCCGGCATGAACTGGGTGCTGCGGGTGGATGGACACACGGACAGGCGGCCTATCGCTTCCGCCCGGTTCCCGTCCAATTGGGAGTTATCTACCATGCGTGCAGTCACGGTGGTGAAGGCGCTGGTCGCCGCCGGAGTACCCCCTGAGCATGTGGCCGCCGCCGGTTTCGGCGAATTCAAACCCATCGCCCGCGACGACGACGATGCCGCCCTGGCGCGGAATCGGCGCATCGAGTTCCGCCTCGACCAGCCCTAAGACGCACTTAAAACGCGACCTCATGATACTAAAATCCTTAAAAGCTGTTTCGCCCTATACAAAAATATGATGCTACCGACTCTAAAGGATAGTAGGGTTAATGCCTGATAAACACGCCCGTGTCGCCTCAGGGGTTGGGGGATACTTGGCGTGCGCATTCGGCACGAGCGGCACCGTTTCGGCCGATAAGCGACCATTGTGGTGGGGGCATGGAGAGCGGCAAGGAGCTGAATTATTGGCCGGGCTTTGTCGATGCGCTCAGCAACGTCGTGCTCACGCTTGTCTTCGTTCTTGTCGTGTTTGTGTTTGCCTTGGTCATGGCCTCCAGCAAGATCGGCCAGAAGGCGTTCGAAATCGCCGAAGTGGCGCGGGAACGTGAGGTTCAGCGCGCCCAAGCCGAAAACGAAATGCTGGATTTGCGCGCGGAATTGCGCGAGATGCTCGCCAATCTGCAAGACGTGCAAAGCGAAAACGAAAAGCTGCGCAAGCAGGTTCAGGAACTGAAGCGCCAGCAGGTTCCGGGGTCCGAGGAGCTGAACGCCCTCAAGGAAAAAGTCCAGATCAAGATCGACGCCAAACCCCGTGTGGCCGAGGCCGACGATGCGGAAACGGACAGCAATAACGGCGTCATCATCATCGTCTTCCCGCGCGGCGTGTTCGAAATCAATCCCAATGCGCGCACCGAATTGGACAAAGTGCTGGACCCGCAGAAGGGGCAATTGGCCGGCACCAATGTGGCGGTGCGCTCGGTGATGGGCGCCGAGACCTATAGCGAAGGCCGCCGGCTGGCCTATTACCGTGGCCTGACCGTGCGCAACTACCTGATCGACAAGGGGTTGGGCACCGGCCAAACCGTTAACATCCTCATCGAGCAGGAAAAGGAGGTCGGCGATGGCCGTGTCGAAATCCGTTTCCGCCGCCGCTGAGCCCGCCTTCGCCCGCATGGCCGCCGCCACCAAGCGGCGCCAGCGGATGGAGGCCCCGCGCACTTTCCTGATCGCCATCCTGGCGCTGCTGGCCTTGCTGGTGCTGTGGGCGTGGCTGGCCGTGGTCGATCAGGTGGTCCGGGTCGAAGGCCGCATCGTTCCCGCCGGGCGCAGCCAGCAAATCCAGCATCTGGAAGGCGGCATCGTCGCCGCCATCAGCACCAGCGAAGGCGCCGTGGTGCACAAGGGCGATTTGCTGCTGACCATCGACGCCACCTCGGCGGGCGCCAATCTGGGCGAGACCGAGATCAAGCTGACCGGCCAGCGCATCCGCGCCGCCCGCCTGCATGCGGAATCGCGCGGGCTGGACAATCTGGTGCTGCCGCCCGACCTGACCGCCCCCCGCGCCGCCGATGGCGAACGCCAGTTATTCCTGAGCCGGCGCCAGAAGCTGGAGCAGGAATTGCGGGTGTTCGACGAGCAGAACCACCAGCGCCTAGCCGAACTGAGCGAGATCGAGAACCGCCGCGCGCGCCTGACCAGCGAGTTGTCCACGGCGCGCCAGCGTTCCACCATCATGGCCGGCTTGGCCAGCCGCAATGCCGCCTCGCGCCTGGAAACCTTGGAAGCGCAAAGCCGCGAGCAACGTCTGGCCTCGGAACTGGGTGACGCCGAGGGCGCGCAGCCGAAAATCCGCGCAGCCATTGCCGAATCCCGCGCCCGCGCCGATGAAGCCAAGGCCCGCTTCCGGTCGCAGGCCCAGGAAGATCTGGTCGCCACTCAGGTGGAAATCGACCGCCTGCAGCAAACCCTGACCGCCCAGGCCGACCGCCTGACCCGTACGGAAGTGCGCTCGCCCGCCGATGGCGTGGTCAACCGCATCACCGCCAATACCGTGGGCGGCGTCATCAAGGCCGGCGATATCATCGTCGAACTGACCCCCACCGCCGGCGACGTGCAGGTGGAGGCCCGCGCCCGGCCCAGCGACCGGGGCGAACTGCGCCCCAATCTGGAGGCCAAGGTGCGGGTGTCGGCCTATGATTCCGGCGCCCTGGGCACCCTGACCGGCCGTGTGATCGAGGTCAGCGCCGACACCGTGCCCGATGGCAAGGGCGACCCCTATTACCGCGTCGCCATCCGCATCGACGCCATTCCCGACGCCTATAGCGGCAAGCTATTGGCGCCCGGCATGACCATCACCGGCGACATTGTCACCGGCCGCCGCACCGTTTTGCGGCACATCCTTTCTCCGCTCAACAAATTCGCCGACAACGCCTTCCGGGACGCCCGCTGATGAATCCATGGATGACACGAGTGCTGAGCCTTTATGCCGCCTTCCGCACGCACGCTCTGATCCAGGTGCAAGCGGTCATGCCCATCGTTTTGGTGACGGGCACCGGGCTGCTCTATCACGAGTTCGTGTTTGAGGCCATTCGGGGCAACACCATCCTTAATACGGGCATCTTGGCCGTGGGCGCCGCCGGCGCCGCACTGATGATCTACCGGCTAGTGGAAGCCCAGCGCGAACAACGGGCGCTGATACGCTTCAACCGCGAGACCCAGGCAGGCTCCAGCATGAAAGACCTGCTGGAGGAGGAGTGGCTGAAGGAGCGCGCCATCCGGCGCTATCTGGACCACATCGCCCAGACCAACGGCAAGCTGTCCTCGGCCCTTGACCAGGACGCCATCGAGAACGAGCTGCACGCCATTCAGGCTGATTTCGACAGCAAGCTGGAACTGCCCAACTTCCTGGTCGGCTTCATGATCGCCATGGGCCTGCTGGGCACCTTCATCGGCCTGCTGGAAACCCTGACCGGCATCTCGGGCATGCTGGACGGCATGGCCGCCGGCAATGGCGAGGGCATCGAGAAGGAGTTCATCAAGCTGGTGGGCGAGCTGCGCAAGCCCCTGGCCGGCATGGGCATCGCCTTCTCGGCCTCCATGTTCGGTCTGGTCGGCAGCTTGATGCTGGGCATGACCCTGCTGACGGTGCGCCGCTATGTGGGAACGGTGCTGGCCGATGCCCGCAACGTGCTGCACGAGGTCACCGAACGCATCCGCGGCCCCGTGCAAGCGGCGTCCGCCGGCGCCGTGAACATGCCGCGCGGCGGCGGTGTGTCGGAAGCCTTCCTGACCGACTTCATGGCCGAGTTGATGACCAACATCAACGACTTGCAGGATTTGTTCCACCGCTCGCAGGACGCCTCGCTGCAGCTGTCCAACCGCGTGGACGGCCTTGCCCAGCGCCTGGAACAGATGTCGCAAGCCATCGAAAACAACGTTGCCGCCGTCAAGAAGACCAACGATTTGCTGGGCTTCGGCCCGCGCATGAAGGAAACCAACGAGCAGATGCTGGCCGAACTGCGCGGCATTCTGCAGAACTCCGCCGACCAGACCAAGGTTTCCACCCGCCTGATCGACGTGCTCAACGCCATCGACCAGAAGCTGGGCACGGGCAACGACACCCAGCGCCTGTATCAGGAAAACCAAGGAAATGTGGGCCGCGACACGGTCACCAAGCTGGACGAGGCGGTGGGCCTGCTGCATTCGGTCAACGACCGCAGCGCCGATTCCGATTCCAAGCTGGACCGCAAGCTCCAGGCCCTGGCCACCAGCACCACCGGCATGGCCAACGGCTTGCAAACCTTGACCTCCAAGCTGGGCGAAGTGGCCATGATCGGCCAAGGCCAGTTGCAAGCCGCCGGCGCCGCCCAGCAGATGGTGCGCGATGCCAGCGCCGAGGTGCTGGGCTCGCTCAAGGACCTAGCCGAGCGCATCAAGAAGGTCGAGGAAGTGGATATCGGTTCCACCCGCCATCTGTGGTCAATCAATGAGAATTTCGGCGCCATGAAAACGTCTTTGGAACCGCTGGAACAAATTGCCCAGGGCATCAACAAGCAAAGCTCGCTGCTTGAGGTCAATCTGGAAGAAATGCGCACGTCTCAGCGCAACAGTGCGCGCGATCTGCAAAAACAACTGCGCGAAGTGGCCCGCGACGCGGCCCGCGAAGCGGTCGCCAGCGCGGCGCCGGTGGGCTGAGGCCCATTAAGCAGGGGGAGTTCGAAGCATGGCTGATGCGACCCAAATCGTCGGGACCAATGACAAGGGCCAGTTCCAGGTCAACATTCCGCGCAGTGATATCGAGCGGATCGATGTGGTCGATATCGACTTTGTCGTAAAGACCAAGAACGGCGCCCGGCTGATCATTCCCGGCGCGGCCATGGACGCCATGACCGCCACGCCCCCGTCCATCCACTTCTCCGATGGCAACATGAGCGCGTCTCAGATGCTGTCGTCGGTGCAACGGGTGGAAACCCCCACCACCTCGATCCCGGCCATGAGCAGCCTGACCGAGCGGGACATGAAGAAGTCCATCGGCGCCAAAAACTTCCACAACGACGGCAAAGGACAACAGAACCAAGCCTCGCAGGAAGCCCAGGCCCAGCAGGTGGCGCCTTTGCCCGTGGGCGGCGATTCGTCGCTGGAGAAGCTGCTGGACAAGGCGGCGCAACTTGATGAAGAGACAAGAAAGAAGGCGTTCGAACCCGGCAACAACAAGCATTACGACGAACCGCCGCCTAATCCAGGCGCGCCGCCTCAGCCGCCAGACCCCATCAAGATTCCCCTGCTAACCATGTTAAGCGAGGGCAATGTCCTCGCCACGCCCAGCGAGGCACGTGGCAACGGTGACGGCGGCTTGAACGTCTATGGCGGCACAGGTCCCAGCGGCAGCGGCACCAAGGACGGCATCCTGGCCGGCGACGCGCTGCAATACGGCACAGAAACGCTCAGCGGCGGCATCGGCAGCGACATCATCTACGCCGACGGCATGCGCGGATTGCTCGGCGGCCTGAACACAGTGAATGCGGCAACCTATGCCGCCACCGGAACCGCTGCCGGTCTCGACACCGAGACCGGTCTCGCCCAAACCGGAACGGCCTTTTATTACGCTAAGGAGGTGACCCTCAACCTCGCGGGTTATCTCCGCTACCTCACTACCGCCACGCTGAGCGGCCTGCCGGACGGCGTCACGCTTGAAGGGGCAACCTATTCAAACGGGGTTTGGACCATTCCCAACGCCTCGGTCCAAGCCGGCACGCCCTTCAACCTCGTCTATGACGTCACCAAGATGCGGGCCAAGTTCCCCACTGGGACGGATCATGTGGACGTCAACGTCGAATTCAACATCGTCGGTTTCACCACCGAAGCCGTCAACATCACCAAAACCTTTGTCTTACGGTTCCAGGACGTCGATTCCACCGACGACGTGACAAACAACAACCCCATCTACATTACCGGCACCGGCAAGGGCTGGAGCGACATCTATGTGATGCCCACCGCCAGCGCCCCGCATCTGATCAATGCGGATACGGATGTGACCTTGAACCAGGGCGATAACCTTGTCTATGGGGGCAACAGCAACGACACCATCAATGCCGGGGCGGGCGCCGACACCATCTATGCCTATGCCGGCAACGACGTCATCAGCGTGGGCGACGGCCTGAACACGGTGTGGGCCGGCAACGGCAACGACACGGTGACCACCGGCAGCGCCAAGGACATCATCTATGCCGGCGCCGGCAACAACGTGGTCACCGCCGGTGCTGGCGACAATACGATCACGGCGGGCGACGGCAACGACACCGTCAGCACGGGCAGCGGCAACGACGTCCTGACCCTGGGCGGCGGCGTCAACGTGGTCACCGACACCGGCGGCGCCAATACGGTGACCATCACCGGCAGCGGCACGGTCACCACCGGCAGCGGCACCGACGTCATCAACCTGGGCGATGGCATCAACGTGGTCAGTGCCGGAGACGGCACCAATACGGTGATTGCCGGCAATGGCGACGGCTCGGTGACCACCGGCAGCGGCAACGACACCGTGACCATCGGCAGCGGCACCCATGTGATCAATGTGGGCGCCGGCACCAATTCGGTGACGGCGGGTTCGGGCAACGATACCGTCACGTCGGGCAGCGGCAACGACAGTATCGATGCGGGCGGCGGCGTGAACGTGATCACCGATACGGGCGGCACCAATATTGTGACCATGACCGGCAGCGGCACGGTCACCACCGGCAGCGGCACCGATACCATCACCATGGGCGCCGGCGCCTTCGTCATCAGCGCCGATGACGGCCTCAATACGGTGACCACGGGGGCCGGCGACGGCTCGGTGACCACCGGCAGCGGCAACGACGTCATCACCGTGGGCGCCGGAGCCCACACCATCGTCGCCGGCGGCGGCACCAATCAGGTGACCACCGGCGACGGCAACAACACCATCAGCATGACCGGCAACGGCACGGTCACCACCGGGTCGGGTACGGGCAACGACACCATCACCCTGGGCGATGGCGTTTTCCAAATCGATGCGGGCGCCGGCACCAACACCGTGACCGCCGGCAACGGCAACGGCAACGTGACCACGACCAGCGGCGACGATTCCATTACCGTGGGTACCGGTGTCCACACCATCCTGGCCGGCGACGGCGTCAACCGGGTCAGCGTTACCGGCGGCGACACCTCGGTGACCACCGGAACGGGCAACGATTCGGTGACCACCGGATCGGGCACGGACGTCATCAATGTGGGCAGCGGCAACAACATCGTCTATGCGGGAGATGGCGCCAACACCATCACCGCCAGTTCGGGCAACGACACGCTGGTGGGCGGCGGCGGTGCCGACAGCATCGTTGCCGGAGATGGCGACGATATCCTGTATGGCGGCGCCGGCAGCAACGTAACCCTGGACGGCGGCACGGGCACCGATTGGCTGTCGTTCAACGGCATCGGCGCCACCGTGGTCAATGGCGCCACCGTGCTGGCCGATTGGACCGGCTATGCGGGCACCGACGTCAACGGCGTCAGCCTGACCCTGAGCGCAACCGGCGGCGGCACGGCCACCCACGGAGCGGATACGGATTCGGTCGCCGGTATCGAACATTTGATCGGCTCGTACGGCAACGACACGCTGGATGTGCACCTCTATACCGGCATTACCCACACGCTGTACGGCTTGGGTGGCAATGATTCCCTGCTGGGCGCGGACGGCGCCGACACCATCTACGGCGGCGCCGGCAATGATTGGGTGTCGGGCAATGCCGGCAACGACATCATCAATCTGGGCTCCACCGAGGACACGGCCATTGCCGCGACCATCGCCTATACCAGCGCGCAAGGCGTGGCCTACACGGTGAACAATTGGGTTGATGGTGGCGCCGGTGCCGATACCATTACCGGCACAATCGGCAACGACTATATCTACGTCAGAACCGCCGAATATTCCGACGGGGCCGGCAATTCGGAAAGCTTCAGTGGTGGCGCCGGCATCGACGTGGCCGATTTCAGCTCGTTCACCGCGAACATGATCATCACCAGCACCGACGCCAAAATCGGCAGCCTCACTGTGGCTGATTTCAGCGGTATCGAGGAAGTCATCACCGGTTCCGGCAATGACAGCATCACCGGCACAACGGCCAACGAAACCTTCCGCGCCGGTAACGGCACCAATACGGTGAGCGCCGGCGGCGGTAATGACAGCCTCTTCGGCGGAACCGGAACCGATTATCTGTACTCGACGGCGGGAACCAGCAATACCGCATATCTGAATGGTGGCGCCGGCTATAACGAATATTCGCAGACCACCAGCGTTGACACCATCGATGGCGCCACCGCCAGCTCCCAGGACCGCCTATTCTATAACGGCTCCTCCGTCGGCGCCGTCATCACAAGCGTCAATTACGGCGTGTTCGTCAATTTTGACACCACCGATTACGGCACCAGCAACACCGGCACGCTGACCAGCGGCGCCGTCAACTCGTACTGGTGGACGGGAACCACCTGGACTGCCATGGGCGTGGGAAATAGCGGTTACCAATGGCTGGCCGACAATGATCAACGAGGCTTCTACGGATACGCACAGAATGATCGCTATTATTCCGTAGAGGAAATTTACGGCAGCAACTATGCCGACGTTCTGATTGGCAACAGCTCAAACAATTATTTCTTTGGCCATGGCGGTTCCGACGCCATGTACGGCTTGGACGGAAACGACACCTTCGGATTTGTTTATAATGGCACCTATAACGGAGGAAACGACTATCTGGATGGCGGCACCAACGTCGGCCTTACGGTTACCTTGGGCAGCGGCACACTGACCACGTCCGGCGGCGATACGATCGATTACACCGGAACCTCGAACTTCCAAATTCTCAATTTGGATGGCTCCGCCCATGGAATCGCCGCCGCCAACCAAATCATCGGCAAATCAAATTCCACAACAACCGTCAGCACCACGACCGTCTACAATGTGGAAAATGCCTATGGCAGCAACAGCGACGACATCATTTATGGAAATAGCAGCGATAACATCCTGGATGGACGCGGCGGCAACGATTCCATCTATGGCTATGACGGCAACGACTTCATCCAAGGTGGTTACAACGCCAATCTGGGCGCCTATTCCGGCACCGACACCTTGGACGGCGGCAATGGCACCGACTGGATAAGCTATTTCGGCACCAACGGTAGCGGTGGCGTCGGCGCGGCAGGCTATACCAGCCTAGGCATCGAATTGTATTTGGCCGATGCGGATTTGAATGCGGACGGGACCCTGGACCAAATTGTCGCGGGCGCATGGGCCGCCGGAACCAGCTATTCCCGCTATATGCCCAACGCCACTGCGGAAATCGACAGCCTGTATTACTTTGAAAATATTCAGGGTTCGGCCTTCAACGATCTGCTGGCCGGTGATTCGGGCGTCAACATCATCTCGGGCATGAACGGCAACGATCTGATCGACGGCGGCAATGGCGGCGACACCATTGACGGCGGCGGCGGCACCGACACCCTTTGGTACTATTCCTCCAACGCGGCGGTGACCGTGGATTTGCAAGCCAACACCGCCAGCGGCGGTTGGGCGCAAGGCGACGTCATCTCCAACTTCGAGAATCTGCGTGGCAGCGCTTATAACGACGTGCTGACCGGAGCGTCCGGGGTGAGCACCATCTGGGGCGGCCTGGGCAACGACACCATCAATGGCGGCTTGCAAAACGATACCCTGTACGGCGAGGGCGGCACCGATACGGTCAGCTATCTTGCCTATTCCACCGCCGCCGTGGTGGTCAATTTGACCACCAACACGGCCACCGGCGGCGGCGGAAGCGATGTTCTGTCGGGCTTCGAGAACATCATCGGCAGCACCTATGCCGACACCCTGACCGGCGATTCCGCAGTCAACATCATCTATGGCGATGCCGGCAACGACACCATTGACGGCGGGTTGGGCAATGACAGCCTTTATGGCGAGGCCGGCACCGACACGGTCAGCTACCTTGCCTATTCCACCAGCGCGGTGGTGGTCAATCTGACCACGGGCACGGCGACCGGCGGCGGCGGGGCGGATGTTCTGGCGGGCTTCGAGAACATCACCGGCTCCACCTATAACGACACCCTGACCGGCGATGCGGCGGTCAACACGCTTTCGGGCAATGCCGGCAACGACACGCTGGACGGCGGCGCCGGGGCCGATTCGCTGATCGGCGGCGCCGGTAACGATATCTATTACGTGGACAACACCACCGATATCGTTACCGAGGCGGTAAGCGAAGGAACCGACACGGTCTACAGTTCGGCCAATTTCACCCTGGCGGCCAATGTGGAAAATCTGACCGGCCAGGGCGGCACCGGATTGACGCTGACCGGCAATGCCTCGGTCAACATCATCACCGGCACGTCGGGCGACGACAGCCTGAACGGCGGCACCCTGGCCGATACGCTGATCGGCGGAGCCGGTAACGATGCCTATTACGTGGACAATACGAGCGACGTGGTCACCGAATTGTCGAGCGAAGGCACGGACACGGTCTATAGCTCCGTCAACCTCACCCTGACCGCAAATGTGGAAAACCTGACCGGCCAAGGCGCAACCGGGCGGACATTTACCGGCAATACCCTAGCCAACGTCATGACCGGAACCACGGGCGCCGACATCATTGATGCCAGCTCGGGCAACGACACCATCATGGGCAGCGGCGGTGCCGATGCCCTGTACGGCAGCACCGGCGACGACAGCTTCACCTTCACCGCCGCCCAAATCAACGCGGCCAGCATCGTCAGCGGCGGCACGGCGGGGGCGGCTGAAACCGACCGCATCACGGTGACCGATAGCTGGAGCTTCGCCGCCAATTCGTTCAATACCGTGGCGCAAAACAACAAATATGTGAGTATCGAGGAAATCTACGCGCGCGACGGGGCGGCGGGAGATGCCTTCGGCCTCAATTCCACCGACATTACCAACATCGTCGATAACGGCACCAACTCGACCCTGACGCTGTATCTCGATACCAACGACACCTTCACCTTCACCGCCATTTCCGGCGGCAGCTACACCCAGCCCGGCGGCGCCTATGCCAACTTTACCAATGGAGCCGCGTTGGCCGCCGGCAATTACCATCTGGATTACACCAACTCGTCCAATGCCCAAATCGCCCACCTCAATCTGGTGGTCGGCCCGTGACCATGCTGGCGCCTCCTTCGGGCCAATCCTGGTCCCACGCTTTGACCGGGCTGCTGCACGCGCTTGGCCGTTCCGCCGAGGACGTGGCCGAGGCGCCGTCGCAATTGGAAGAAGCCCTGCGCGGCCAAGGTCTGGCTGCGCGCCATGTGGCGGTGCCCGAGGGCGAATTGCCCGATGCGGAAATGGCCGGGGCCTTGCTGGAACTGGCCGATGGCAGTTGGCTGCCGCTGCTGTCCACCCCTCACGGGCTGGACATGGTGGCCGCCGACGGCCCGTTCGGCGCGGCGCCCAAGCATCTGGACCATGGCGGGCGGGCCATCGTGCTGATACCCCGCGTGGATTTGGTGCGCGAGCTGCTGCCGTTCATCCGCCGCCATAAGGGCCGGCTGCTGGAAATCCTGGCAGGCGGGCTGATCGTCAACTGCCTTGCTTTGCTGTTCCCGCTGTTCGGCAGCTTCGTCTACGACAAGGTGCTGGGCAACGGCATCACCGAGACCCTGTGGGCTCTCGCCATCGGACTGGTGCTGGCCATCGCCCTGGACTTCGCCGTGCGCGCCGTCCGCGCCGTGCTGATGGAACGCTTCGCCGTCACCAGCGAGGCCGATATCGACCACGCCCTGTTCCGCAGCCTGCTGGCCGGCAGCGTGGTTTCGGTGCCGCCGGTCGGGCTGGTGCTGGACAAGTACAAGCAGATCCTGGGCAGCCGCGATTTCCTGTCCAGCGCCTATATGCTGTCGGCCCTGGATTTGCCGTTCCTGCTGCTTTATCTGGCGGTCATCGCCTCGGTGGCCGGGCCATTGGTGTTCGTGCCGGTGGTGGTGGGGATTCTGACCATCGCCGGGCACCTGCTGCTGGCCATCCCCGCCCATGATTACGAACGCCAAGCCCGCCACGCCGGCGAACAGCGTTTCGCCCTGCTGGCCGACGCGCTGACGGCGCGCGAAGTCATCGTCGGTGCCCGCCTGCGCGACGAATTGGGCCGCCGCTGGCACCGCGCCGCCAGCCGCGCCGGCATTGCCTCGGGCCGGGCGCGCTATTGGCATTCGCTGGCGCAGTCCCTCTCCTTCTCCTCCGGCAACGTCGCCTATCTGGCCGCCGTGGTGGGCGGCGCCTATATGGTGGACAATCGCCTGCTGACTGCGGGCGGGCTGATGGCGGCAACCATGCTGACCACGCGGGCCATGGGCACCCTCAGCTCGGTGGTGCTGCTGGCAACCCGCTACCGGGAATTCCGCCAAGCCCTCAACGAGCTGGACACTTTGATGCCGGCGCCGCCGCAGACCGAGCCGCCGCGCCGCCGTGGCCGTCTGCCCGGCCGCCTGCGCCTGATCGGCATCACCACCCGCCTGCGCCGCGAGGGCCGGGCCACCCTGCAAGGGCTTGACCTCAAGATCGAACCGGGCGAAATCATCGGCTTGGCCGGCCATCCCGGTGCCGGCAAGACCACGCTGCTGCGCCTGATGGCGGGCGTGCTGCCGGTGGATGAGGGCCAAGTGCTGATCGACAATTTGCCGGTGGACCACATCGCCCCGGAAGACCTGTCCGATATCATCGGCTACAAGCCGCAGGAACCGTGCCTGCTGGACGGCACCATCGAAGACAATGTGCGCGCCGGCAATCTGACCGCCAACGCCGAGCAGATGGCCGAGGCGCTGAAGGCCTCGGGCCTTGCCCATTTCTTCGAGCGGGGCGAGTTGACCCTGGCAACGCCGGTGGGCTCACGCGGGGGCAATCTGTCGGGCGGGCAGCGCCAGATGGTCGCCTTGGCCCGTGCCCTGCTGGGCGCGCCCTCGGTCCTGCTGCTGGACGAGCCCAATACCGGGCTGGACGCGCCCCTGGAAGCCATGCTGGCGGACCATCTGGCCGGCATGCGCGAAGGCCGCAGCATTATCATCAGCACGCATAGCCGCACTCTGCTATCCATCTGCACCCGCATCGTCGTCATCGATCAGGGGCGGATCATTACCGATGGCCCGCGCGAGCGGGTGCTGGGGGCATGATGAAGGGGTTATTTGCTTTGTCGGGGGGAGTATCTGTGACGATTGCCCGGTCCTTGCCGTTGCGGCCCCTGCTTTGCGCGGTCGTGCTGACCACCAGTGCCATGCTGCCGTTTCCCCTGACCGCCCAAACGGCGGAACCACCGCCGCCGGCAGCGGCTCCCCGCGCCGAGGTTGAGCAGAGCGGCAAGCCGAAGAAGCCCGCCGCTGAAGCTCCGCAGCAGCAGCCGGGGCCGTTTTCCCCCGATCTGATCGCCGCCCCCGCCCCCACCACCACCGAGGCCAAGGAAGAAGCCCTGGGCGAACGCGGCGCCATGCGCTCGGCCCTGCTGGTGCGCCTGCTGGGCGGCCAGACCACCATCAGCCTGGACGCCCTGCCCGACACCCCGCCCGACATGGTCGATCCCCTGCGCCTCGACGAGGTGGTGGCCTTCGCCATGAAGAACAATTTCGAAGTCAAAGCGGCAAGGGCGAAGACCGATGCGGCGGATTGGGACGTGGTGGCCGCCTATGGCGCCTATGTGCCCGCCATCACTTGGTCGCGCAGCAGCGGCAAAGAGCGCTCGCGCCCGGCGTCCTATTCCGTCAATGATGTGCGCGTCCAAGATTCCGGCCACCATCGCCGCGACCGCCTGTTCACCCTCCGTCAGCCCATCATCGACCTGACCCTGATCTCGGACATCCTGCTGCGCCACAAGAACCAAAGCGCAGCGGAAATCGACCAGTTGAGCACGCGCGAGCGCGTCGCCCTGCAGACCGTGGGCGCCTTTTACAAGATGATCATGGCGCGGCTGTCCATGCGCTTCGCCCAGGATTACAAATCCCAACTGGACAAATTGACCGAGCTGATGGGCCGCCGGGTCGAAGGCGGCGGCGCCCCCCAATCGGATTTGGACCGCATCAAAACCCGCACGGTCAGCGCCCAATCGGCCATTATCGAAAGCCGCTCGGAATTCAGTTCGGCCATGGACGAATTCCATCGCCTGACCGGCATCACGCCCCTGCAATTGCAGGTCCCCGCCTCGCTGGTGCCCACCCCGCCAGCCAGCCGCGACGACGCCATGGCCAAGGCCATGGCCGCCAACCCGGATTATCTGCTGAGCCTGAAGCAGGCGGACGTGCAGGATATGGAAAGCGCGAAATCCTACAGCCGCTTACTGCCCAAGGTGAATTTCGAGCTGACCGACAGCCGTAGCTGGAACGCCGGCGGCGCTGGGCTGGGCACGTCCACCGCCGGCGGCGGCGACGAGATATTCCCCTATCAGAACGAACGGCGCGCCATGGTGACCACTAGCTGGGCCTTAAACGCGGTGGACATCCCCGCGGGTCTGGCCTCTCAAGCCAAAGCGCGCGAGGCCACCTTCCGCTCCATGGACACCCGCAACCGCATCGAGGAAAGCGTGCGGATCAGCTATAACGCCCTGAACGCCGCCCAGGGCCGCGTGGTGGTGCTGGAGCAAGCCATCGATTCCAACGCCAAAGTGGTGGCCGCGTTCGAGGAGCAATACCTCAACGCCAGCCGTCCTTTGTTCGACCTGCTGGACGCCTATGAGCGCAATTATACCGCGCGCCTGGACCTGACCCGCCTGCTGATCGCCGAAGCCCAGGCCGGCTATCAATTGCGCCGCCAGATGGGCGAACTGGTCCCCGCCCTCAAGGAATCCGAGCCCCGCGCCAATCCGACCGGTTCTGAATAGAAAGCTGAGCCAACAAAATAATACTTAAGGCTTGATCGGCATTAAAGTCTGTCATCGCCCTACCATCCGACTTACTGCCAATCTATATGGCTATCGCTTAAAGCCCCATACCCGCCCAGGCAATTGAAAGCAGCGGATGATCTCGTAGCTCAGTTCGGTAAATCCAGCTTGGCGAGCAAGATCGCGCAGTAGATCGGGGCTATGGCAGAAGCGCTTCGTGCCACCACACGTAACCATTACTCCCCGCCCTTCCGGTGCGGCGCAATCAGAAAAGATCAGCAGGCCGCCCGGTTTAAGGGCGGCCGCCGCAGCTTCGAAGAACGGCGCCAGATCTTCGAAATAATAGGTCGTTCCACAGCAAACGACCACATCCGCGCTGTGCCCAAGTTGGGGTAAGGTCTGGAACATGTCACCCACGACGATTTCATCGTATAGCGTGCGCGCTTGATCAGCCATGGGGGCCGATAGGTCCAGCCCGATCAGCTTAGACGCGTGAGGCCTCAAGTGACGGGCGAGGCCACCGGTACCGCAGGCGGCATCTGCAATAAGGAGTCCGGTCTTTTCCGCCAGATATGCCCCTGCGGCCCGGCAGAATAAAGCTGCGGCTTCAACATGAATTGGGTTCTCGTCGTAGGCCTCCGCTGCCTTTTCGTACTTACTCTCGACCTCTTCTATTTCCCAACGCTGTCCGTCCAAATCATCCATACAGACGGAAAAGATCTCTTCTGCCCGTTGTGGCCTGCCGCGCCGCAGTTCGAAGATGGCAAGCTCGCTGAAAAGAGTATAGCGATCCAAGCGGTCGCCAAAAGCCTCGATAACAAATTCCTCGGCAGCGTCAATCCCGATACCCGGAGCGATGCTATCGGCCCAAAGTTGTGCCAATGGTTGGATGACGCTCTCTGGTAACTGGCGCGACCATAGGAACATCACTGTGTGGGCATCAATGTGATATTTATCGATGCCGATAATCTTCAGCAAATTGTGGACGGCGGCTGCAAATTCGCCACGTTCACCTAGGTCGACCGCAGCGTTGTAGAGCGCACGAAGCTCTACGACGCCGCTAGGGCCTTTATCGGCAACCGCCATCCTTACTGTCCCTAAAAAGTTATTCCGCCATTCTAGTGGCTCTGCCAATTGGCGGCAATAACTGCATCTAATTGCTCGTGTTGCTCATCCGTTAGCACTGTCTGGCCAGCCGTAGGAGGCGCCATGGCAGCCATGGCGCTCACCAGATTTTGCACGCTTGTATCCGCCAAAGTATGGCCATCGGCGGTCTGCAGCGTTGCAACATGATTGGCGTTACTCGCAAACCACCCCGAGATGGTCAGGCTGTCATTCGTGCCGATAACCGAGACCTTGAGGTCGTCAGCCGCCTGCTGGAACCACAATTGGTCCATGCCAATACCGGTGCCGAACACCATCTTGTCGCCATCGGCCGTATGACCATGATTATCGATAAGATCGGCCCCGGAACCATTGCCGGCTAGATAAGTGTCAGCACCGGAACCGCCGATCAACGTATCGCTGCCGGAATTTCCGAACAGGGTATCGGCCCCGGACGTGCCACCATAAACGTTGAGGGCGGTGCTGCCGGAATTGTAAACCCGGCTTTCCACCGCCAGCCCACCGGCATCCTGGGGGCTGTCCCAGGCCGCCACGAAGCCGCCATCGGACCGCGCGGCGATGGCCACGTTGGACTGGTCGCCGGCGGTGGTGACGTTGATCGGGAACTCCCCGCCGACCAGGGCGCCGTTCGCCGTGAAGCGCTGGGCGTAGATGCCGCTAGTGCCCGGCAGGTCTTCGCCATAGCTCTGCCACGACACCACGAAGCCACCATCCGCCGTCCCCGTCACCGAGGGCAGCGATTGGGTGTTGTTGGTATAGGAGTTGACGAGGAAGTTGGCTGTCCGTTTGCTACCATCGTCGTTCAAGATTTGGCCGTAGATCTCCCCGCCGGACAGCCACGTAACCGCGAAGCCGCCCTCGGTCAAAGCGGCGATGGAGGGTGTCGTTGCATAGGAGGGGCCGGAGACCGGTAAATCTCCGGTTAGTTCCGCGCCGCTGGAAGAGAACACCTTGTAGTATATGTTGTTGACATTATAGGTGGCCTGTCCATTGGACAGCCAGGCCACGGCGAAATTGCCGTTCGCCAATCCAATGATGCTTGGGTCGCCCTGATTGCCAGGGGCATGAGAATTGACCCTGAATTCCCCGCCAACAGTGGAACCGTCGGCGGCGTAGCGCTGGGCATAGACC
>JACMKT010000031.1 GCA_014380005.1 Rhodospirillales bacterium
ACCGCGCCATCGAGGCCCTGGCCTCGGCCATCAAGCTGGCCCGTGCGGGTCTGCGCGAACCGGAGAAGCCCATCGGCTGCTACCTGTTCAGCGGCCCCACCGGCGTCGGCAAGACCGAAGTGGCCCGGCAATTGTCCAAGATTCTGGGCATCGAGCTGACCCGCTTCGACATGTCCGAATACATGGAACGCCACTCGGTGTCGCGGCTGATCGGCGCCCCGCCCGGCTATGTGGGCTTCGACCAGGGCGGTCTGCTGACCGATGCCGTGGATCAGCACCCCCACAGCGTGCTGCTGCTGGATGAAATCGAAAAGGCCCACCCGGACCTGTTCAACATCCTGCTGCAGGTCATGGACCACGGACGGCTGACCGACCACAACGGCAAGAACGTGGATTTCCGCAACGTGATCCTGATCATGACCACCAATGCGGGTGCCGCCGACCTTGCCAAGGCCACCATCGGCTTCGAGCGGGAGAACCGCGACGGCGACGACCAGGAAGCGATCCAGCGCATGTTCTCGCCGGAATTCCGCAACCGCCTGGACGCCACCATTCCCTTCGCCAATCTCAGCGAAGAGATCGTTGCCCAGGTGGTGGACAAGTTCATCATGCATCTGGAAACCCAATTGGGCGACCGTGACGTGACCATCGAACTGACCGAGGAAGCCCGTGGCTGGCTGGCCAAGAAGGGCTACGACCGCCACTTCGGCGCCCGTCCCCTGGCCCGCGTCATCCAGGAGCACATCAAGAAGCCCCTGGCCGAGGAATTGCTGTTCGGCAAGCTGTCCAAGGGCGGCGTGGTCAAGGTCACCGTCGAGGACAGCAAGCTGGCCTTCGAGTTCATCGAAGGCTCGGGCAAGGACGAAAAAGTGGCTGAGATGGTCGAATAGGGGCGCCGCAAGGCGCCCCCGTTCGGGGCTCTTGACACCCATCGCCAAGAAGGGGCATAATAAGGCCGTAACAAAGAAAGAGGAGTTGGGCGGTTTTCCGGAAGAACTCAAATGGACCGGTCTTCGACTTCGCCCCCAGCGGGGCAAGCCAACCGGACAGGAGGAAGCCATTACCGGCATGACGCCACCGGGTACTTTTGAAGGTGCCTTTGAGTAAGACACCGTGGACTAACCAGAACCTGTCTATCATCTATCGGCCGCGAGCCGAATATTAGGGTCGCATACGACCCGGAACCGAAAGCCCCGCGATGAGCGCTCAGCCGCCCGCGGGGCTTCGTTTATGTGGATCATGGATTGAGCGCATCACCGCGCCAACGCCCCTTGCCGTCATGGTCGGGCTTGTCCCACGACTGTGCGGTTCAGTCTTCGGAACCAACCGGGGCTGCCAGACGCGTCTGAACCGCGCCATGAGACACGGAGGACACGGATGCTCGCTACGCGGGCCACGGAAGGCACGGAGGTTGCTTTTTCTCCCATCATCCCCGCGAAAGCGGGGATCCATGGCGGGAAACGGCACCATGGATCCCGGATCTCCGCTACGCTTGTCCGGGGTGACGATTGTGGGCTTGGCAAGCATTCCCCGGAATTCCGCGAAGAACCATTTATTTGGCTAGCTCATCCACCCCGGAATACAAATCCAGCGCCTCCGGGTTCGCCAGTGCTTCCTTGTTCTTCACCGGACGGCCATGGACCACGTCGCGCACCGCCAGTTCGACGATCTTGCCCGACTTGGTGCGTGGGATATCGCCCACCGGGATGACCTTGGCGGGCACGTGGCGTGGGGTGGTGTTGTCGCGGATTTTCTTCTTGATGGCCTCGGTCAAGGTCGGGGTCAGTTTGATGCCGTCGCGCAGGCGGACGAACAGCACCACGCGCACGTCGGCCTGCCAATCCTGGCCGATGACCAGACTTTCCAGCACCTCGTCGAACTGCTCTACCTGACGGTAGATTTCGGCGGTGCCGATGCGCACGCCGCCGGGGTTCAGGGTGGCGTCGGAGCGGCCATAGACGACGATGCCGTCATGCTCGGTCAGTTCCACCCAATCGCCATGGCACCAGATGTTGGGATATTTGTCGAAATAGGCGGCGTGGTATTTGGCGCCGTCGGGGTCGTTCCAGAAGCCGATGGGCATGACCGGGAAGGCCTGGGTGCACACCAGCTCGCCCTTTTCGCCCTGGACCGGCTTGCCCTCGTCGTCGAACACCTCGACCTTCATGCCCAGACCGCGCGCCTGGATTTCGCCGCGCCACACCGGGCCGATGGGGTTGCCCAGCATGAAGCACGAGATGATGTCGGTGCCGCCCGAGATGGACGCCAATTGCATGTCGGCCTTGATCTTGGCGTAGACGTAATCGAAACCCTCAGGCGCCAGCACCGACCCGGTGGAGGCCAGGGTGCGCAAGGCTTCCAGCTTATGGGTCTTGGCCGGCTCCAACCCCATCTTGGCAATGGCGTCGATCCACTTGGCCGAGGTGCCGAAGAAGGTCATGGCCTCGGCCTCGGCATAGTCGAACAGGATGTTGCCGCCCAGGGCCGAGGGATTGCCGTCATACAGCAGCAGGGTGGCCTCGGCGGCCAGGGCGCTGACCAGCCAGTTCCACATCATCCAGCCGCAGGTGGTGAAATAGAACACCCGGTCGTCGCGCTTCACGTCGGCGTGCAGCACGTGTTCCTTCAAATGCTGGATCAGGGCGCCGCCGGCAGAATGGACGATGCATTTGGGCGCCCCCGTGGTGCCCGACGAGAACATGATGTATAGCGGCGCGGCGAAGGGCAGGCGGGTGTATTCCACCGGCTTGGCTGCGAAGGGCGCCAGGAAATCGGCCAGATGCACGGATTTGGGCACGGCGGAAATGTCGGCGCGCTCGGCCACGTAAGGCACGATCACCACCGTGGTAAGGCTGGGCATGCCGGCGACGATGGCGGGCAGCTTGTCCAGGCAGGAATGGCTTTTGCCCGAATACCAATAGGCATCGGCAGAGACCAGCACCTTGGGCTCGATCTGGCCGAAGCGGTCCAGCACGCCCTGGACACCGAAATCCGGCGAGGCCGACGACCAGATGGCGCCCAAGGATGACGCCGCCAGCATGAAGGCCACGGATTCCGGCAGGTTGGGCATATAGCCGGCGACGCGGTCGCCCACACCCACACCGGCCTCGCGCAGGGCCTGTTGCAGGCGTGAGACCAAAGCGTGCAGCTCGGCAAAGGACAGCCGGCGCTTCACCTTGTCTTCGCCCCAGAACACGATGGCGTCATGGCCGTCATTGCGGCGCAGCAGGTTCTCGGCGAAGTTCAGCCGGGCCTCGGGGAACCATTGGGCGCCGGGCATCTTGTGGATATCGTCCACCACGATCGAACCGGGGCCGTCCCCGATGATCTTGGTCCAGTCCCATACCGTGGCCCAGAATTTCTCAGGGGCGGCCACCGACCAGCGCCACAGGCTGGAATAGTCGTGCACGTTGGCGCCATAGCGTTCGGTGACCGAGCGGATGAAGGCGGTCAGATTGGCGGCGGCGATGCGCTCGGGCGCCGGTTGCCACAGCAGCGTCGACATGGCGTCTTCTCCCCTGTTGGTTTCGTTATCTATTCCAGAAAGGGAGGCCCCCGCCAAGGGCGAGCTTGGCTAAGTCCAGGGTAATCGGGTGAACGAGGGGTATGACAGGCGGTCAAAGTTCTGAATCAATCGGTAGCCTCTCATGTGCGGGATGGAGGCTGCGACAGCGATGGACGAGGCGATCAGCGAGGGCATAGTTTTTCTTGAGCATTTCCGCGACCTTCCGGACCCGCGACAGGCAGG
>JACMKT010000275.1 GCA_014380005.1 Rhodospirillales bacterium
GCCAGTGCGGCGCGGATATGCTGGAAGATGGACAGGGCCAGTTCGCGGCTGGGCTCGAAGCCTTGGCGCAGCACGATGAAGGCCTTGGGCACCGCCAGACGCAGCGGGTCGGGGCTGGGCACCACGGCGGCCTCGGCCACTGCGGGGTGTTCGATCAGCACGCTTTCCAGCTCGAACGGGCTGATGCGGTAATCGGATGCTTTGAACACGTCGTCGGCGCGGCCCACATAGGTGATGTAGCCGTCGCTGTCGATACAGGCCACGTCGCCGCAATGGTAATGGCCGGCCCGCATCAGGCTGGCGGTTTTCTCGGGATCGTCCTTGTAGCCCTGCATCAGGCCCAGGGGGCGCGCGTCCAATGCCAGCGAGATTTCACCTTCCTCGGCGGAGGCGTCGTCCGCATCCAGCAGCGCCACCTTATAGCCGGGCAGGGGACGGCCCATGGAGCCCTCCTTGACCTTCTGGCCGGGTGGGTTGCCGATTTGGCAGGTGGTCTCGGTCTGGCCGTAGCCGTCGCGGATGGTGATGTTCCAGGCTTTCTTGACCCGGTCGATGACCTCGGGGTTCAAGGGCTCGCCAGCACCGACCAACTCACGCAGCTTGACCGGATGGGCGGCAAGGTCTTCCTGGATCAGCATGCGCCACACGGTGGGCGGCGCGCACATGGAGGTGACTCCACAGCGGGTGATGGCCTCCAGCATGGCTTTGGCGCTGAAGCGGCCATAATTGTAGACGAACACCGTGGCCCCGGCATTCCACGGGGCGAAGACGTTGCTCCAGGCATGCTTGGCCCAACCGGCGGAGCTGATGTTCAGATGCACGTCGCCGGGTTGCAGGCCGATCCAGTACATGGTGGACAGATGGCCCACCGGATAGGATTGGTAGGAATGGGCCACCAGCTTGGGCTTGGCCGTGGTGCCCGAGGTGAAATACAGCAACAGGGTGTCGTTCACATTGGTGGGTGCGTCGGGGGTGAAGTCCGGGCTGGCATCATAGGCCTGCTGGAAATTGACCCAGCCGGGGCTGTCCTCGCCTACCACGATGCGGGTGAAGGTTTCGCCCAGCGCGTCGAATTTGGCGGTCTCGGCGGTGCCGGTGATGACATGGCGTACGCCGCCGCGCTCGAACCGGTCTTTCAGATCGTCGGCCACCAGCAGCGTGGTCGCCGGAATGATGATGGCGCCCAGCTTGATGCAGGCCAGCATGGTCTCCCACAGGGGGACCACGTTGTTCAGCATCAGCAGCACCGCATCGCCGCGCTTGACCCCTTGGGCGCGCAGGAAATTGGCGACGCGCGAGGAACGTTCGGACATTTCGGCGAAGGACAGCCGGATTTCATTGCCGGCATCGTCGATCACCCACAGGGCCGGATTGGCATTACCCTTAGCCATGGTGTCGAAATAATCGAGCGCCCAGTTGAAGTTGGACAGTTGCGGCCAGCGGAAGTCGCGGTACGCAGTATCGTAATCGGTGCGGTGGGCAAGCAGGTAGTCGCGGGCCTTGAGAAAGGCCTGAAGATCGTTCGACATGGTTCCTCCCATAGGTGAATCGGGGCTTTTGCCCTCTTGTTCACATGCTGCGGCGGTACTGACCCCCGACTTCGTAAAGCGCATTGGTGATCTGGCCGAGCGAGCAATGGCGTACGGCATCCACCAGCACGGCGAACATGTTGTCGTTATTGATGGCGGCCTGTTGCAGGCGGGCGATGATTGCCGGCGCGGTGGCGGCGTTGCGGGCGTGGAAGTCGCGCAGGCGCTTCAACTGGCTCTGCTTTTCCTCGTCGCTGGAGCGTTGCAGGATGATCTCCTGCTCCACGTCGCCATTGGGGTTGAGGAAGGTGTTGACGCCGATGATGGGATAGCTGCCGTCGTGCTTCTTGTGCTCGTAATGCAGGGATTCGTCCTGGATTTTGCCGCGCTGATAGCCGGTCTCCATGGCGCCCAGCACGCCGCCGCGCTCGGCGATGCGCTCGAATTCCTGCAGCACGGCTTCTTCCACCAGATCGGTCAGTTCCTCCAGGAAGAACGAGCCCTGATTGGGGTTCTCGTTCTTGGCCACGCCCCATTCGCGGTTGATGATCATCTGGATGGCCATGGCCCGGCGGACAGATTCCTGCGTGGGCGTGGTGTAGGCCTCGTCATGGGCGTTGGTGTGCAGGGAGTTGCAATTGTCGTAGATGGCGATCAGCGCCTGCAGCGTGGTGCGGATGTCGTTGAAATCCACTTCCTGGGCGTGTAGCGACCGGCCCGAGGTTTGGACGTGGTATTTCAGCTTTTGCGACCGCTCGTTGGCGCCGTATTTGTCGCGCATGGCGATTGCCCAGATGCGCCGGGCGACGCGCCCGATGACCGAGTATTCCGGGTCCATGCCGTTGGAGAAGAAGAACGACAGATTGGGGGCGAAATCGTCGATCTTCATGCCGCGCGCTAGATACGATTCCACATAGGTGAAACCGTTGGACAGGGTGAAAGCCAATTGCGAGATGGGGTTCGCCCCGGCCTCGGCGATGTGGTAGCCCGAGATGGAGACCGAGTAGAAGTTCCGCACCCGGTTGTGGACGAAGAACTCCTGGATATCGCCCATGAGCTTCAGGGCGAAATCGGTGGAGAAGATGCAGGTGTTCTGGCCCTGGTCTTCCTTCAGGATGTCGGCCTGGACCGTGCCGCGCACGCTTTCCAGGGTCCATTCGCGGATCTTCTGGACCTCGTCATCGGTGGGCTGACGACCGTTTTCCGCCTCGAATTTGTCCAGCTGCTGGTCCATGGCGGTGTTGAAGAACATGGCCAGGATCACCGGCGCCGGGCCGTTGATGGTCATGGACACGCTGGTGGTGGGCGCACACAAATCGAAGCCCGAATACAGCACCTTCATGTCGTCCAGCGTGGCGATGGACACACCCGAATTGCCGATCTTGCCGTAGATGTCGGGCCGCTCGTCCGGGTCGCAGCCATACAGCGTCACCGAGTCGAAGGCGGTGGACAGGCGCGTGGCCGGGCTGTCCTTGGACAGCAGCTTGAAGCGCGCATTGGTGCGGAAGGCGTCGCCTTCGCCCGCGAACATGCGGGTGGGGTCTTCGTTCTCGCGCTTGAAGGCGAACACGCCGGCGGTGAAGGGGAAGGTGCCGGGCAGGTTTTCCTTCAGCAGCCAGCGCAGCAATTCGCCATGGTCGTGATAGGGCGGCAGCACCACCTTGCGGATTTTGGTGCCCGACAGGGATGAGCTGACGATGGTCGAGCGGATTTCCTTGTCGCGGATCTTCACCACATACTCGTCGCCGGAATAGCTGTCCTTCACCCGCGGCCAGATATCCAGCAGCTTGCGGGCGCGCGGGTCCAGGGCGGTCTGGCGCTGTTCCACCAGGGCGTCGATCTCGCCCACCTGACAGTCGCAATTCTTGTCCAGCATGTCCTTGGTGGCGGACAACTGCTGGATTTCGCGGGCGGTTTGCGCCTGCTTGGCCGAATGGGCGTGGTAGCCGCGCACCGCCTCGGCGATTTCCGCCAGATAGCGCACGCGGGCCGGCGGCACGATGGCGGTGCCGGCGGTGGAGGCCTTGCCGGTAGACGCGGGCAGGGTGCTCTTGCCCATGGCAAACCCGGCATCATTCAGGGCGCGCAGCAGGCCGTGATACAGCGCGGTCACACCGTCATCGTTGAAGCGCGAGGCGATGGTGCCGAACACCGGCATGGTATCGGGCGCCACCGAGAAGACGTTGCGGTTGCGCTGCACTTGCTTGGACACATCGCGCAGGGCATCGGCACCGCCCTTGCGGTCGAATTTGTTGATGGCGACCAGATCGGCATGATCGAGCATGTCGATCTTTTCCAACTGGCTGGCGGCGCCGAATTCCGGGGTCATGACGTACAGCGACAGATCGCCCAACTCGGCCACCGCCGAATCCGCTTGGCCGATGCCGGGGGTCTCGACAATGACCAGATCGTAGCCGGCGGCCTTGCACGCCTCGACGATGGCGGGCACATGGGCGGGCACTTCGCTGCCCGACGACCGGGTGGCGAGCGAGCGCATGTAGATGGGGCCGTTGACCGAGTTCATGCGGATGCGGTCGCCCAGCAGGGCGCCGCCGGTCTTGCGCTTGCTGGGGTCCACGGCGATGACGGCGATGGCGAAGTCGGGGCGGTCCAGGCGGAAGCGGCGGATCAATTCGTCGGTCAGCGACGACTTGCCGGCGCCGCCGGTGCCGGTGATGCCCAGCACCGGCACGGCGCGGCCCTTGGCCCGTTCAGCGATTTCGCCCTTCAGCTTGGCGCCCAGACGGCTGTTCTCCAGCCCGGTGATCAGGCGCGGCAGATTACCGTCCAGGGTCTTGGGCATCTCGGCGGCCACATCGAAATCGGCGCGGCGCACCATGTCGATGATCATGCCCTCCAGGCCCATGCGCTGGCCGTCCTCGGGCGAGTAGATACGCTCGATGCCATAGGCTTCCAGCTCGCGGATTTCCGGCGCGACGATGACGCCGCCGCCGCCGCCGAACACCTTGACGTGGCCGGCGCCGCGCTCGCGCAGCAGGTCGATCATGTATTTGAAGAATTCGAGATGCCCGCCCTGATACGAGCTGACGGCGATGCCCTGGACGTCTTCCTGAATGGCCGCCGTGACGATCTCTTCCACCGAGCGGTTATGGCCCAGATGGATCACCTCGACGCCGTTCTGCTGCAACAGCCGGCGCATGATGTTGATGGAGGCATCATGGCCGTCGAACAGGCTGGTGGCGGTGACGAAACGGATCTTGTTGGCCGGCTTGGCCGAGGCTTCCTTAACCTTGAGTTCGTTGCCGTCGGGCATGGACGCTTCCTTCAACCAGGGCTTATTTGTTGAAGGAAGCGTAGCGTTCCGGTCCGATCCCGGTCGATGTCACCAGCCGCCAGATTGCATGAGCGGATTTGCCATGTTGCGGCGCAACATCAAAGATTCCGCGCGATCAGCATCCGCTGAATTTCGCTGGCCCCCTCGTAAATCTGGGTAATGCGCAGGTCGCGGTAGATGCGCTCCACCGGGAAATCGGCCAGATAGCCATAGCCGCCCAATACCTGAATGGCACAGGACGCCACCCGTTCGGCAGTCTCGGAGGTAAACACTTTGGCCATGGAGGCTTCCGTCAGGCAGGGTTCGCCCAGATCGCGCAGCCTTGCCGCGTGGTGGACCATGTGCCGCGCCGCCGCCAGCGAGGTCATCATATCGGCCAGCTTGAAGGCGATGGCCTGATGCTCGATCAGCGGTTTGCCGAAGGTGACGCGGTCGCGGGCATAGTCGCGGGCACATTCGAACGCCGCACGGGCCATGCCGACGCTTTGGGCGGCGATGCCGATGCGGCCACCCTCCAGCCCTGACAGGGCGATCTTATAGCCTTCGCCCTCGGCCCCCAGGCGCAGATCGGCGGTCAAGCGCATGTCGTCGAACACAATCTGGCAGGTGTCCGAGGCATGCTGGCCCAGCTTTTCCTCCACCCGCGCCACGGTGTAGCCGGGGGTGTCGGTGGGCACGATGAAGGCGGTGATGCCCTTCTTGCCGGCGTTAGGATCGGTGACGGCGAAGGTGATCAGGATGTTGGCCGATTGGCCCGAGGTGACGAATTGCTTGGTGCCGCTCAGCACATAATGATCGCCGTCCCGTACCGCCCGCACCTTCAGGGAAGACGCGTCCGACCCCGCCTGGGGCTCGGTCAAGGCGAAGGCGCCCAGCCATTTGCCCTGAGCCATGGGCGGCAGGAAATGGCGTTTTTGTTGGTCCGTGCCGAATTTGTAGATGGGCATGCAGGCGACGGAATTGTGCACGCTCATGATGGTGGAGCAGGCGCCGTCACCAGCGGCGATTTCTTCCATGGCCATGACATAGGCCAGATAGTCGGTGTGCGAGCCGCCATATTCCTCGGGCATGAGCATGCCGAGGAAACCCAACTCGCCCATCTCGGTGATGATCTCGCGTGGCAGCTTGCTTTCGCGGTCCCACACCGGCGCGTTGGGGGCCAGCCGTTCCGTGGCGAATTGGCGGGCGGTGTCGCGGATGAGGATTTGTTCTTCGCTGAAGATGCCCATCACAGACGCTCCACCGCCAGGGCGGTGGCTTCGCCGCCGCCGATGCACAGGGACGCCACGCCGCGCTTCAGGCCGTATTTCTCCAACGCGGCCAGCAGGGTGACGATGATGCGTGCGCCCGAGGCGCCGATGGGGTGGCCCAAGGCGCAGGCGCCGCCATGGACGTTGACCTTGTCGGCGGGCAAGGACAGCTCGCGCATGGCCGCCATGGCGACCACGGCGAAGGCCTCGTTGATCTCGTAAAGGTCCACCGAATCCCGGCTCCAGCCCACCTTGTCCAGCAGCTTGGCCATAGAGCCCACCGGGGCGGTGGGGAACAGATTGGGCTTGTCCGCATGGGTGGTATGGCCGCGAATGGCCGCCAGCGGCGTCAGACCCAGCTTTTCCGCCATGGACAGCCGCATCAGCACAAGGGCGGCGGCACCGTCGGAGATGGAGCTGGAATTGGCCGCCGTCACCGTGCCGCCCTCGCGGAAGGCAGGGCGCAGGGTGCGGATTTTGTCCAGATTGGCCTTGGGCGGCTGTTCGTCGGTCTCCACCACGCCTTTCTTGATGGTGACCGGGGTGATTTCAGCCTTGAAGCTGCCGTCACTGATGGCCTTCTGGGCGCGGGTCAGCGAGGTGATGGCCCACTCGTCCTGCTGTTCGCGGGTGAAACCGTAGCTTTGCGCGCAATCCTCGGCGAAGGTGCCCATCAGGCGTCCCTTGTCGTAGGCGTCTTCCAGCCCGTCCAGGAACATGTGGTCCAGCACCTTGCCGTGGCCCAAACGGAAACCGCCACGGGCCTTGTCCAGCAGATAGGGGGCGTTGGTCATGCTCTCCATGCCGCCCGCCACCATGATGTCATTGGTGCCGGCAAGGATCAGGTCATGGGCCAGCATGGCCGCCTTCATGCCCGATCCGCACATCTTGTTGATGGTGGTGCAGCCGGCGGATAGCGGCAGGCCGGCGGCCAAGGCGGCTTGGCGGGCGGGGGCTTGGCCCTGACCGGCGGGCAGCACGCAGCCCATGATGATTTCCTGGACGGATTCGGCGGAAATGCCGGCGCGCGCCACGGCGGCGGCCATGGCGGCGGCGCCCAATTGGGGGGCTGCCATATCCTTGAAGTCGCCTTGCAACCCAGCCATGGGGGTGCGGGCGGCGCCGACGATGACGATGGGGTCGTGGCTGCTCATGGGGAGTTCCTTACTTGGCGGCCATGCGCACGGCGCCATCCAGACGGATGACCTCACCGTTCAACATGGTGTTTTCGATGATGGAACGGCAGAGGGCGGCGAATTCCGCCGGCTGGCCCAGGCGGGGCGGGAAGGGCACCAGCTTGGCCAGTGAGTCCTGCACCTCCTGCGGCATGGCCTGGACCATGGGGGTGGCGAAGATGCCCGGCGCCACGGTCATGACGCGGATGCCGAAGCGGGCCAATTCGCGGGCGATGGGCAGGGTCATGCCGACGATGCCGCCCTTGGATGCCGCATAGGCCGCTTGGCCGATCTGACCGTCGAAGGCGGCGATGGAGGCGGTGTTGATGATGATACCGCGCTCGGCGCCCGCATCGGCCTCGCCTTTGCTCATGGCGGTGGCGGCAAGGCGCAGCATGTTGAAGCTGCCGATCAAATTGACGGTGATGGCACGGCTGAAGGTCGCCAGGGCATGGGGGGCGTCGCGGCCAACCACCTTTTCGCCCGGACAGATACCGGCGCAGTTGATCAGGCCGTTCAGCCCGCCGAAGCTCGCCAAGGTGAATTCCACGGCGGCGATGGCGCTGGCCTCGTCGGCCACGTCGGTCTTGGCAAAACGGGCATTGCCGCCCAGCTCCGACGCTTGGGCCAGACCGGCAGCCTCGTTGATATCGGCGATGACCACCTTGCCGCCGTTTTCCACCACCATGCGCGCCACTGCCGCGCCCAGGCCCGAGCCACCGCCGGTGACGATGAAGACTTTGTCCTTGATCTGCATGGCGATGCTCCCTGGCTGGAAATGACCGGGCGAGCCTATAGCGGGGGCGGCGAAAGGGTCGATGCCGCGAGCGCTCAAAACTCCTGACAGATTTTGCGTCTTGGGCTAGGCTTGCATGCAAAGGGAGAAGCGCCCGTTAGAGGCGCTGGTAAAACGCGATGGCTCAGGACCATTCGGAAAAGGGCACCATCTCGATCCTGTTCGTGGACGGAGTGCTGCAGGGTTTCCGCGAGCGTGGGTTGGACGTTGACGATCTGCTGGAGCAGACCGGGCTGTCGCCCAATCTGCTGAGCTTGCCCCATGCACGGGTGTCGTCGCCCACCTACACGGTGCTGCTGCGGCTGATTGCCCAGGCGCTGGACGATGAATTCTTCGGCCAGGATTCCCGGCGCATGAAGGTGGGCAGCTTCGCCATGCTGTGCCACAACGTCATCCATTGCCGCACCCTGGACAAAGCCATGATGCGCATCCTGCGCTTCTTCGCGCTGATGCTGGACGATCTGTGCGGCACCTGTTCCTGCCATGATGGCATGGTGTTGCTGACATTGCAGGCGTGCAATCCCACCCGTACGCCCGGCATCTTCGCGCAAGAAACCCTGATGATGTTCGTCCACCGGCTGGCCTGCTGGCTGGTCAACCGCCGCATCCCCATCCGTACTGCCGCCTTCGCCTATTCCCGGCCACCCCAGGCCCAGGAATATCCGCTGATGTTCTGTTCCGATTTGCGCTTCGACCAGCCCCAGACGGTCTTCGCCTTCGATGCCAAATACTTTGCCCTGCCGGTGGTGCGGACCGAGAAAAACCTGAAGGAATTCCTGGCCCTGGCGCCGGAGAATTTGCTGGTGCAATACAAGGACAGCCAAAGCTTGGCTGCCCAAATCCAACGCCACCTGCGCGAATTGCCGCCGTCGGACTGGCCCGGTTTCGAGGAAATCGCCGACGACATGCACACCTCGGCCTCGACCCTGCGCCGCCGCATGGAGGCGGAGGGGCAGTCCTATCAGGCCATCAAGGATCATCTGCGCCGCGACATGGCTATCAACCTGCTCAGCGATTCCGGCATGAGCGTCATGGATATCGCCGCCGAACTGGGCTTCGCCGAAACCAGCGCCTTTCACCGCGCCTTCAAGAAGTGGACCGGCGCCAATCCAGGTGAATATCGCCGCGCCGTGTGTGCGCCGTGCCGGCCCCCGGTAGGGTGATCAGGTTGTCACGAGGCTCTCCGCCCTGATCTTTGCCACCAGTTCCGACGGCAGCTTGCGGTATTTGAAGGTGCTGTCGCCGGTGGCGACCAATGTGCCGGCTTCGTCGCGGATTTTCGCATAGGTGAAGAACAGCGACTTGCCGCCGCCCTGGGCGTGGGCTTCGGCGAACAGGGCGCCCGAGATGGCGGGGGCGATGAATTTGGCGTTCAGGGCCACGGTGAAGCAGCCCAGAGGGTCTTCGTCTTCCTCCACATGGATGCCGGCGAAGCCCGAGACGGTGTCCAACAGGGTCAGCAGCACTCCGCCATGGACGGCGCCATAGCCGTTCTGGTGCTCGGGGCGCAGATCCAGGCGGATGCGGGTGACGTCCTTGCTCCATTCCACCATGTGCATGCCCACCAGGGAATTGAAGTTCTCCACCGGGGCGATCCAGTCGGCGGCGCCTTGCAGATGCTTCAGCACGATCTCGCGCATGGTCTTACTCCCAGGCGAAGGTGGCGAAGGCCGAGACCGGCTCGCGTTCGGTGATCAGCTTGTTCTCGGGCGCGTCCGGGTCGTCAAAGCCCAGCGCGATTCCGCAGGCGATGATCTCTGTCTCGGGGATGTTCAACTCATGGCGGATGAGTTGGTGGTATTTGGCGAAGGCCTGCTGCGGGCAGGTGTGCAGGCCGAATCCGCGCGCCGCCAGCAGGATGGATTGCAGGAAGGTGCCCAAATCCAGCCAGCTACCCACATTCATGGACCGTTCGATGGTGACGAACAGCCCCACCGGCGCGCCGAAGAAGGTGTAGTTGCGGCCGAACTGGCGCTTCATGGCCGGAGCATCGCCCTTGCCGATGCCCAGCAGGGCGTAAAGGTCCTTGCCCAGCTTGCGCCGCCGGCTGACATAGGGTTCGGTCCAGTGGTCGGGGTAGTAGGGATACTCGTCCTGATAGGCCGGGTCGTCGGCCTCGTGGGCGGCCAGGATGCGCGACGACAGTTTGTCCAACCGCTCGCCGGCAACCACCCACACCTTCCACGGCTGAAGGTTGGTGCCCGACGGCGCGCGGGCGGCTAGGGCCAGGATGCGTTCCACCGTGGCGCGGTCCACCGCGTCGGGCAGGAAGGCGCGTACTGCCCGGCGGGTTTCCAGCGCCTCGAACACGTCGCAGGCGGCCTTGGGGCGTTGATGAGTCATGGATTGGCTCACAACTGGTCGGCGGGGACGGACATGACCGTGCGGGCGCCTCGGGTGATGGAGGTCAACAGGCCCGGCACCTGCGGCAGCACGTGTTCCGCATAGAACCAAGCGGTGTTCAGCTTGGCCTCCAGGAAACCAGCATCGCCCTGGCTTTCGTCCAATTGGCTGCGAGCAATGGCGGCGGCGCGGGCCATCTGGTAGCCGCCCAACACGATGCCCAGCAGCTTCAGCAGCGGCACGCCCGCCGCCGCCGGCAAGCGTGGATCAGTATTGTTGTGCAGCAGCCAGTACACCGCCTCCTTTGCGTAGCAGGCGCCCTCGGCCAAGGACTGGCCGATGGCGGCCAAGGCGTGGTCCTTGGC
This sequence comes from Rhodospirillales bacterium, assembly GCA_014380005.1. Taxonomy (GTDB): domain Bacteria; phylum Pseudomonadota; class Alphaproteobacteria; order Rhodospirillales; family Magnetospirillaceae; genus Magnetospirillum. The sequence goes on from JACMKT010000275.1 coordinate 10,754, forward strand.
TGCGGACAATTCGGCAGCCAGGGTGGACACGTCTGCCAGCACGGCGTATGCGGTGGTGCCTTGGTCGCGCAAAATCTTGCGGTTGACCAGATCATTGGCCTGGATGGCGGTGGTGCCTTCGTAGATGGAGGTAATGCGGGCGTCGCGCAGATGCTGGGCGGCGCCGGTTTCTTCCACATAGCCCATGCCGCCGTGGATTTGCACACCTAGCGAGGCCATCTCCACGCCGGTTTCCGTGCACCAGCCCTTGACGATGGGGTTGAGGAATTCGGCGTGGCGCTTGGCCCCCTCACGCAGGGCCGCGTCGGGCTCCGCATGGGCCTTGTCCAAGGCTGCCGCTGCCACATAGGCCAGGGCGCGCATGGCCTCCACATGGGATTTGATGGTCATCAGCATGCGGCGCACGTCGGGGTGATCAATGATGGGGGTGACCGCCGCCGCGCCCACCGGCTTGCCCTGGATGCGCTCGCGGGCATAGTCGCGCGCCTGCTGATAGGCCCGCTCGGCGATGCCCAGTCCTTGCAGGCCCACATTCAGGCGGGCGTGGTTCATCATCACGAACATGTATTCCAGCCCGCGATTTTCCTCGCCCACTAGGTAGCCCACGGCGCCGCCATGGTCGCCGAACGACATCACCGCCGTGGGGCTGCCGTGGATGCCCAGCTTGTGCTCCAGCGACACGCAGGCCACGTCGTTGCGCATGCCCACGCTGCCGTCTTCCTCCACCAGGAATTTCGGCACGATGAACAGCGAGATGCCCTTCACGCCGGGGGGCGCGTCGGGAGTGCGGGCCAGGGCGAGATGGATGACGTTTTCGGTCATCTCATGGTCGCCATAGGTGATGAAGATTTTCTGGCCCGAGATCAGGTAATGGTCGCCGGCCTTCACCGCCTTGGTGCGGATGGCGCCCAGGTCAGAGCCCGCCCCGGATTCGGTGATGTTCATGGTGCCGGCCCATTCACCGGTGACCAGCTTGGGCAGATAGGTGGCCTTCTGCTCGGCTGAGCCGCATTCCAGGATGGCGTTGACGGCGCCCTGGGTCAGCATGGGGCACAGGGTGAAGGCCATGTTGGCGGCTTGCCACATCTCGGACACGGCGGCGTTGACCAATCCGGGCAGGCCCAGGCCGCCCCATTCGGCGGCGAATGGCAGGCCGACCCAGGCGCCGTCCATCAAGGTGCCATAGGCTTTGTCCCAGCCCTCGGGAACACGCACCACGCCATCCACCAGCTTGGCACCCTGGCGGTCACCCTGCTGATTGATGGGGGCCAGCACTTCGGCGGCGATGCGGCCCGCTTCCTCCAGCACGCTGTGCACCAGTTCGGGCGAGGCTTCCTCATAGCCCGGCAGGGCGGCCACTTCGTCCAAACCGGCCAGATGGGTTAGCACGAATTCCATGTCGCGGAGGGGAGGGGTGTAGGCGGTCATGGACAGCGCTCCTCAGGTTCTTTTGATGATTTGGCGTCGAGGCTAATCGCGGGGTAGCGGACACGGCAATGTCCTCTTCGCTCGCCCTTCATGGAAGGATTTACCAGCCAAGTGGCAAAATCAACCACACGCATTGAGCGGGGGCGACATCGTATGCAGGCCTGCAGCCACGTAGGATCACCTATGCAAAAAAGCGCGCTGTGAAAAAGACGCGCCCGCAATCAGGAGGAGGCTGCATGTCCAAACCCATGTACGAGCGCGTCCGCGCCAATCCAAAATTTCAAGAACTGGTGGTCAAACGTTCCCGCATGGCGTGGCGTCTGAGCGCCATCGTGCTGGCTGCCTATTATGGATTCATCGCCATTGTCGCGTTCGCGCCGCAATTGCTGCACACGTCGTTGTCCGGTGGCCGGACCAGCGTGGGCGTGCTGGCGGGGGCTGGTATCATTGTGTTGTCGTGGATTCTCACCGGTCTGTATGTGCGCCGGGCCAACACGGAATTTGACGACCTGAACAACGAAATCCTGCGGGAGGCGCTGTGATGAACCGCCTCAACTGGGCCTTGGGCCTGCCATTCCTGCTGCTTGCCAATCCTGCCCTCGCCGCCATTGAAGGGGCGGAAAAGCAGGCGCTGAATCTGCCCGCCATCGGCATGTTCCTGGCCATCGTCGCCGTGACTCTGGGCATCACCTATTGGGCCTCGACCCGCACCCGCACGGCGGCGGATTTCTATACTGCCGGCGGCGGCATCACCGGCCTGCAGAACGGTCTCGCCATTGCCGGTGACTACATGTCGGCGGCCACCCTGCTGGGCCTGTCCAGCATGGTGTTCGCCAAGGGCTTCGACGGCTTCATCTACACCATCGGCTTCTTCGTCGGCTGGCCGGTCATTCTGTTCCTCATGGCAGAGCGGCTGCGCAATCTCGGCAAATATACCTTCGCCGATATCGCCTCCTATCGCCTGGACCAGACCAAGATCCGCAGCTTCGCCGCCATTGGCTCGCTGACCGTGTGCTGCTTCTATCTGATCGTGCAGATGGTGGGTGCCGGCCAGTTGATCCAATTGCTGTTCGGCCTGGACTACACCTATGCCGTGATCATCGTCGGCGCGCTGATGATGATCTATGTGACCTTCGGCGGCATGCTCGCCACCACCTGGGTGCAGATCATCAAAGCCTGTCTGCTGCTGTGTGGCGGTACCGTGCTGGTGTTCCTGGCGTTCTCTCAGTTCGGCTTCAGCTTCGAGACCATGGCGTCGCGCGCCGTGGACGTACACAAGGACGGCATCAAGATCATGGGTCCGGGCACTTTGCTGGCCGACCCGGTCTCCGCCGTGTCGCTGTCGGTGGGTCTGATGTTCGGCACTGCCGGTCTGCCCCACATCCTCATGCGCTTCTTCACCGTGGCCGACGCCAAGGCGGCCCGTAAGTCGGTGTTCTATGCCACCGGCTTCATCGGCTTCTTCTTTATGGTTGTCTGCATCCTGGGCCTTGCCGCCATCACCATCGTCGGCACCGACCCGCAATTCTTCGACGCCGGCAAGGTCGGCGGCAAGCTGGTGGGCGGCAACAACATGGCGGTCATGCATCTGGCAAAGGCGCTGGGTGGCAACATGATGCTGGGCTTCCTGTCGGCGGTGGCTTTCGCCACCATCCTCGCCGTGGTGGCCGGTCTGGTTCTGGCCGGAGCATCGGCCATCTCCCATGATCTGTTCGCCAATGTCATCATGAAGGGCCGCGCTTCGGAACGCGCCGAAGTGCGCGCCTCCAAGATGGCGTCCATGGGCCTGGGCGTCATCGCCGTGACCCTGAGCATTCTGTTCGAGAAGCAGAATCTGGTGTTCCTGGTCGGCCTGACCTTCGGCGTCGCCGCTTCGGCCAACTTCCCCATCCTGTTCCTGTCCATGTTCTGGAAGGGGCTGACCACCCGTGGCGCGCTGCTGGGCGGTTTGTCCGGCTTAGTGTCGGCGGTGACCTTGGTCGTCCTTGGCCCGGCGGTGTGGAAGACCGTTCTGGGCAATGCCCAGGCGCTGTTCCCCTATGACCAGCCGGCGCTGTTCTCCATGCCGGCGGCGTTCCTGGTGGCGTTCGTGGTGTCCAAATTGGACAACAGCGTGCGTGCCGGTCACGAGCAAGCGGCCTTCGACGACCAGTTCGTCCGCGGCCAGACCGGCTTGGGTGCGGAAGGCGCCGCGTCACACTAAAAACTTTCGGTGTTCGCGGCCCTCCAAAGCCCTATGTGGCCGCACTTGGAGGGGGTGGGTTTTCCCGAATGGCACTCAGCCCGCCCCCTTCCTTTTTCCACCAAAACGAGGTTCGGCGATGACACGCGAAAGCATGGCATTCGATGTGGTCGTGGTGGGCGCCGGCCCTTCCGGGCTGGCCGCCGCCATCCGCACCAAGCAACTGAACCCCGAGCTTTCGGTCTGCGTGCTGGAAAAGGGCTCCGAGGTGGGTGCCCATATCCTGTCTGGTGCGGTATTCGAGCCCCATGCCCTGGCCGAGTTGATCCCCGATTGGCGTGACAAGGGGGCGCCGCTGGAGACACGGGCCAGTCATGACAGCTTCATGCTGCTGACCGCCACCAAGGCGATTCCGTTGGTGGTGCCGCCGCAGATGCATAACGACGGTAATTACATCATTTCCCTGGGCAATCTGTGCCGCTGGCTTGCCGCCCAGGCCGAGGAAATGGGCGTCGAAATCTTCCCCGGCTTTGCCGCGTCCGAGGTGCTTTACCACCCTGACGGCGCGGTCAAAGGCGTCGTCACCGGCGATATGGGCATCGGCAAGGACGGCGAGCCAACCCACGCCCATACCCCCGGCGTCGAACTGCACGCCCGCCAGACCATCTTCGCCGAGGGCTGCCGGGGCAGTCTGACTAAAATCGTCATGGAACGCTTTGACCTGCGCCGCGACTGTGACCCGCAGACCTATGGCCTGGGCATCAAGGAATTGTGGGAGGTCGATCCGGCCAAGCACTCCCTGGGCAAGATCGTCCACACTGTGGGCTGGCCGCTGGAGACGGACACCTATGGCGGTTCGTTCCTCTATCATCTGGAGGACAATCTGGTGGTGGTCGGCTTCGTGGTCGGCCTGGGCTATGCCAATCCCCATCTGTCGCCTTTCGACGAATTCCAGCGTTTCAAGACCCACCCCGCTATCCGTCCCCTGTTCGAAGGCGGCAGGCGCATTTCCTATGGCGCGCGGGCCATTTCGGCGGGGGGCATCCAGTCTATCCCAAAGCTCAGCTTCCCCGGCGGTGTGCTGGTGGGTGATGGTGCCGGTTTCCTCAACGTGCCCAAGATCAAGGGCAGTCACACCGCCATGAAGTCGGGCATGCTGGCGGCGGAAGCCGTGGTGGCCTTGTTGGCGGGCGAGGGGGCTGAGGCGGTGGGTTATCCGGCTGCGCTCAAGCAAAGCTGGGTCCATGACGAACTGCACCGGGTGCGCAACATCAAGCCCTCGTTCAAATGGGGGCTGTGGGCGGCCATCGCTTACTCGGCTGTGGACACCTATGTACTGCGCGGCAAGGCGCCGTGGACGCTGCACCACAAGCCCGACCATATGCAGTTGAAGCGGGCGTCGGGCTGCGCGCCCATCGCTTATCCCAAACCCGATGGCCGCATCAGTTTCGACAAGCTCAGTTCGGTGTTTATCTCCAACACCAATCACGAGGAAAATCAGCCCAGCCATCTGCGGCTGCGGGACGAAGAAATTCCTATTTCCGTCAATCTGGCCCTCTACGACGCCCCCGAGCAGCGCTATTGCCCGGCGGGCGTCTATGAGATCGTCGAGGGGGCGCGCATGCAGATCAATGCCCAGAACTGCCTGCACTGCAAAACCTGCGACATCAAGGACCCCACTCAGAACATCACCTGGACGGTGCCTGAAGGCGGCGGCGGGCCGAGCTATCCGAATATGTGATTGAGGCAAAGTCCGTGGACGCATGGGCTTTGCGCTTGCTCGCTAATAACAGCATATATGTGTTAATTATATTATTCCAACACCAAGCTTGCGTGAAACATGGCGCGTCCATATAGTCTGGGTGTGATTTATCGGAGTGCCGCCATGAAGACTCGTGTAATTGCCGCCTTCGCCGCGCTGGGGCTGACCTTGGCTCCGCTCGCCGCGTCCGCCCAGGACAAGGGGCCGAGCGACATCCTCAATGTCTCGTATGACATCGCCCGCGAGCTTTATGCCCAGATCAACCCGGCCTTCCAGGCGCAGTGGAAGAAAGAGACCGGCCAGACCATCGAGGTGAAGCAGTCCCATGGCGGTTCGTCCAAGCAGGCGCGCTCCATCCTTGAAGGATTGCCCGCTGATTTGGTCACCTTCAATCAGGTGACCGACGTCCAGGTGTTGGCTGATAAGGGCTTGGTGCGTCCCGATTGGCAGCAGGCCTTCCCCAATCAGGCTTCGCCGTATTACTCGTTGCCGGCGTTCCTGGTGCGCAAGGGCAACCCCAAGGGCATCAAAAACTGGGATGATCTGGTGCGTTCCGACGTCAAGGTGGTGTTCCCCAACCCCAAGACCTCGGGCAATGCGCGCTACACCTATCTGGCCGCCTACGCCTTCGCGCTGGAGAAGTTCGGCAACGATCAAGCCAAGGCCAAGGAATTCGTCCGTCAGCTATTGGCGAACGTTCCGGTGTTCGACACCGGCGGGCGCGGCGCCACCACCACCTTCGTGGAGCGTGAGACCGGCGACGTGCTGATCACCTTCGAAGCCGAGGTCAACGGCATCCAGCGTGAGTTCGGCAAGGAAAAGTTCGACATCATTGTCCCGCCGGTCAGCCTGTTGGCGGAATTCCCGGTGGCCGTGGTGGACAAGGTGGCCGATAAGCGCGGCTCGCGCAAAGTGGCGACCGCCTATCTGAACTACCTGTATTCGGATGAGGCTCAGGACATCCTGGCCAAGAACTTCAATCGTGTGGCCAACGCCAAGGTGGCGGAGAAGTACAAAGCCCAGTTCCCGTCCGTGCGCCTTTACACCGTTCAGTTGTTCGGCGGCTGGGGCAACATTCAGAAGGTCCATTTCGCCGAGGGTGGCATTCTCGATCAAGTGTTCGAGAAGCGGTGAATCTAGTGGAACGGCGGCACGTCCTAAGCTATCCCTTCGCGCTTTCCGCCGCAGGGGGCTTTAAGTGAAACGGGGCGTGCTGCCGGGATTTTCCCTGACCATGGGGCTGACGGTCACCTATCTTGGCCTCATCGTCCTTCTGCCCATCGCCGCCCTGCTGATCAAGGCCGGCGGCATGACCGGCGCCGCCTTCCTGGCTGCCACCACCAGTCCGCGCGCCCTTGCCAGCTATCAGATCACCCTGGTTTCCGCCGCTGAAGCAGCCGCCTTCAACGCCGTGGTCGGGCTGCTGTTCGCCTGGGTGCTGGCGCGCTACGACTTTCCCGGCCGCCGGCTGCTGGATTCCCTGATGGATCTGCCGTTCGCCTTGCCCACGGCGGTGGCCGGCGTGGCACTGACGGCGGTGTTCGCCCCCAATGGCTGGTTCGGCCAGTTCCTGGTGCCGCTGGGGATCAAAATCGCCCACGCTCAGCCCGGCATCGCCGTCGCCATGGCCTTCACCAGCCTGCCCTTCGTGGTTCGCACGGTGCAGCCGGTGATCGAAGATCTGGATTTGGAGGCCGAGGAAGCCGCCCGCATCCTGGGTGCCAGCGAGTGGCAGGTGTTCTTCAAGGTGGTGCTGCCTACCATCGCCCCCGCGCTGATCGCCGGTATCACCTTGGCCTTCGCCCGCTGCCTGGGCGAGTTCGGCGCCATCATCTTCATTGCCGGCAACCGTCCGTTCGAAACGGAAATCACCGCACTGCTGATCTACATCCGGCTTGAGGAATACGAGTATGGCGCAGCCACCGCCATTGCCACCGTGGTGCTGTCCATGGCGTTCCTGGTCATGCTGGCGACCAACGCGCTGCAAGCGTGGCAGCAGCGTTATCTGGATAGGGGCTGATCCCATGATCCCATCCATGGCCATCCATCATCGCCACCATACCCAACGCGCCAATTGGGGTCGGCGGGTGCTGATTGGTCTGGCTGTCGTGCTGGCACTGCTGATCCTCGGCGTGCCCACTGCGGTGGTTTTCGTTCATGCCTTCGGCAAGGGTTTTGACGTTTGGTGGCGCGCCATCTCGGCACCGGAAACCCTGGGCGCCATCGGTTTGTCTCTGCTGACCGTGGCGGTGGTGGTTCCCGTCAACGCCGTCTACGGCTTGTCGGTGGCGTGGGCGGTGACCAAGTTCCGCTGGCAGGGCAAGAAGTGGCTGGTCAGTTTGATCGAGGTGCCGTTCTCCGTCTCGCCCATCGTCGCCGGTGTGGCCACCATGATGGTCTATGGCAGCTCGGGCCTGCTGGGTGGCTGGCTCATGGATCATGACGTCAAGATCATGTTCGCCGTGCCCGGCATCATCCTGGCAACCCTGTTCGTCACCAGCCCCTTCGTGGCCCGCGAGGTCATGCCGCTTATGCAATTGCAGGGCACCGAGGAAGAGGAAGCCGCGCAGGTGCTGGGGGCAGGGGGTTTGCGCACGTTCCTGTCGGTGACGCTGCCCAATGTGAAATGGGCGCTGTTCTATGGACTGATCCTGTGTGCCGCCCGCTCACTGGGCGAGTTCGGCGCCGTCTCGGTGGTGTCGGGTCATATCCGTGGCGAGACCAACACGCTGCCGCTGTATATCGATCTTCTGTATCACGATTACGACAGCTCCGGCGCTTTCGCCGCCGCCTCGGTGCTGACGTTGCTGGCCTTGGTCACCGTGGTGCTGAAGGTGCTGGTGGAAGGCCGCCGTGATGCGGCCATGGATGACGAGCCGAACGTTTAACGCGCCAGAACCTTAAAGACCTGCTCCAGCAACACATCCACCCGCTCGCGTCCGCCGGGCTGCTCCTCTTCGGCGGGAAGCAGGGGCTCTGCCGGCGGTTCCGCGCTTTGCTCCGCATCCACCACTTCAACCAGATCGGGGATTTCGTCGGCGGTGGGCATGGGGCGGTCCATGCCCAATCCGCCTTCGATGCGTGACAGCCGGTGATCCACGGCCAGCAGGCAGGCGGCGATGGAGTTACCATCGGCGCCGCTGTCCACCTTGTGCTCGACCCGCGACACCCGGCGCGCGATGGTTTGCAGGACCTGGTTGGTGGCTTCCGGTTCCAGCGCCGGCTGCTGCGCCACGCTGTCCACTTTAGCCTCGACCCGAGCCAAGCGGTCGGCGATGGAGGCAAGGGCGTTGGCGAAGGCATCGGTGTCGAACGGCCAATGGTCTTGCTGCTGGGCGGGCAGGGCGTCCAGCTTGGTCTCCAGCCCGGCCAAGCGCTGGCTGATGCTGTCCAGCGCCGCGACCATGGGGGAGAAGTCGAAATCCACATTGGCGGTTAGGCCGGCATCCAGGCGCGCCTCGATATCACCCAGGCGGGTGACCAATGCGTCCAGCTTGGGGCCGTTCTGAGCATTGGCCAACTGCACCGCTTGGCGCACATGGGCCAGATGCTGGCTGACGCTTTTCAGCGCGGTGGCGAAGGTGTCGATGGCGGAGATGGCGTGGAGGTCGCGCCGTTCCATGCGGGACAGGGTTTCCAGCACCGCTTCGGTGGAATGGTCGCCGGCGCCTATGCTTTCCAGGGTGGCGGAAAGCGCTTCAAGGCGATCCAGCAGCGGCCCAAGAGCCTCCTGCTCGGGCCCGCCCGCCGCTTCCTCTGTCTGATCCATCAATACCCGGAACGTCATCGCTTCACCATGCCGCATTTGCGCTCATTATGGTCTGGCAGGGAAGGCGGGGGCAAGGCTCTGCATGCGATGCGCGATATTGAATTGGTCCAGGAAAGGCCGGTGACTTGCGGCCATCGCGCCCTGTGGTAGAATGTTGCCCTTCCGTTGTGACCAGAAGGCCTTTGGGGGGCGTATGAACGACATGGATCTCGCAGGGCGCGGGTTTGCCGGTGGCCAAACCGAGCACGCGCGCAATGCCGTGGTCACCGCGGTGGTGCTGACCGCGCTGTTCGCCTTCATGCCCGCCTTGCCGCGCATCACGCTATTCACCAATCTGGATGATTATCTGGCCGCCCATCAGACGGTGGAAAGCTTCACCACGGTGGTCGCGGGACTAGTCTTTGGCATCGGCTGGAATTCCCACAAGCGTGGCCGATCCGGCAATCTGTCCATCCTGGCTGCTGGTTTCCTCGGCATCGGTTTGCTCAATATCGGTCATACGCTGTCTTATAAGGGCATGCCGTCCTTCGTGACCGTCAGCGGGTCCGAGAAGGCCATCGCTTTCTGGTTCGCCGAACGGGCCTTGGCGGTCACCTGTCTGCTGGCGGCGGCGTTGCGGCCATGGCGTCCGTTTGCCCATGCGCGCTCTCACGGGCTGGTATTGGCGGGTGTGCTGGCGTGGGTCGCCCTGGCCTTTTACGCGGCGTTGTTCCGCCTGGAGGATTTGCCGCGCACCTTTATCCCCGGCGAGGGGCTGACCGCCTTCAAGGTTACGACCGAGATTTTCCTGAACGCATTGTTCCTTGTGGCTGCCGGCCTGCTGTGGCGCGACAAGGGGTTGAGTGGTCACCTGGGGCTGGCCTCCGCCGCCTGGGTTATGGGGCTTGGCGGATTGTATTTTGCCATCTACACCAACCCGTTCGACATCTACAACCAGATGGGCCACCTCTACATCATGGTGTCCTATGTGCTGGTCTATCAGGGCCTGTTCCTGGGCACCATCCGCAAGCCCTATGAGCAACTGCACGAGTCCGGCCTGTTGCTGTCTCAGGCCAATGAGGAATTGCGCCACGCCCGCGACGAGTTGGAGGTGCGGGTCGAAGAGCGCACCGGCGAATTGCAGCAAGAGATCGCCGAGCGTCAGTTTGCCGAGGAATCCCTGCGCTCCGCCCTTGCCAATCTGGAACTGCATCAATGCGAGCTGGAACGGGCCAAGGAAGCCGCCGACAGCGCCAATCAGGCCAAGTCGGACTTCCTGTCCTCCATGAGCCACGAGCTGCGCACCCCGTTGAACGCCATCCTGGGCTTTGCCCAATTGCTCATGACCGGACGGCCCGGCCCGCTGACCGACAAGCAGCGCGGGCAGCTTGGCCATATCCTTAAGGGCGGCAACCACCTGCTGGAACTGATCAACGAGGTGCTGGACCTTGCCCGCATCGAGGCCGGAAAGCTGGCCTTGTCGGTGGAACCGGTGGACCCGGTGCCGCTGATGACCGAATGTGTGGCTTTGGCGCGGTCCTATGCCCAGCGTAACGGCGTGGTGGTCGAGGATTGGCGCGTGGACGACCGCGCCCAGGTGTGGATCGACTACACCCGCTTCAAGCAGGTGCTGCTGAACCTCGTCTCCAACGCCATCAAGTACAACCGGCCCAACGGTACGGTTTCCCTGGCGGTGACCACCGGTGCGGACGGTATGGTCCGCTTTGCCGTCACCGACACCGGGCCGGGCATCCCCGTCGATAAGCGCGCATCGCTGTTCCAGCCCTTCAACCGCCTGGGCGCCGAAGTCACGGAGGTAGAGGGCACCGGCGTCGGGCTGACCATCACCAAGCGGTTGGTGGAGGCCATGAACGGGCACATGGGCTTCGATACCGAGGAAGGCGTCGGCACGACCTTCTGGGTGGACGTGCCCCGGGTGGACGGTGCCGTCGCGACCGAGACCGGCCCGTGCCAGCCGGCGGATATCCATTCCCTGGAACTGGCGAGCCATGGCTGTCTGTGGCGGCTGCTTTACGTGGAGGATAACCCGGCCAACATCCAGCTCATGCGGGCGCTGGCGTCGGAATTGCCCAATGTGGCATTGACCACCACCCACACCGCTGAACTTGGCCTGGAACTGGCCTTGCGTGAGATGCCCGATATCATTGTGCTGGACGTCAATCTGCCCGGCATGGACGGCATCGAGGCGGTGCGCCAGCTCAAGCAGATGGAAAAGACCCGGAATATTCCGGTTATCGCCCTGTCGGCCAACGTCACCCAAGGGGCCATGCGCCGAGGATTGGAGGCGGGCTTCGTGAAATACCTCATGAAGCCCTTGGATATACCCGAATTCCTGGCTACCTTGGATGAGCTATTGTCCTCGGTTGGGCGTGCGCCGGCGCCCCAGCCATTAAGTGTGGAGCCCTTATGTCCCAGCGGACAGTCCTGATCGTCGACGATAACGTCGTCAACCTCGAGCTCTATGCCGAGTTGTTGGGACTGACCGAGTACCGGGCCGAACTGGTGGACAACGCCAAGGCGGTGCTGCCCACTGCCATTCAGTGCTGTCCAGGGCTGGTGCTGCTGGATCTGACCCTGCCAAACAGCTCGGGCTTCGAGGTGGCACGCGGTCTCAAGGCGGCCCCCGAGACCCGCCATATCCCCATCATCGCATTGACCGCCGTTCAGCGTGACAGTCTGGTGGCGGAACTGAAGGATTGCGGCTTCGTCGGGCTGGTCAGCAAGCCCTGCGGCGTGGACACCTTCCTTGATGCCGTGACCTGGGCCATGGAAGGCCGTGACTTGCCGTTCCGCAAGTTTGTCTAATCAGGCAGCCTGGGCCAGCGGCGCACCATAGCCGTCGAAGAACATTTCGGATTGGTGGCGAAAGCCCTCGATCCCGGCCATGACCGCATCGGGCAGGTTCATGGCGGCGCCCAGCAGCTTGATGGGGTCGCAATCCATGCGCTTCATGCCGTGCATGATCCCCAGCAGCAGGGCGTAGTGGATCAAAGTGGATGCCCACTCGCCGTCCTGCACCGACATGCGCAAGCCCGCCATGTCGTTCTGGAAGGCCTGGAAGATGTGGTGCTCTTCCGAATAATCGCAGGCGATGCGGTTGGCGTAGTACTCGCTCGACATGCGGTGCGCCAGATGCCAGCTGGTGGGCATGTCCAGGGACAAATTGTCCAAGGTCTCCTGCCGCCGGGTCGAGATATCCGACACATGGGCCAATTCGTGGGCCACGGTGAACGGACTCAGGCAGGACAGCATCATGGTCATTTCGATGTCCTTGGACATCCCGATGCGGGTCGGCACCACTTTGCCGTTATAGCCGGGCAGATCGAGTTTTTCGACGCGCCGCAATTCGGTCATGACGTAATTGTCCAAGGCGAATTGGGCGATCATGTCGGTGACCAGGGTTTCTTCGTGGCTCTCGAAGCCGAGCAGTTGGACCATGGGGATAGCGTCTCCGTGGGGTCTGTCGTCGGAGGTAGGGTGGGGTAGCAGGGGGCGGAGTGTCATTACCGAATAGGGGGTACACCTTCAAAGCCCGCTGCTCTATCGCTCCCTAGGTGATTGCCCGGTTGTGTTGTCATCGCGGCCCGCGTAATCTTCCCCAATGGGGACAAATCTTTGCCACGTTTTCGTGTTCGTCGATGACCGCGCCGCCGCTTTGGCCGCGCTGGAATTCTGCGGCCTGACCGAAAGTTTCCGCCGGGCGCATCCCGGCCAGGGGACGGCCAACATCGCAGCCTGCTTCGACAATGCCTATCTTGAGCTGCTATGGCCCGAGGACCCGGCCGAGCTGGTCTCGACCCCGGTGGCCCGCACCCGGCTGTCCGAGCGGTCGCGCTGGCGCGAGACCGGGGCCTGTCCGTTCGGTATTGGTATGCGTGGGCGCCTGCCGTTCCCCTGCTGGGACTACAAGCCGCCGTTCTTGCCCGATGGCATGAGCATGTCGGTGGCCCTGGCCAGTGACGACCCGCGCCAGCCCTTCCTATTCCGCTCGCCGGGTGACGCCCGCCCCGATGCTTGGCCCGACGGCATGGCCGGCAACCGCCAGCAGGCCGCCGGTTTGGCAGAGATCACCGGCATTCATCTGGACTTGCCCGTGGGTGCCTCGCCGGCAGTGCGGGCGTTGGCGGATAAGGGGTTTCTTAGCCAGAAAGCGGCAGTACGGGCGCGCATGGTTCTGACCATCAGCACAGCCGATGGCGGGCAGCGCAAACTGTCGCTGCCCGACTTCACTTGGCTGGACTAAGCCCGGCGCTTCCTCGGTTCGGGATGGCCTACCACGTGGCCCCATAGATCGTGGTCTTCGGCGTGTTCGACCTTGACCAGGACGATGTCGCCCGGCTCCAGATCGGTTTCTTCCAGATAGACGCAGCCATCCACTTCCGGGCTGTCGGCCCAGGTGCGGCCGAACGCACCGTCCTCATCCACTTCGTCGATGAGGACTTCCACGGTGGTGCCGATCTTCAACTGGTTGCGGGCATCGGAAATGCGACGGGCCGCTTCCATGAAGCGGTTGAAGCGCTCTTCCTTGACGTCCTCGTCCACATGCTCGTCCAGGGCATTGGCGGCGGCGCCCGAGACGTTCTCGTATTTGAAGCAGCCGACGCGGTCCAACTGGGCCTTTTCCAGCCATTCC
>JACMKT010000276.1 GCA_014380005.1 Rhodospirillales bacterium
AACGGGCAGGAGTCGTCTTGCAACGCAATACCCGATGTGCTAGTTAACCGACGCGCTTTTGAGGGCGAAAGTCCTTGAGGGCAAGGAATGTGCTTGAAAAACAAGATTTTAGGCCCGCTTGGCGAATTAGTTTCGACCTGACCCGAAGGACTTGCCCAGGTGCCATCCGAAACAATTGGCGTGATCGCCGAACGCTATGCCACCGCGCTCTTCGAGCTGGCCGAAAGCCAGGGCGTGCTCGATCAGGTGGCGGGCGACCTCAAGACACTGAAGGCGATGATTCGCGATAGCGCGGATCTGCGTCGCCTTCTCGACTCTCCCGTGCTGACCCGCACCGAATCGGGCAAGGCAATCGCCGCGCTCGCCGAGGCCGCGAAGTTCTCCGGTTTGACCGTGAACTTCCTGGGGCTGGTTGCTCAGAACCGCCGCCTGTTCTCCCTGCTTGGGGTGATCGAGGCGTATCTGGGCCGGCTCGCCGCTAAGCGCGGCGAACTTTCAGCGCATGTCGCTACCGCCGTCCCGCTGAGCCCCGCTCAGTTGGATGCGCTGGTGTCGAACCTCAAAACCGCGTTTGGCGGCGATGTCGCCGTGGACGTGGCGGTCGACCCGGCTTTGCTGGGCGGCATGGTGGTGAAAGTCGGTTCCCGCATGGTTGACAGCTCGCTTAAGACGAAGCTGCAGCACCTTAAGCTCGCTATGAAAGGGGTTGGATAATGGAAATCCGCGCGGCTGAGATCTCCGCGATCCTGAAGCAACAGATCGCCAATTTCGGCACCGAGGCGGAAGTCGCCGAGGTTGGCCAGGTGCTCTCGGTTGGTGATGGTATCGCTCGCGTCCATGGTCTGGATAAGGTCCAGGCCGGTGAGATGGTTGAATTCCCTGGTGGTATCAAGGGCATGGCGCTGAACCTCGAGACCGACAATGTCGGTATCGTGATCTTCGGCGACGACCGGAACATCAAGGAAGGCGACGTCGTCAAGCGTACCGGCACCATCGTGCAGGTTCCCGTCGGCAAGGGTTTGCTGGGCCGCGTCGTCGACGCGCTGGGCAATCCCATCGACGGCAAGGGCCCCATCGACTCCACCGAATTGAAGCGCGTGGACGTCAAGGCCCCGGGCATCATTCCGCGTAAGTCGGTGCATGAGCCCATGTCCACCGGCATCAAGGCCGTTGACGCCTTGATCCCCATTGGCCGTGGCCAGCGCGAGTTGGTGATTGGCGATCGTCAGACCGGCAAGACCGCCATTCTGATCGACACCATCATCAATCAGAAGGCCGCCCACGCCGGGACCGACGAAAAGGCCAAGCTCTACTGCATCTACGTCGCCGTGGGTCAGAAGCGCTCGACCGTCGCTCAGATCGTCAAGACCCTGACCGATTACGGCGCCATGGAATACACCATCGTGGTGGCTGCCACTGCCTCGGAGCCCGCTCCGCTGCAGTTCATCGCCCCCTACGCCGGCTGCACCATGGGCGAATACTTCCGCGACAACGGCATGCATGCCCTGATCATCTATGATGATCTGTCCAAGCAGGCCGTCGCCTATCGTCAGATGTCGCTGCTGCTGCGCCGCCCGCCGGGCCGCGAAGCCTATCCCGGCGACGTGTTCTACCTGCACTCCCGTCTGCTGGAGCGCGCAGCCAAGATGGGCGACGCCGCCGGTAACGGCTCGCTGACCGCTCTGCCGGTCGTCGAGACCCAGGCGAACGACGTGTCGGCCTACATTCCGACCAACGTGATTTCGATCACCGACGGTCAGATCTTCCTTGAGACCGAGCTGTTCTATAAGGGCATCCGCCCCGCCGTGAACGTCGGTCTGTCGGTGTCGCGCGTCGGCTCCGCCGCCCAGATCAAGGCCATGAAGCAGGTTGCCGGTACCATCAAGATGGAGCTGGCCCAGTATCGTGAAATGGCCGCCTTCGCCCAGTTCGCCTCGGATCTGGACCCCTCGACCCAGCGTCTGCTGGCTCGCGGTGCCCGTCTGACCGAGCTGCTGAAGCAGCCCCAGTTCGCCCCCATGTCCACCGAAGAGGAAGTGATTTCCATCTTCTCCGGCGTGAAGGGCTACCTGGACAAGATCGAAGTCCGCGATGTTGGCCGCTTCGAGAAGGGCCTGCTGGCCGAAGTCAAGTCGAAGGCTCCGGACATTCTGACCGCCATCTCCACCGAGAAGCAGATCAGCGCCGACACCGAAGGGAAGCTCAAGGCTCTCCTGGATGGTTACGCGAAGTCTTTCGATTAAGGGGTCTGAAATCCGATGCCGAGCCTCAAGGACCTACGGCTGAGGATCGTCTCCTTCAAATCGACGAGGAAG
>JACMKT010000005.1 GCA_014380005.1 Rhodospirillales bacterium
AAGCCGATGATGGCGTTCAGCGGGGTGCGCAATTCGTGGCTCATGGTTGCCAGGAATTCGCTTTTCGCCCGGTTCGCCAACTCAGCGGCTTCGCGGGCGCTGTTGACCGCTTCCTCCGCCTGCTTGCGGGTGGTGATGTCGTGGAACACCTGCAGCAGGGACAGGCTGGTATCGGGGTTGTGCACCCAGGTGGCGGTCAGGTCATAGGTGCGCCCGGTCTGCTCGGAGCGCCATTCGCTGCGGGTGGTGATTTCCGTGGGCGGCGTTTCGGGCGTGTCAAACACTTCGGACGCCACCCTGCCGTCCACCGCGCCGAATTCGGCCACCAGCGCCGGGTTGGCGTATTGGAAGGCGCCCTGGTCGTCGGTCAGGGCGATGCCGTCATGCATGGCTTCCAGCACCCGGCGGATATTGGCGTGTTCGCGTTCCAAGGCCTGACGCAGCGAGCGGACCTCGGTGACGTCCTCCTTCACAGCGATGTAGTTGCACACCCTGCCATCGGCCCCCTTCACCGGGGCGATGGTCATGTGCTCCCAATAGACGGTGCCGTCGCGGCGCTGGTTGACGATCTCGCCGCGCCATTCGTGGCCGGTGCCGATGATGCGCCACATGTTGTCATAGACGTCCTGGGGCGTCAGCGGCGAGCGCAGCAGGCGTGGATTGGCGCCCAGCACTTCGTCGCGCTCGAACCCGGTCATGCGGCTGAAGGCGGGATTGACGTATTCGATCAGGCCGGACAAATCGGTGATCATGATCGAGACCGGGCTTTGCTCCACCGCGCGGTACAGTTTGCGCGACTGTTTTTCGGCGATGGTGGCGCGGCGTTCGCTGCGCCGCAGGGTCTCCAGCGAGAACACCACCAGCCCCACCACCACAGCCACCACCAGATAGAAGGTGATTTGGGCCGAGCGCAGGTTGGAGTGGATCTGCGCCTCCATCTCGCCGGCCAGGATTTCCTCGGCGCGGGTGATCTTCTGGGTCACCGACATGTGGGTCTGGTGCCACGACGCGGAATCGGCGGTGCTCAGGCTGCTGCTGATGGCAAGGTTGTGCAGGCGGTCCACTTCGGCCAGCAGCGGCGTTCCCACCAATTGTTCGAACAATTCCCATTGGTGAACCGAGGCATGGCCGCGGAAGGATTGCAGGAAGGCTTCCTGCTCGGCATGGGCTTCCACGAACATGCGCATCAGCTCGGGGTCGCGGCGGCCCTGCAGCAACCACGTCGCGCCGATGGAGCGGGCGCGCCCGATGCGGTCCTTCACATGGCCCAAATCCATATAGGCGGCGATTAGATTGGTGAGATCGTGTCCGCCCAGCCGGGCCGAGGACGCGATCACGTTGGAGATCATGGAATTGTAGCCGTCCAGCAGATCGTGCAATGGCGTGTCGCCATCCACCCCGGTGCGCAACCCGTCCAGGGTGCCCAGGCTGAAATCCGCCCGCGCGCGGTCGAACAGGAAGGCCATCTTCGGCGTCATGGCCAGGGCGCGCAATTCCGCCGCCCGCACGTCCACCAGGGCGCGCTGGTCATTCAGTTCGCTACGCCAGCTTTCGCGGTTGGTGCCCAGGTAAAGGGCGACCAGGGCACGTTCGTCTTCCAGCTCGCGGGCAAGGCCGTGGCTGGCGCGCGCCACTTGGGCGGCGAGCAGCAAATCGGCGCTTTCGCGATAGCTCTCCAGCTTCTCATGGACCACATAGCCCGAGAACGCCACCAGGGTCAGCATGGGCGCCACCACCACCGCCGCCAGCCGATAGCGCGCCAGCTTGTGTATCCACCCCAGCAGGTTGGTCCGCCTCAGCAGTTTGGTCAGCAGGGAGGCGGGCGGGTGCAGCATGCAAGGTTCCGTCAGGGGGCTGTGGTGCGGACCGTCATGACACGATCCAGGGCTTCACGAAGCCGTGCTAGTTCTACAGGTTTAGAGAGGTATCCGTCCATCCCGGCGGCGAGGCAACGGTCGGACTCGCCCGACAAGGCGTTGGCGGTCAAGGCCAGCACCGGGATGCGGGTGCCCGCTTCGTCGTTGTGACCCGCTTCCTCATTCCGACCCGCTTCCTCATTCCGAATAGCGGCGGTGAACTGGAAGCCGTCCATCACCGGCATGTGGCAATCGGTGATGACCATGTCCCAATCCCGTTGCCGCCATGCCTCTAGGGCGGCTGCGCCGTTGGGGAAGATGTGCGGCTCATGGCCCAGCAGGCGCAGTTGGCGCAGGATGACTTGCTGATTCACCGGATGGTCCTCGGCCACCAGAATGGCAAGGCTGCTGGCCTTGGTGGGTGCGGGAGGCGGTAGGGGGGCGCAGGCTGGGGGCGGTGCCGGGCTGCGTGGAGCCAGCCGTGCCACCGCCTGCAACAGGGAATCCGGGGCCAGTGGCCTGCCCATGAAGCCGGCGCAGGCGGGAAGACGCTCCAGTTCGGCCCGGGAATAGTCTTCCGCCTCGCCGGTGATGAACAGCAACGGAGTGTTGCCCAGGGCCGTCAGCTCCGCTGCCACCACCCCATCGCCGGCCAGGATGGCAAGGTCGAACGGCGCCTGGGTGTTGGACGCCCGCTCGGACGCCGCCAATGCGCCGGCGGTGCCGGGGACGCGCACCACGGCGGCGCCGGCCTGTTCCACATGGCGGGCGACGAAGGTGCGTTCCTGAGCGTCGGGGCACACCACCAGCACCCGCAGCCCCATCAGATCCACCGCTGCCGGAGCGGGGGCTTCATCCTCGGCCACGGCGTAGAGGGGCAATTCGACCCAGAAGGTGGAGCCCAGGCCGGGCTGGCTGGTGATGCCGATGCGTCCGCCCATGAGTTCCACCAGGCGCCGGGTGATGGACAGGCCCAATCCGGTGCCGCCGAACCGCCGCGTGGTCGAGCTTTCTCCTTGGGTGAACGGGCGGAACAGGCGGGCCTGTACTTCGGTTTCGATGCCGATTCCCGTATCGGCCACCCGCACCCGGACCATATTCCCCACCTTTTCGGCGAAGACGGCGACACGGCCCGTTTCAGTGAATTTGACCGCGTTGCCGGTCAGGTTGAACAGGATTTGCCGCAGCCGCACCGGGTCGCCCAGCACCAAAGGCGGAATGGCCGGGTCGATGAAGGCGCGGATGGTCAGGTTTTTGGCGGCGGCGGCGGGGGTCACGGTCTGGACCACGCTATCGATCATATGGGCGAAATCCACCGGCAGCCGTTCCAGCTCCAGCCGTTCCGCCTCGATCTTCGAGAAATCCAGCACGTCGTCGATGATGCCCAGTAGGGTCAGCCCGGATTCGCGGATGGTGGCGATCAGCGAGGTCTGCTCGCTGTCCAGGGGCGTGTGGGTCATCAACTCCACCATGCCGATGACGCCGTTCATGGGGGTGCGGATTTCGTGGCTCATGGCCGCCAGGAAGGACGATTTGGCCTGATTGGCCGCTTCCGCCTGTTCCTTGGCCTGGGTCAGTTCGCGGATGGCGGTGGCGCGGGCGCGGGCGGCTTCCTGGAATTTCGCCAGCACGCGGTTGAACACGTTGGCGATCTCGGCGGCCTCGGTGCCCGGTGCTACCGATACCACCGGCTGGGTCGAGGTGCCCAGCTCGTGCGCCTCCATCTGGTCCAGCACGTCGTGCAGGGTGCGGCGTTCCACCTCTGCCGCACGGGCGTTGGCCTCGCTACGCTCCTTCTCCAGGCGGGATTTTTCCATGGCGTCCAGGCGGAACACCTCCACCGTGCGGGCCATGGCCGCCAGTTCGTCGGGCAGGTCGCGGCCTTCGATGTCATGGCTCCAATCGCCGCGCGCGCCACCTTCCATGACCGCGCGCAGGCGCAGCAGCGGCTGGCGGATGGATTGGCCGATGGCCCAGCTGGCGATGGCGCCCACCAGCAGCAGCGCCAGACCCAAGGTGCCGGCGGCGGCGGCCACGTGGCGCAGCAAGGTGTGGGACTGGGCCTGCAGGACCTTTTCGCGTTCAAGGCCGTGGGCCACCAGCCGGTCGATGGCGCCGGCCATCATGGCCTGATTGGAATCCACCTCATTGGCAAGGATTTGGGCGCGGTCGTTCATGGCGCGGGCAAGGCCCTCGACGCCCTCATTCAGGGTCAGGGTGCGTGATTCGATGACGTTCAGGGCGTCACGCTGCAACTCGCTGCTGGCCAATTCGCCGAGCACCGGGATGGTCTGGCTGATGCGTGACAGGGCGATGTGGGCGGCCTGAGCCCGTTCGGTGGCCGGGCTGAAATAGAAGGTGTTGATGGCGATGACCGCCTCGACGAAATCCTCGTGGGATTTGACCAGAGCCGGGGCCAGCAGGGAGCTAGGGCGGCTGCGCACCGTGGAATTCAGGATGGCGTACAGGCCCGACATTTCGCTGGCGGTGTCGACGATCTGGCTTTCATAGACCCGCGCAATCTCGGCGTTGATGGCCTTCAGGTGCTGGAACCCGGTCATGAAACGGCGCGCCGCATCGTTCATCTGGGCGATCTCGCCCATTTGCGCGGTCTCCGGCGACATGCTCTGGCCGTGGGTGATGGCGGCCAAAGCGGCGAACAACTCGTCCGAGCGGCGGCCGACGTCCTTCAGCACCTGTTCGGTGGGGCTGTTGAGGTATTGCCGGATCAGGCTTTGTAGCCGGCTGGCCTGGGCGTCGATGTCGGTCAGTTGCCGACCACGCTGCTGGACCACCCGCAATTCGTCCAAATCGGCACGCACCACGCCCACCGCCTGCCAGCCCAACAGGCCCACCGCCAGCACCACGCCGGCATTCAGCGCCACCACCAGCGGGATGCGCCACGCGATGGGAATGTAACGGATCCAGCGGCTTAGGGTGACTTTCATGGCACAGCCTGGATGCGGCGCAGCAGGTCCTTCAGCCGGGGATCGGCGGTGAAGCGTTCGTATAGCGGTCGCATGGCCTCGGCAAAGGCGGCCTTGTCCACGGTGTTGACGTTGATGCCGGCGGCGGTCATGGAATCGCGCGCGGCCTGTTCCCGCGCCGCCCACAGGGTGCGCATGGTGCCCACGGACTCCCGCGCCGCCTCGCGGATCAGGTCTTGATCGGCGGGGGTAAGGCCGTCCCACACCTTCTTGGACATGAGCAGCACGTCGGGCGCCATGGAATGTTCGGTCAACGAATAGAACTGCGCCGCTTCGAAATGGCGGGCGTCCTGATAGGACGGCCAATTGTTCTCGGCACCATCGATCAGCCCGGTCTTCAGCCCCACCGCCACCTGACCATAGGGCAGCGGCGCCGGGGTGGCGCCCAAAGCCTGGACCATGGCCTCGGCCACGGGCGATTGCTGCACGCGGATGCGCAGGCCCTTGAGGTCGGCGGGCCGGCGGATGGCGTGGCGGGCGTTGTAGAATGACCGCGCGCCGGAATCATAATAGGCCAGGGCGATGAAGCCGCGGCGTTCCAATGCCTTGGCCAGTTCAGCCCCCACCGGGCCGTCCAGGAAATTGTGCAGATGTTCGGCCGAGCGGAACAGGAAGGGCAGCGAGGGCACGATGGTTTCGGGCACCAAACCGTTCAGGGGCGCCAAATTGACGCGGGCCATGTCCAGGGCGCCGATGCGGGTGTGCTCGATAGTCTCGGCTTCTTCCCCCATCAGGCGGGAATGCAGCACCTTCAGGCCCAGGCGCCCCTGCGAACGTTCGGTCAGCAGGCGGCCCATGTGGTTCAGAGCCTGAACGGTGGGGTAGTCGGCGGGATGGGTGTCGGCCACCCGCAATTCCCGGTTGACAGCCATTGCAGGCGTCGGCAGCCACAGCGCGGCTGCGAGCAAGCCGGCGAACAGCGCTCGTGCGGTCAAGATTAGGCGCCCCCCTGCGCAAATTTCCCCCACGGCCGGCCTGCGAACATATGCGCAGGATGATCTCATTCCTTGCCGATCAACCACTTGTAGCGCCCCGGGCCGCCCATGAAAAGGCGCAATTTTTAGGAATTTTAAGGTCGCATGGGAGCTATGAGCGTTTGAAGCCTTGACCTGACGCTCGCAACCATTAGAAGATAAGGGGCTTTCAGGGGATAACAACAAAAGTCAGAAGAATGCGCCTCACGCTTCACACGGACTATGCGTTACGGGTCCTCGTCCACGTTGGGCTCCGCCAGGGTGAGTTGGTCACCATCAGTGAGATCGCCGATTGCTACGGCATTTCCAAGAACCACCTGACCAAGGTGGTTCACCAATTGGGCCGCTCGGGCTATCTCGAGACGGTGCGAGGCAAGTATGGCGGCGTGCGCCTGCTGGTCGAGCCCGAGAACGTGCGCCTGGGTGCCTTCATCCGCCGCACCGAGGACGATTTCGCCCTTGCCCGCTGCATGCGCGAAGAGGACGTGGAAAACGACAATTGCCTGCTGACGGAATCCTGCGTCGCCAAGCGGGCGCTGGGCCAGGGTTTGGCCGCGTTCTTCTCGGTGCTGGACAATTACACCTTGGCCGACATGATCGCCGCCGAGAGCTGTGCTGCGACCGAGTGCATGCCGGCCTGCGCCTGATCAATTTTTGCGTGCCGCGACCACGGCCCGGTTCCGCTTTGTGCGGAACTGGTGTATCCCTCTGGGCAGGCAACGACTGAGGGGGCGTGAATGTCGAGCGTGGATACTGGCGATAACGAGAACGAACGCCGCGTTATTAGCGAATTCCTGGAAGAACTTCACGACACTGCCAGTGCCCTTCAGGTGCTGCTGGGCAATCTGCGCTCCAAGAGCGTGCCGCCCGATGAGGGGTTGTCCACCCTGAAGCGCGATGCCAGCAATTTGCGCAGTCAGGCCCAGGCGTTGAATTTGCCCCTGGTCAAGATGGTGACCCACCGTCTGGACGAATATGTGGGCGAACTGAAATCCGCCGGCCCCGCCGAGCTGGATGAAATCCAAATCTTCATCGACCGCATCGAACGTTTGGCCGATGGCGAGGAAGTCAACGATGCCGACATGCCCGCCATGGTGCGCGCCTTGCCGGCCAAGCGCACCGTCACGGCCATCGATTTCGGCCTGATCGAACAGAAGAACGTGGAAGTGCTGCTGGTGGTCCCGGAAAAGGCCATGAGCCGTATCATCGAGCGCGAACTGGCCGCTTGCGGCTACCGCACTTCGGTGGTGCGCAACCCGTTCGAGGCGCTGGAGACCGTGGTCCACAGCAAGCCCGACATGGTGGTGGCGTCCATGGAATTGGGCGTGCTGACCGGCGTCGATCTGGGCTGCGCCCTGGCCGCCATGCCCACCACCCAGGGCATCCCCTTCGCCGTCCTGACTTCGTATTCCTGGGGCCACCCCAAACTGGCCGGCCTGCCGCCCCGCGCGGCTTTGATCCGCAAGGGCGCCCAGTTCGGCGACGATTTGGCGGAAAGCTTGGCCCGGTTCAATATTACGTGAGGGCGGTTTTTTGGGGGGGCAGGGGCGTCACAGCCCCCCACCCAATGCCTTTAAGAATCGTTGGTGACACGGATGGACACGGATAAACACGGATGACTTTTATCCGTGTCCCGCGCAGCGGGGATCCGTGTCCATCCGTGTCATTATTTCTTGAGCTCAGTTCGTCCGCGTCTCGTTCATCAGCTTCTGCACCCGTGCCTGCATGGCGGCGGGGGAGCCGTCGGGGAGTTCGTCGTCGGCGGTGATGGTGACCGGGACATAGGCCGGGCCGGGGACGATTGAGTCTTCCGTGACCGCCGTGTTTACCACCGCTGCCGGGACGGGCAGGGGGGCGATGGCGGCGCGTGGCGCGGTGTATTGGGCGGGCGGCACCGGCAGCGGAATGCCCAGTTTGGGCGCTGGTTCGGGCGAGCGCTCGATGTCTTCCACTTCCAGCCGGCCCATGGCGCCCAGCAGCTCGTACGAATGCTGGATCATGTCGTAATAGGCGCCGGTGTAGTTGATGCGGGCGTCGTTGATGCGGGTTTCTTCGTCCAGCACGTCCTGAACGGTGGCTTTGCCGGCCTCGCGGCGCTTCTTTTGCGCCTCCCACACTTCCTCAGCCAGGATGGCGGCGTTTTCCAGCAGGCCGATGCGTTCGCGCGCCGTCTTCAGCTTGTGCCACGCGATCTTGACCGTTTCCGAGACCTTGCGGTTGGCGTACAGGCTGTTGTCCTTGGAGGCGGCGTGTTCGTACGACGCCTGGGCCACTTGGGCATCGGTCTTGAAGCCCGAGAATAATTCCCAGCTGGCGGTCAGCAGCAGCGACCAGTCGCGGCGCACGCCCACGGTGCCGTTTTTGTCGTTTTCGTAATTGGCCCGGCCGATCAGATCCAAATTGGGGTAATAGCCGGCTTCGGCGGTGCGGCGGCGCTCGCTGGTCAGCTCGATGGTCTTGTTGGCGGTCAAGATGGTCGGGTTGTCTTTTTCCGCCGAGTGGATGGCGTCGTCCAATTCCGGCGGGATCAGCGCCGCAGGCACCGGCGGATCGGACAGGCGGGCGGCGTCGGGGGCGTTGCCGAAGACCTGGGTGTATTTGGCGACGGCGGCCTGGAAGGCGCCTTCGAAATTGACCCGGCGTTCCTTTGCGACCTGCAGGCGCTGCTTGGCGGCCAGTACGTCGGACGCGATGCCCGAACCTTTCTGCACCCGTTCGTCTTCCAGGCTCAGCTGTTCCTGGATCTTGCGTTCGTTGTCGCGGGCCAATTGGATCAGCTTGATCTGACGCAGCACATCCACATAGGCCAGCACGCCTTCCTGGATGGCGTTCTGGCGGGTGGCGCGCAAATCCGACGACGACAGCTCGCGGCTGACCTTGGCGGCGTCCACGGCGGAATCGGTCAGATTGCCGTCATACAGGCGCTGGGTCACCACCAAGCCGCTGGTCTCGCGGCCCTTATAATAGCGGTGACCTTCGGTCAGGCGCCGCGACGGGCTGTCCACATATTCCGGGCCGGTATCGCCGTTCACGCGCACGGTGGGCAGATAGCCCGAGCGGGCGACACGAATGCCTTCCTCTGCCGAGCGGACACCTTTTTGCTTGGCTTGGATTTGCGGGTGGCTTTCCACCAGGCCGTGAAGTTCTTCCACAAGGGTTTGCGCTGCCAGCGGCTGCGGTAGTGCCGCCGCCAGGGCAAGCGCACAGCCGACAATGGCGGAAAAACGTAGTTTTTCGCAAATCAAGATCGCAATCCCCCGTCGCGCGCGGCTGGGCATGCCAGCGGCTGAGCATGTCAGCCGACCCCACCACAGCCTTCTTATACACCCATCCGCCGGGGACTGCCTAGCCTTCGGGTGTGGGCGATTTCAGTGTCTGCGGGCGCTATGTGATTGAGCATCATCGGCACAACACCATATGCAGGCGAGCATGTTTACCGTTTGTATACAATCTGACGATGCACACAAGGCGCTATTACCCTGGACGCGATAAGGAATTTGCTGCATTCTAACTACTCTTAGGGGAGCTGGTGTGTTGCTGCTGCCCTTAAGTTTCGTGGAACAGATGAGGGTCATATCAGGATGTCGCGCAGAGCTTCCATCCCCACCGTGCCGCAAATGACCCGAGCCGAACGGGTGCGGGTGCAATTGGCTTCGGAAATCGTCGCCGGGGAATTTCGGCCCGGAACGCGCCTTGATGAGGTGGTGCAGGCCAACCGCATGGGCGTATCGCGCACCCCCTTGCGTGAGGCGGTGCGTCAGCTTGCCACTCTCGGCCTAGTGGAAAACCGGCCCCATCGCGGCGTTGTCGTCGCCGATGGTGTGGGCCAAGCCTTGTTCGAAACCCTGACCGAGCTGGAAGCGGTGTGCGCCGGCTTGGCGGCGGGGCGCATGAACGAGGATACCCGCGCCGAATTGCTGCGTCTGGTTGCCGAGGACGGCGACTGGCTGAGCGCGGTGCATCGCGGCTGCGGCAATGGCGTGCTGGTGGGGCTGGCTGAAACCCTGTGGCAGCCTATCCTGACCGGCATCCAGCGGTTTGTGGTGGAGCCGGAGATCAAGCGTGCCATGGGTGGGCGCATCGCCGGTGCCGTGGCCGCCGGTGAAGGGGCCGAGGCCGAAGCCGCCATGCGCGATTTCGTCCACCTTGCCGCCCAGGCGTTCATCACCTCGGCGCCGCAGCATGTGAGTGTTGTTAACTAGGCCTTGGTGTAGGCGATCACTTCATGGGCGCCATCCCAGATCATGATCGCCGCCACGTAAAGGATGATGGACAGCCCCACATAGGCGATCCAGCGATAGCGGTTGAGAAGCTTGGCGACCACGTTGGCGGCCAGACCCATCAGGGCCACCGACAGCGCCAAGCCGATCACCATCACCCATTCATGGTCCCGCGACGCTCCGGCCACCGCCAGCACGTTGTCCAGGGACATGGACACGTCGGCGATGATGATCTGAGTCACCGCTTGCGGGAAGGTCTTGGGCGGGCCAGTCTCGCCGTTTTCTTCGAGATCGGCCCGTTCTGCCTCGGCTTGACCCGACAATTCGCGCCACAGCTTCCATGACACCCATAACAGCAGCAAGCCGCCGGCGAACAGCAATCCGACGATCTGCAGCAATTGGATGGTGAAGGCGGCGAAGACGATGCGCAGCAGCGCCGCTGCGGCGATGCCCACCAAAATGGCACGCTTGCGCAGCAGGGCCGGCAGGCCGGCTGCCGCCATGCCCACCACGATGGCGTTATCGCCGGCCAACGCCACATCAATGGCGATCACCTGCATCAGGGCCGAGAAGGCTTCTACGTATTCCGACATGGTTTGAGGTATAGCCGAACCGGCCCTAAGGGTAAAGTAGCCGGCACGCCGCCACCGCCGCCAGCAACCCGGCCGCATCGGCAATCAGGCCGGCGGCCAAAGCGTGGCGGATGCGGCGGATGCCGACGGCACCGAAATAGACGGCGATGACATAGAAGGTGGTCTCGCTGGAACCGTAGATGGTGCCCAGCAGAATGCCGGTGGCGCTATCGACGGCCAGGGCCGGGTCGTGCAGATAGGATGCCAGCAAGCCGAAGGACCCCGACCCCGACAGCGAGCGCATGCCGGCCATGGCCAGGGCCTCCGCCGGGATGCCCAACGGCACGGTCAGCCGGCCCAACGGCGCCAGCACCATATGCATGGCACCAGAGGCACGGAACATGCCCACCGTCACCAGGATGGCGACCAGATAGGGGATGATGCGCATTGCGATGGTGAAGCCCTCGCGGGCGCCGTCCACGAACACCTCGTAAATATTGACCCCGCGCGCGAGGCCGAAGCCCAGCAGGCCGACCACCAAGCCGGGCACGATCCAATGGCCCAGGGCCTCGCCCTTGAACACCATCAGCGGGATGATGCCCAGCACCGCCGCCAAGGCCAGGGCGCAGGCCCAAGCCGGGGCGGGGGTAACGATCTCTTCGGCGCAGATGCCGGAATCAGCCACGGGCGGCGCGTCCGGCTGGGGCGACCAGCGTTGCAGCAGGCGGGCGGCCACCACCGCAACCATTGTGGCAACCAGCGTGGCGAACAAGGTGGGGGCCACCACCGCCGCCGGATTGGCCGAGCCCAGACTGGCGCGCAGGGCGATGACGCTGGTGGGCAGGATGGTCACGCCGGCGGTGTTGATGGCCAAAAACAGTACCTGGGCGTTGCTGGCGGTGCCTTTGTGCGGGTTCAGCCGGTCCAGATGTTCCATGGCGCGGATGCCGAACGGGGTGGCGGCATTACCCAGGCCCAGGATATTGGCGGCCATGTTCATGACCATGGCGCCCAAGGCGGGGTGGCCGTCGGGGATTTCCGGGAACAGGCGCTTGAGCACCGGGGCCAGCAGCCGCGCGGTGGCGCGCACCATGCCGCCGGCCTCGGCCACCTTCATCAGCCCCAGGAACAGCGCCATCACCCCCACCAGCCCCAGGGCCAGCGGCACCGCGCCTTCCGCCGCCTTCAAGGTGGCCTCGGCCAGGGCCGCCATGGCGCCCACGCCGCCCGTGGCCTCGGCCCAGGCGGCCATGGCAAAGGCGCTGGCGGCCAGCAGGAAGAAGACGACGTTCACCGGTGCGGGCTCCCAAAAGGGGCTGTGACATTCAGACCCTAACAGAAGGCGGCCACGCGCGCACCCTTGCCGCCGGGCACCCCCGGTTGCTAAGGTCGGTCCGGGAAGGCTTTGATAGGGTGTCGGGAATGGGCTGGCGGTCAAACCTTTGTGTGACTTTGGGTGTGGTGATGGCGGTCCCCGCCTTTGCTGCGGATAACGTGCCGGCGCAGATGGACGCCGCCCGCGCCGCCTATCAGAAGAACGATTTACCGCGCACGGCGCGCGCGTTGGAAGCAGCCTTGGCCGACATCCACGACCGCCTGGGCCGGTCCTTCGCCGAAACCATGCCGCCCCTCGCCACCGGCTGGCAGGCCGACCCGCCCGAGTTCCAAGGCTTGGGTCAAGTGGGCGGCGGGCTGTCGGTCAGCCGCGCCTATGCCAAGGGCGAGACCTCCCTGAATGCCACCCTGTTCCTGGACAGCCCGGCAGTGGAAGCCGCTGCCGCCCTGCTGGCAAACCCCGCCGCCACCGCCGCCCAGCCCAACATGAAACGCATCAAGGTGGGGGGCGAGGATGCGCTGCTGCGCTTCGATGCCTCCACCAAATCGGGCGAGATCACCCTGGTGCTGAACAACCGCGTCCTGCTGGAGATCGAAGGCGAGAACCTCGCCAATGCCGACATCCTGGTGGAAACCGCCAAGGGCTGGAACGTGGTGAAGATCAGGACTTTGGCGGGGCTTTGAGGGAGGGGTGTTCGCCTTGGTTTTTTACACGAATGAACACAAATAAACACGAATAGGAAGCCGACCCCGGTTGCGCGCCTGGAATTCGCGTCTATTCGTGTCCATCCGTGTCATTAACCTTACTGCCCCAGCACCCACCGCACGATCAGCGGCAGCAGCAACGCCGTAGCGACGCCGTTCAGCCCCATGGCGAGGCCCGAGAAGGCGCCGGTGACTTCGCTCATCTGGATGGCGCGCGCGGTGCCGATGCCGTGCGATGCCGTGCCCATGGCAAGGCCGCGTGCCCGTTCGTCGCGCACCTTCAATGCGTCTAGCACCCACACCCCGATCACCGAGCCAACCAGCCCCGTCAGCACTACCAAGGCGGCGGTCAGCGAGGGCAGGCCGCCGATGGTGTCGCTCAGGCCCATGGCGATGGGGGCGGTGACGGATTTGGGCGCCAGCGAGCGGATAGTTTGTTCCGACGCGCCCAAGGCCCAGCCGCAGCCCATGGCGGTCAGGATGGCGGTGATCGAACCAGCCACCAGTCCCACCATCACGGCGGTCAGCGAGCGCATGAGCAGCCGGAGCTGGCGGTATAGGGGGATGGCCAGGGCCACGGTGGCCGGTCCCAGCAGAAAGTGGACGAATTGGGCGCCGTCGAAATAGGTGCGGTAGTCGATGCCGGTGGCGGTCAGAAAGCCGCCGATGGTCATGACCGAGATCATTACCGGGTTGAGGAACGGCGACATATGCCCGCGCCGCCACAGCCAATGGGCTCCCTGATAGGCCAGCAAGGTGGCGGTCAGCCCCATCAGCGGCGAGGCCGCCAGATAGACCCAGATGGAATGCAGATCGCCGCTCATGTGCCGTTCCCCTTACGGCGCGCCAGCCGGTCCATGACCCAGCCGGTCACCGCGATGGTGGCCGCCGTGCTGACCACCAGCGAGGCCGAGATGGGCAGCCATTCATGGGCGATCAGCTTCAGATGGACCATGACGCCCACGCCCGCCGGGATGAACAGCAGGGACAGATGGGACAGCAGGGAATTGGCGACCTTTTCCAATTCCACCGGAATGCCGCCACGGATCACCAACCCCACGAACAGCAGCAGCATGCCCACCACCGGGCCGGGGATAGGTAACCCGGTCAGACGGGCGATGACCTCGCCGGCAAGCTGGCACACCAGCAGAACCGTGATATAGGACAGCAAGGGATTTCCTTTCACGAGGGCGGATAATGGCTGCCGAATGGGCCGATCTGGTGGGCGCGACCGCCGCCTGCCTCACCACATTAGCCTTCGTGCCCCAGGTGGTGAAGACTCTGAAGACACGGCACACCCGCGATATCTCGCTGTCCATGTGGGTGCTGTTCTGCGCAGGCGTCGCCTTGTGGCTGGTCTATGGCGTGCTGATGGCCGCTTGGCCCATCATCCTGGCAAACGCCGCCACCCTGGTGCTGGGCGGCACGGTGCTGGCGGTGAAGGTGGGCAACCGGGGGCGGGAGTAACCCTAATCGATCACCGCCGCCGGGTCCGGGTCATCCGCCCAATCCTTGGCCGGGCGTTCCACCTTGGTCAGCCAGTGTTCCAATTGGCGCACGTGGTCGGTTTCCTCTTCGGCGAAATGGCCGGCCAATTCACGCAGTTCGGCGTTGGTCGAATCCGTGGCCATGGTGCTGTAGTATTCCCAGCCCCGGCGTTCGTTGGTTAAGGCGAATTGCAGGGCGTGGAACGGTGTCATCAGGTAATGGGTGGCGCTGAAATCGCCCACTTCCGGCGGTTCCGGGGCGTTCCAGCGGTATTCCCAGCTTTTCAGCTTGGGCAGGGGCTGATAGGCCTCGGCCCGTTCACGCACCGAGCCCGCGTGCTTGCGCGAGAACTCGCTCATCTGGCGGAACAGCTCGGCGATGTCGGGGTTGTTGTGGACCTCCATGACGTCCGCCAGTTCCTCGTAGCGGTCGCCGGCTTCGGTCTCCAGGGCGATGGAATGGGCCAGGAACAGCGCAACCTTGCTCGTCATCGGGAGGGTCCTCCGTCGCATGGTCAGACCAGTATGCCTCAACCCATGGGGCTGTCCTACTATGACCTTGGGCTATGCATTCCTGGGCCAGCATGCGAAAATGGGGCAGGGGCAAGCGGAGGACCGATTGGAACATCTTGAACTGTTCGAGCGCCTGGGACTGGCCCTCGCCATCGGCCTGCTGATGGGCGTGGAACGCGGTTGGCAGGCGCGGGAATACGAGGGCGGACGCGTTGCCGGTATCCGCACCTTCGCCCTGATCGGCCTGCTGGGCGGCGTCTCCGGCTGGTTCGGCCATATCATGGGACCGCTGGCGCTGGGTGCGGCCTTTGTCGCCTTGGCGGCGGTGGTTGTCGCCTCCCATATCATGCGCGCGCAAAAGGGCGACCACGAGGTCGGCGTCACCACCGAAATCGCCGAGCTGACCGCCTTTGCCCTGGGTGCGCTGGCGGCCATGGGCGAGGGCTCTGCGGCGGCGGCGGGCGGCGTGGTTGCCACGGCGTTGCTGGGCGCCAAGGATACCTTGCACGGCTGGGTACGCCGGCTGGAATTGCTGGAATTGCGCGCCGCCATCAAGCTGCTGCTGATCTCGGTGGTGTTGCTGCCGGTGCTGCCCAATCAGGGCTATGGCCCCGAGGAAGCGCTCAATCCCTATAAGCTGTGGTTGCTGGTGGTCATGGTGGCGGCCATCTCGTTCACCGGCTATTTCGCCATCAAAATCGCCGGGCCGCGCATCGGCAGCCTGCTGACCGGCGTGTTCGGCGGTCTGGCCTCGTCTACCGCCTTGACCGTGTCCTTCGCCCGCATGGGCCGCGCCAATCCCGGCATGCAATCCCTGCTGGCTGCCGGCGTGGCGGTGGCGAACGCCACCATGTATGCGCGGCTGTGGCTGATCGTCTTCGTGCTCAACCGGCCCATGGGGCTGAAACTGGCCGTGCCGTTGGGCTTCATGTGCGCGGCCGGGCTGATTGCCACTTGGCTGCTGTGGCGCGCCCGCGATGCCGAGGGCAAGCCGGGTGAGACCGCGCTTTCCAACCCATTCGAGTTGGGCATGGCCATTAAGTTCGCCGCGCTGCTGGCCGGGGTCATCCTGGCGTCCAAGCTGCTGCAGGCCTGGGGCGGTTCCGCCGGCCTGTATCTGCTGGCCGCCCTCGCCGGTCTGGCCGATGTGGACGCGGTGGCCTTGTCCATGTCGCAGATGGGCGGTAAGGGAGTGGCGCTGGCGGTGGCGACCACCTCCGTCACCATCGCCGCCTTCGTCAATACGGGGGTAAAGGCGGCGCTGGTGACCGGTTTGTGCGGCGGGCTGATGGCGCGCCGCATGGCCTATGCCATGAGTGGCGTGATCGTGGCCGGCGTGGCCGGTCTGGCGGTGGGTTGGCTGGGATGGATGTGATGGACTGCAACGCCCTGGAAAAGGCGGTCATCGGCTATTTCCGCAAGCCCGATGCCCTGGGCATCATCGCCCTGTTCGCCGCCGAGCCGGTGACCGAACGCTGGCGCGCCCAGACGGTGCTGACCCTGCCGGTGTTCCTGGCCCTGGTCGTGGATGCTCAACCTGACGCAGCCGCTGCCCTGGTGGATGCCATTCGCGGCGGCGACCCGGTCAAGGTGGAGATGGTGGCCCAGGCGCTGAACTACTCCCACCACACCGACCGCCGCCGCCTGATGGAGCGTTTGGTGGGCGAGCACGCCGCCGGCGCCATGGACCCGGACGGCGCCGTGTTCACGGAATTCCTGCCCACCCACCCAGTCCATGTGGACATGCTGTGGGCGGCCTTCTTCGCCACCGGCGATGTGGCCTATGTGGATCGCATCTCCGGCCTGCTGGCCGGCTGGATGCCCGAAGCCCAATTGCAGCCCCTGCTGGCCGTGGCCGCCCGCGACGAAGCGGTGGCGCAACGGGCCATGGCCGGAGTGCTGGCCGGTGCCGCGCAACTGAGCCTGTCGGTGAATGCCCGTGATCTGGTGGAAGTGCGGGCGGCGCTGGAGGCGTTCGCGGGCCGTCAGGATGGGTTGGGATCAGCCATGGCGGCGCGGATTTTGGCGGGGCTTTAGCCCCCAGTCTTCCGCCCCCGCATACGGGCACGTAAATTGACGCTGGTGCGCATGTCGTCCACCACGGGCACGATAGCCAGCAGCACCAGCATTGCGGCCAGGGGCAGGGTCGAGGCGAAGCCGATATGCTTGAAGCCCAAGGCTCCGGCCAGACCGCCCAGGGCGAAGGACGATGCCAACATGATCAGCAGCTTCAGCTTGGTCAGATTGGCGTGCACCTGCTTGTAGTGCGGCGAGTCGGGTTCCGAGTTGAAATAGAACACCTTGCCCAGTTCGATGCCTATATCGGTGACGATGCCCGTCATGTGGGTGGTGCGGATTTCGGCGTTGGAAATCTTGGTGATGATGGCGTTCTGCAATCCCATGAGGAAGCACAGGAACATCACCGTCACCGGCACCACATAGCCGCTCTGATGCAGGTCCAGATTGCCGCCGATCAGGCCGAAGCCCAGCAGCAAGGTTGCCTCGGCCAGCAGGGGGGCGGCGTATTCGCTGTGCAGGTGGCGGTGACGGCCCCAATTGATGCAGATGGTGGAATAGCCGGCGCCGGCGATGAAGGCGAACAAGGCGCCCAGGCCGGCCAAGGCCAGGGGCACGTGACCCAGGGCTAGATTGTCGGCCATGGATGAAATGATGCCGGTCATGTGCGAGGTATATTGCGCCACCGCCAGGAAACCGCCGGCATTGGTGGCTCCGGCGACGAAGGCCAGGGTCAGGCCCAATTGGCGATTGGCGCGCGCGGTGCGCTTTTTCCCGGTCAGCTTACGCAGATAATAAAGCGGCATGGGGAACCGGCGGCCTGTACTGGGCGCGCGGGTGCGGTCAGGCCGTGGAGCGCCGGGAGGGTTAGGAAAACGCTTTTAAGAGAAGGCCTTGAAGGCGATGAGGGTGAAGGTGTCCTTCACCCCCGGCACCTTTTGGATGGTATCGACGACGAATTGGCCGATGTCCTGACCATCTTCCAGGAAGCATTTGAGCATCAAATCATACTGACCCGAGATGGAGTGGACCTCCGAGACCTGCTCGATGTCCACCGCCTCGTCGGCCACGCCATAGGCGCGGCCCAGCTCGCATTTGACCTGGATGAAGATGGTCTGCACGCGGCCTACTCCTCGGCTTCTTCCTTGGCGCTACGCACCGGGATTTTCGGCACTTCGCGCAGCATGAAGTCGGGCATGTGATCGCCGAAGCCGATGACACCGTCGCGGTGCATCATCTCGCCGATCCCCAGCTCGTCCACGCGGCCACGGCGGCGGCCGTCACCACGGTTGTCGCGGCGGCCGCGATCGCCACCACGGTCTTCAGCGGGGCGGGCATTGCGGTCGTCACGGCGCGGACGCTCGTCACGGCGGGGTTGCTGCTGCTGCTCGACCTGTTCGGTCCGCTCGGGGGGGGCTTCACGCTCGGGACGGGGCTCACGCTCAGCACGCGGTTCGCGGGCTTCACGCTCGGGACGGGGACCACGCTCGCGGCCACGGCCACGGCCACGGCCCGAACGCTCGGGGCGCCCGGTCTGCTCGGTGATTTCCTCGCCCGCGGGCAGGGCTTCCACCAGAACTTCCTCCACAGCGCTTTCCTCACGCGGGGTCTCGTAGCGGGGCTGCTCGTCACGGGGCTGTTCTTCACGGGGCTGGGCCTCGCGGCGCGGGGCGCCACGGCGGGGACGCTTGCCGTCTTCACTACCCCTGGCTTCGGCACCACCCTTGCTGGGCGGGCCACGGCGGCGCTTGCGGCCTTCCATGTCCAGTTCCAGGGCGGGGACGCCTTCGATGGCCAGACGCGGGATTTCCGTGCCGATCAGCTTTTCGATGGACCCAACGAACTTGCCGTCATCGGGGGTGGCGATGGTGTAGGCCTTACCCGAGATGCCGGCACGACCGGTGCGGCCAATGCGGTGAACGTAATCTTCGGCGTGGATCGGCACATCGAAATTGAAGACGTGGCTGACCGCCTTGATATCGATGCCGCGCGCGGCCACGTCCGAGCACACCATCAGGCGGGCTTCGCCGGACTTGAACTTGTTCAAGGCCTCGATGCGCGCCGGCTGGGCCATGTCGCCATGGAATTGCACGGCGTCGAAACCATGCTTGGACAGGCTTTTGTACAGCACGTCCACGTCACGCTTGCGATTGCAGAAGATGAACGCGTTTTTGACGTTCTCGACGCGGATGATGTGGCGCAGGGTCTCGCGCTTGTCGATGTCATCGACCACCGCCAGGAACTGCTCGATGGTGGTCGAGGCCGAAGACGGCGCCGATACCGAGATTTCCTTGGGGTTCATCAGGAACGCGTCGGCCAGGCGGCGAATCTCTGGGCCAAGCGTGGCCGAGAAGAACAGGGTTTGCCGGATCTTCGGCAGCAGACCGACAATGCGTTCGACATCGGGGATGAAGCCCATGTCCAGCATGCGGTCGGCCTCGTCGATGACCAGGACCTTGACGTCGTTGAGCAGGATGCGGCCGCGATCGAACATGTCCAGCAGGCGGCCCGGAGTGGCGATCAGCACATCGACGCCGCGATCCAGCAAAGCGACCTGGTCGCTCATGGATTCGCCGCCGATGATCAGCGCTTTCTTCAGGTTATGGTACTTGCCGTACTTGTCGAAGTTCTCGGCCACCTGGGCGGCCAATTCGCGGGTCGGCGCCAAGATGAGAGAGCGCGGCATGCGCGCCTTTGCCCGGCCAGCGGCCAGGATCTCGATCATGGGCAGTGTGAAACTTGCAGTTTTACCGGTGCCCGTTTGGGCACAACCAAGGACATCGCGCCCCATCAATACGACGGGGATGGCCTGTTCCTGAATGGGAGTGGGCGTGGTGTATCCCGATTCCTCAACAGCTTTGAGGAGCTCAGGACTCAGGCCCAATTCAGCGAAGTCCATGGTGTTCGGAGAGCCGTCCGTGCGGCTGGGGTCGTTCGAGTGTGTCATATGGGTCCGGATAATAGAAGTTCAGGCCGGTATGTCAACGACGTAACCATAGACCACCTGCGGGGTTGGCGCAGTGTTGCCGCTGGGATACGTTTTGCAAAGCGAATTCGAGGGAGAAACCCCATGTTGCCCCCCATGTTGATCAATGCGAAACGGTCGTCGCTGCTGTTGGTGGACGTCCAGGAAAACCTAGCGCCGGTCATGGCCGATGCCCGCTCGGTTTATCGCGGCTGTGGCCTGCTGTTGCGGGCGGCGGCGCGCCTGGACATCCCGGTTACCGCAAGTGAACAATATTCCAAGGGTTTAGGTTCCACCGTGGGCGAATTAGCCCAATTGCTGCCCGAGGGCGCGGCGGTGGAGAAAATCCACTTCGCCTGTTCGGCGGAACCGGCCATCACCGAACGGCTGGCCGCCCTGAACCGCAACCAAGTGGTCATCGCCGGTATCGAGGCCCATGTGTGCGTATTGCAAAGCGCGTTGGGGCTGAAGGCGCTGGGGTTTGAGGTGTTCGTGGTGGCCGATGCCTGCTCGTCGCGCTTGGCCGCCAATCATCAGGCCGCCATGCAGCGCCTTGCCACCAACGGCATCGGCGTGGTCACGGTGGAGATGGTGGTGTTCGAATGGCTGCACCGGGCCGGCACGCCCGAGTTCAAAGATTTGGTGGCGCTGATCAAATGACCCAATCCCTGATCCTGCTGCCCGGCCTGCTGAATGATCACCGCTTGTGGGGCCACCAAGCCGCCGCCTTGGCCGACATGGTCCAGGTGTCCGTGGCCGATCTCAGCCTGGACGAGTCCCTGGCCGCCATGGCGGAGCGGGTGCTGGCGGCGGCGCCGCCCCGCTTTGCCTTGGCCGGGCTGTCCATGGGCGGCTATGTGGCGCTGGAGATCATGCGCAAGGCGCCCGAGCGGGTGGAGCGGCTGGCCTTGCTGGACACCACGGCGCGGCCCGATACGCCCGAGCAAAGCCAGCGTCGTAGCGATGCCGTCGCCATTGCCCGTTCCGGCGGTTTCGACAAGATCATGCCGACCATGCTGCCCAATCTGCTGCACCCCGATCATCTGGCCCTGGAGCGCATTGCCGGTCTCGCCAAGGACATGGCCCGCGCCATCGGCCCGGACGCCTTCGCCCGCCAGCAGAACGCCATCATGCACCGCCCCGATTCCCGTCCCGTCCTGACCAGCATTGCCTGTCCGACGCTGGTGCTGGTGGGCCGCGACGATGCTCTGACGCCGCTGGACCGGGCTGAGGAAATGGCCGAACTGATCCCCCATGCCCGCTTGGTGGTGGTGGAGCAATGCGGTCACCTGTCGGCGCTGGAACAGCCCCAAGCAATCAGCGCGGTCATGCGGTATTGGCTCCAGGGGTAAAATCAGGCAGCCTGTAATACTATTTGGGAATGGGGCGCGGTCAGAAGGCCGTCGTCTTGGGAGGTTGCTATGGGCTCTCGCGGACCGAGGCTGTTGCGCAAGACCACCAACGGGGTTCTTGACGCGTTGCTGCAGGCGGCAGAGCACGCCTATAAAACCCACGCCATGGGCATGAACGGCCTGCACGATATTGTCGAGGGTCTGAAGGTTTCTCCTCAATTCGACGAATTCTATCGCCGCGCCTATCGCGAGATGATGGAGGTGGTCGAGGCGGAAAAGCTGGAGCAAAAGCGCCAGAACGCCTTTGGCCGATTGATCATCCATCCGCTCAGCGGCCTGTTCGATGACGGCACGCTGGACCGCGACATCCTGCCCAACATCTTTTCGTTCATTCATCTGGTGCTGGGCGACGACGCCGAAAGCTACGGCGAACGCTGCATCGAGCTGATCCGCGACATCCGCGAGGATTTGCTGGACGATTTCACCTGGGACGCCTTCTACAACGACCCTCAGGCCAAAGTCATCCTGTGGCACACCCTGACCCGCATCGCCACGTCATTCAAGCGCTGGGATTTGCGCAAGGACTGGTTCATCAAGCTGATGCAGTACACCCCCAGCACGGTCAGCCTGGGCTCAAGCGCCTTTGTGGTGCGTGAACATGAGCATGTGGAGGAGCCCCGCGTGTTCGGCAATCACGAATTCTGCGCCTTCTTCCAGGCGATGTTCCACCCGCTGACTCAGTTGGAAGCGTCTGATGAGGAATTGTTCCGCCAAGAATTCGGCTCTGATCCGCACCATCTGATCGGGCAGTTCCTGGTGCATCTGGCGACGTGTCAGGTTTAGAAAAAAGGTTTTCACCACAAAGACACAAAGGACACGAAGACAGTGGGTTGGTGAAAGATTGTCATCCTGAACGAATGGACATCTCCTTTGTGATCTTTGTGTCTTTGTGGTGAACCTTATTTCACCCACAAAAAAGCCCCTCGCCAAAAAGGAGAGGGGCTTTTCCGTAAACTCGCTCAGCTTACTCGGTGCGGCCGCCGTGCAGCTTGGACCATTGCACCGGGTCGTGCAGGAAGCTGCGGACGTCGTCGATGGTGCGCTTGTCGAACAGGCCGTCTTGCTCGGCCACTTCCAGCACGTCCCACCAATTGCACAGATAGCCCAGCTTGACGCCGATCTCGTTCAAATGCTTCAGGGCGCCGGGGAAGACGCCGTAGAAGAAGACCACGAACGAGTAATTGATTTCGGCGCCGGCCTCGCGGATGGCGTTGACGAAATTGACCTTGGACGCGCCGTCCGAGGCCAGATCCTCCACCAGCACCACGCGGGCGCCGGGCTTGAAATCGCCTTCGATCTGGGCGTTGCGGCCAAAGCCCTTGGGCTTCTTGCGCACGTACAGCATGGGCAGCATGGTGCGGTCGGCGATCCAGGCGGCATACGGGATGCCGGCGGTTTCGCCACCGGCCACCGCGTCGATGGACTCATAGCCCACTTCGCGCTGGATGGTCTTGGTGGCCAATTCGCAAATCTTCTGGCGGGCGCGCGGGAAGCTGATCACCTTGCGGCAATCCACATAGACCGGGCTGGCCCAGCCCGAGGTCAGGATGTAGGGCTCCTCGGGGCGGAAATTAACGGCTTTGATTTCCAGCAGAATGCGCGCGGTGGTCAGTGCCGCCTGCTTCTGTTCAGGGGTGCGGGAAGCGGTTTGCATGAGGAGACACCTGTGTCATGGAACCTGTCGCCTTGCCGGCTTGGGGCGGTATAGGCACAATCGTATATTCCTGCAAGACGGCAAACAAGGAAGTGCACATGTCGGACGTGATCCAGGTGGTGAAAGAGGGGCCGGTGGCTACCGTGGTGATCAACCGCCCCGACCGCATGAACGCCCTTAATTTGCCCGTGTGGCAGGGTTTGGCCGAGGCGTTCGAGGGCCTTGCCACGGATACATCCGTGCGCGCGGTCATTTTACGCGGCGCCGGCACCAAGGCGTTCGCGCCGGGCGCCGATATCGAGGAATTCGAAACCCTGCGTGCCACCGCTCAGCAGGCCAAGGATTACGACAAGATCATGCGCCGGGCTTTGCAAGCGGTGACCAACTGTCCGACCCCGGTGGTCGCGCTGATCTTCGGCCCCTGCGTGGGCGGCGGGCTGGAACTGGCCTGCTGCTGCGATCTGCGTATCTCCGCCCGCTCGGGCTGCTTCGGCGTGCCCATCAACAAGATTTCCGTGGTCATGGCATATCAGGAGTTGGCGGTCATCGCCCGCATCGCCGGCCCCGCCGTGGCATCGGAAATCCTGCTGGAAGCCCGCATCATGGAAGCCGACGAGGCGTTATCCAAGGGCCTGCTGACCCGCGTGGTCGAGGACGACGCGGCGGAAGCCGAAGCCACCGCCACCGCCAAACGCATCGCCAACGGCGCCCCCCTGGTAAATCGCTGGCACAAACAATTCATCCGCCGCCTGACCACCAACCCGGCCCCGCTGACCGAGGCCGAGCACGACGAATGCTACGTCTTCCTGGACAGTGCCGATTACCGCGAGGGCATGGCGGCGTTCAAGGAGAAGCGCCGGCCGGTGTTCAAGGGGGAGTAGGGTTTAATTCGCCTCGCCCGAATACCAATCCGGCTCGTCCATGCGGATGATGTCGCACAGACGGTCCACCACGCTGGGGCGCAGGGGCAGGTCTTCGGGCAGGGTGCGTTTGTAGCCGGCGGCCCAGCGCTTGGCCTCCAGCAATTCCGTGGGCGAGGCGTCGGTTTCCAGAATTTCGGCCAGTTTCAGGTCGTCGAGGCGGCCCATGATCTCCTCTACCTGCACGCGATTCATGGCGATCCCTCCTGAGCCGTTGTTGTCGGGTTGCAATGGGGCCGGCTTTATTGGACCCTGCCGGCAGTTTTCAGGATGTAAGGACCCGTTGCCCCATGCACAACGACCCTGGGCACAACGACCACGGCGCACCCGTCTGGGTATTGGCCGACGACCGCGCCGGTAATGTGGGGCAATGCCTGGGCGTGGCCGAGGCGTTGGGCTGGCCGTTCCAGGTCAAGCAAATCCGCTACGGTCGCCTGGGCCGGCTGCCCAATGTGCTGCGTGGTGCCTCGTTGTTGGGGGTGGATGGCGCCAGCCGGGCCGGGCTGGTGGCGCCGTGGCCTCGGCTGGTCATCGCCGCCGGTCGCCGCACCGCGCCCGTCGCCCGCTGGATCAAGCGCCAATCGGGCGCCAAGCTGGTGCAGATCATGGACCCCGGTCCCGGTGGCCGGTCCGAGTTCGACCTGATTGCCGTTCCCGCCCATGACGGCACCGCCACGGGGAACAATGTGCTGACAATGACCGGCGCCCCCCACCGCGTTACCGCCGCTAAGCTGGCCGAGGCCGCTGAACTGTGGCACCCCCGTTTCGCCCATTTGCCGCGCCCGTGGGTGGCGCTGGTCGTCGGCGGCTCCACCCGTCAGCGCCAGTTCACCCCGGCCATGGCGGCGGATTTGGGCCGCAGTGTGGCCGCTTTGGGCGGCTCCGTGCTGGTCACCACCAGCCGCCGCACCGGGGCCGAGGCCGAGGACGCCCTGCTGGCGACTTTGCCCGAACCGCGCTTCGTCCATCGCTGGGGTGCTGCCGGCGACAATCCCTATTTCGGCTTTCTCGCCTTGGCCGATGCCATCGTGGTGACCGGTGAATCCATGTCCATGGCCTGCGAGGCCTGCGCCGCTCCCGCTCCGGTCTATCTGTACGCCCCCGAGGCTCTGGTGGTGCCCAAGCACGCCCGCCTGCATGCCGAATTGTATGCGCGTGGGTTGGCCCGGCCCCTGGACGGTGCCACGCTGGAGCCCTGGACCCACGCGCCGCTCAACGCCGCCACCGACATCGCCGCCGCCATCCGGGAGAAACTGGCATGAGACGCTTTGCCCTTGCCGTGCTGCTGGTTGCCTGCTTGCCCGCCCAAGCCGGCCAGGAACAGCGGCTGAACCGGGAATTGCACGGCATCAAGGGCGGCGACGACCGGGTTGCCGTGGCCGCCGAGCAATATCCGTGGAGCGCCATGGGGCGCCTGAATAACGGCCTGGGCGGCCATTGCAGTGGCGTGCTGATCGGCCCCAAATTGCTGGCGACCGCCGCCCATTGCCTGTGGAACCCGCGCACCCAAGGGGTGATCCCGGTCACCAGCCTGACCTTTGTCGCCGGTTATGACCGTGGCGCCTATCTGAAGGCGTCCAAGGTGACGCGCCTGCACCCGTCGCCGGCGTGGAGTTTTTCCGCCACCCCTGGCGGCTTGGCCTCGCGGGTCAACGATTGGGCACTGCTGGAACTGGAAGAGTCCCTGGGGGACGAAGTTGGATACGTGGCCCTGGGCAGTGACCCCGAGCAAGGCCAAGCGGTCACCGCCGCCGGTTACGGCAAGGACAAGGCCCATGTGCCCACCGCCCATCTGGGCTGCCACGTGCTGGAGCGCCGGGGCGGCCTATTCGTCAATGATTGCGATGCGGTCCAGGGCGATTCCGGTGGCCCCATGCTGATCTGGCAGGGTGGCCAGCCGCGCGTTGCCGCGCTGAATGTGGCTGTGCTCATTGGTGCGGGCGATCTGGGCGTGGCGGTGGGCGTCAGTGCCTTCAAGGCGGAAGCGGCCAAGCTGGGCGCAATGGCCATGAGCAAAGCTGGCAGTGTGTCAAAGCCGCTGGACGGGGTGATCAAGGCCAAGGCCGAAGCGCGTTAACTTGCTCCGGGGCTCGTCTCCCCATACTATCGTTCTAATCGAAGGATGGAGGCGGTAATGCCTAATTGGCTCGGTGGGGATGGTCTGTCACCCCATGGCTTCTGCCTCACCTGGGATCCTGCTCTGCTGGCCGCCCATACAATCTCCGACGCGGTGATGGGGCTCAGCTACATGGCGTGCGGCGTCGTCATCTTCTGGTTCGGTCGCCGCCGGCCCGACATGGCGCCGCCCGCGTTGTTCTGGTCGTTGGCCGTGGTCTTCATTCTGTGCGGCGTGGTCCATCTGTCCGACATCGCTACCATCTGGGTGGCCGCTTACGAACCCCAGGCGGTGTTGAAGGTTACCGCCGCCGTCGCGTCGGGCGTCACCATCTCGGTCCTGGGAGTGCTGGCCCCGCGCGCTTTGCTGATCCCCAGCGTCACCCAGTTGCAAGACGTCAACGCCCGCTTGCTGGAGGAGAAAGAGCAGCACGAGCGCACCGCGCGCCGGCTGGCCCGCCTTGCCATGGCGGTGGAGCAGAACCCCAACATCATCATCATCACCGACCAGGACGGCACCATCGAATACGTGAATGGGGCGTTCGAGGTGATGACCGGCTATGACCGTTCGACCGCCATCGGCGCCAGCCCGTCCATTATCGCCTCGGGCACCACGCCGGGCTGGGTCTATGACAATCTTTGGCATTCGGTACGGGGCCAGGGCGAGTGGCGCGGCGAGTTGCAGGACCGCCGCCGCGACGGGTCGGAATTCTGGGTCGCCTCCAGCATCGCCCCCATGCATGATTCCAACGGCGCCGTGGACGGCTTCGTCGCCATTCAGCAGGACATCAGCGACCGCAAGGCCGTCGAGGCCGAGATGCAGGTGGCCAAGCGCCAAGCCGAGATCGCCAACAAGGCCAAGTCCGAATTGCTGGCCAATATGAGCCACGAATTGCGCACCCCCCTGAACGCCATCATCGGTTTTGCCGAGATGATGAAGGCGGAAATGTTCGGGCCGTTGGGCGCTGCGAAATACGCGGAATACATCACCGATATCCACAATTCGGGCCGCCATTTGCTGGACCTCATCAATGACGTGCTGGACGTGTCGGCCATCGAGGCGGGCAAGCTGAC
This sequence comes from Rhodospirillales bacterium, assembly GCA_014380005.1. GTDB lineage: Bacteria > Pseudomonadota > Alphaproteobacteria > Rhodospirillales > Magnetospirillaceae > Magnetospirillum. Next base: position 26,806 of record JACMKT010000005.1, read on the forward strand.
CCTGTTCGAGGAACGGGTGCCAGTGTCCAGTCTTGTCTCTGCCGCCGTCCGCATGGTGGCAGAGCGCGCCGAAACCCAAGGCGTCGACTTACGGATCGCCCCCGTGCCGGAGGTGGATGTGGTGGTCGATCAGCGCCGGCTGAAGCAGGTGCTGATCAATCTGCTCAGCAATGCGGTGAAGTTCACGCCTGCCAGCGGGCAGGTTGTGGTTTCGGTGGACCTTGCCAAGGACCATCTGCTGTCCATCAGCGTTGCCGATACCGGCATCGGCATGACCGAGGACGAAATCGATTTGGCCCTTCAGGTGTTCGGCCAAGTGGATGGCTCGCTGCAACGCCGCCACGAAGGCACCGGCCTTGGCCTGCCCATCTGCATGGGCATCATGGACCGCCACGGCGGCAGCCTGCGCGTGCTGTCCGCCAAAGCCAAAGGCACCACGGTCATTGCAACGCTGCCGTCGGTGCGGGTGTTCGCCGCTGCAGAAGCGTGAGGCGTCGCTTCCCCTAGAGCTTGCGTACAATGGCGATCTGCGCAATGTATGCAATCTTCCTGTTAGGGGATTGCCGTGCTGGTCGCCGAAGCCTGCGACGAATTCTTGATTCATTGCCGCGTCGCCAAGACGCTGTCGCCCCATTCATTGCGGGCCTACGCCATCGATTTGGCTGAATTCCGCGCTTTCGCCGGCCCCGAATGCCACGTGGATGCCTGCGACCGTGCCTTGCTGCGCGGCTATCTGGGCCATCTGCTGGACGTGCGCGGGCTGATGGAAAGCTCGGTCAAACGCCGTGTCGCCTGCCTGAAGGCCATGTTCCGCTGGCTGGAGCGGGAAGAAGTGCTGGCCGTCAGCCCGTTCCACCGCCTGGATCTGGTCATCCGCCTGCCGCGCCGCCTCCCCCGCGCCTTGCCCGCCGACGACCTCCGCCGCCTGCTCGCCACCGCCGCCGCGGACAATAGCGGCCATCGCGGATTGGCCGCCCAGGTCACGGTGGAATTGCTGTTCACCACCGGCATGCGCGTGGGCGAACTGGCCAGCGCCACAGTGAGCGCCCTGGATTTGATCGGCGGAACCCTGCGCATTCTGGGCAAAGGCAGCCGCGAACGGACCGTCTTCCTGGTGGACCAAGACATCCGAACCCTGCTGGCCGCATGGCTGCGTCGCCGCGAGGGTGTGGCGCACGACACCGACGCCCTGATGGTCACCCCCTCAGGCCGCCCCGCCACCACAGCTTGGCTGAGGGGAATGGTGAAAGCCACCGCCGCCCAAGCCGGTCTCAACGCCATAACCCCCCACCGCCTACGCCACTCCGCCGCCACCCAATTGCTGGAGGCCGGCGTAGACATCCGGTTTGTGCAGAGGTTGTTGGGGCATCACTCCATAGCGACGACGCAGCTTTATACGGCGGTGCGCGACACGGCGCTGAAGGCGGCGGTGTGTGCGGCGGACATCAAGGGGAGGGTGCGGGGGAGGGGGTGATAACTGAGAATTATGCGAACAACTGGCATCAGAGGCTGTGCGCGACTGACGCGACCAGAATCAGCCATCATGACATTCTCTGCAATTTTGCTTCCTCGTCTTGCATACGGCGATATGCTGGAAGATGCGTTCACCATTGCACTGCCATCATTATTTCTGATGATGGCAATATTTGTACTAAATGACTTTAATGATAGAGATAAAGATGCCGTAAACTCACCTAAACGACCAATCCCATCAATGTTAGTATCAGACAATTCTGCCATTTTACTGTATTTTACATTGCTGTTTGCCTCCATGGCGTCAATATTGTATATTGACAGCAGCTTTGTAAAGTGCATATATTTTTCTTTTGCTATAATTGGTCTAAATTACGACCACGCCAATCGTCAATTTCCCGCCATAAAAAATTTGTATGTCGCATGTTGCTTCCAGCTTCTTACGATGCTTGTGGTGTTTGACAATCCGAACGTACCTCGAAGCATCCTGTTGTGTGCGGCAATATTTATTCACCGCCTTGGCATCGAAATGTCGATGGATATCGTAGATATGAAAGGCGATGGACGAACAATAGCCAACATAATTGGTGCATCGAATGCGGTGATTGCCTCAACTGCACTTAGGCTTGCGAGTGCGATTGCAATGATTGCGGCAATAACAACACAAGCAGGCGCAATAATTGTTGCATTAATTTTTCTATGCGAGGCGCTAATATTTCGATTATGGAGAGCGGAAGGGTATAGGCGCTCCGCTATCTTGGTAATGAAGGGTGAGATTGCCCTTGGAGTTGCGTTCCTATCATTCGCATGAGCAATTTATTTCATAACAACTTGAATAACCATCATTATTATTGTAATTGCCACAGGAAGGTCGCTCAGCGCCACCCTCATTCTATTCCGTAATTCCTCTCGACATAGCTTGTCATACTCAATTGCATATGACATTCGTTCGAAGGCGGTCATGTTAGTGCGCGCCGTCTTTGCCTTTAGCTTTTCTAACTGCATCAGGATACAGCGAGAATATAACTTTTGGAGCACCACCCTCGGATAGAAATTGAAAATTGTTATTACTGGTGCCGCAATCACAGCCATCAGCAATATTAATATTTTTGTTGCCGGAAAAAGCGGGTTTGCGGCAAAGGCGCCTCCAAAATAACTAATGGAGTGCATGTACGTAAAAAATATTGTAACGGTAGACAGGGCATTTACATAGGTACCAATTCCAGCCAATCTGTCGTCCTGAAATATGTCATCTTCAAATTCGACAACTACTATTGAGTTTAGCATTTGCGCCAAATAAAACATTTTTCTCCCAACATATACGCCAGCGGCATATTGGGCTGACGCAAATGCGATCATAAAATAATTTCCGAGACGTGATATGCCAAAGTCAGCAATATAATATATTGCCGCCCCAACGAGTAAGAAATTTGTGCTAAATGTTATTGAGCGCAATATACTAAAGTATCTTTTGCGCTGCTCACCATATTCTGTTTTCGCCAGCGCCTCCGAAGAGAAAACTTCTTCAATCAATTTCGGTATGTAGTTCTGGCTGTTATTCATTATAATTGCTGCGCCGAAAATTAGTCCGCCAGAAAATACACAATTAAACACTGAAAAGAACGAGAGGACATATTTAGTAAATATGTCATTGGCTTCCATTATCCACATAACTAAACTGGTCGAAACTCCGTAAAAGAGGCTGATCCCGAACCCGACAAATACGTGGTTCATTAAAAAAAATATATGCCGTGACCGAGGGGTTCGCATAATTCTCAGTTATCACCTTGTGGTAGATAACTTGAATATAACTGATTGGTTATGGTGTGCCAATAAATTACGACCCCAGGTCGCCAACCGCCACCCGATGCATCTCCGCACTCCCCTCCCCATAGCAACAAAACACCACCCGCTCGAAGAACCCATCCCCTGCCAGCGCTTCCGCCACCGTCGCCACCGCGATCCGTGCGGCGCGGTTCTTGGGGAACCGGTAAGCCCCTGTTGATATGGCGGGAAAAGCGATCGTCCGGGCGGGCAGGGTGCGGGCCAACTCCAGGCACCTCCGGTAGCACGATGCCAGTTGTGCATCGTCATGCGGGGCGCCGGTCCACACAGGGCCGACGGTGTGGATGATCCATTTTGCCGGTAACCGGAAGCCTGCCGTCACCTTGGCCTCGCCGGGCAGGCAGCCGCCCAGGCGGCGGCATTCGGCCAGCAGTTCGGGGCCGGCGGCGCGGTGGATGGCGCCGTCTACGCCGCCGCCGCCCAGCAGGGACGAGTTGGCGGCGTTGACGATAGCATCCACGGGCAGTTGGGTGATGTCGGCCTCCACGATGACCATGCGTGGGTCGGCCATGGAGACCTCAGCGGGGCAAGTCGTTGTAGAAGGCGATCAGCAGGGGGGCCTTGCGTTCGCGTTCGGTGTCCGAGCGGCCCATGCTTTGGATCAGCAATTTCAGGAACATGCGGTCCACTTTGGGCAGGTCGAAGAAGGCGCGGATGACCAGCAAATCGCCGGCGTGGTTATCCATCTTCTCCATGGCGCGCAGCAGGGCGTCGCGGAAGGCGCCTTGGCGGGCTTGGTCGGCCTTGGCCTTGGGGTGGAATTCCTGTTCGTAGATTTGGGCGATATGGCCCCAGTTTTCCGCGATCTCCTCGCCGTCATAGCGCAGGATGCGCTGCAGCATGGGGATATCGGTGTAGAACGGCGGGACATAGCCGTGCTTGGTGGCATCGTCCTTGAACACCGGCCATGGATTGTCACCGGGGCGGATGGTGCCCTTGCCCTTGGCGGTGGCGCGGGCGGGATCGAAGCCGTTCCAGCGGGTGTCCCAGTAATGCAGGATGGCATTGTCGGACTCGCCAGCATGCACCATACCCAGCAGCCGGGAGGCGCTGTTCTTTTCCTGCCAGTTGCGGCTGGTGGCCATTTCCTTGATGCGGCGCGCCGTGCGCATGGTCGGCAGCACGTATTCCCGCAACACCGCTTCATAGGTGGCGCCGAAATGGGGCGAGAACAGGAAGGGGTGAGGAATATGGGGCCGCGTGTTGGTGGCCGCCAGCGCAGCCAAAGTCTTGCGGGTGTGGCGCGCCAGGGTCTCGTCGAACAAGGTGGGGAAATCGCCGGCCTCGATAGGCGCTTCGTCGGCGGCCAATTCCTCCATCACCGCATCGGCGGTGGTTTCCTCGGACGGTTTCATGCCGGCCAGCATGGCGCGCGACAGGTCGAACAGCAACCAGCGTTCCTGGTCGCGGGAATCGTCGTCGCCGGGCGGGAGCAGGGGCTCGAACTGGTTCTGGCTGGCGGCGAACACCACATCCTTGTCGGTGCGCTCGATGGCCTTTTCCAAGATGACGCTGAAGATCAGCTCCAATTGACGGGTATTGGCCCATTTCAGGGTCTCGGGATCGTTCAGCGTTATCCGGCGCACCATCAGGACGCGCGGCACGTCAAGGCGTTGCGTGACCGCGACCAGTTCGGCGACCTTCGATTCGAAGCCCTTGGAATCCATCCTACCCTCGTCCAGGCGGTGCCCATTCTGGGCATCCGCCACCCTTTATATAATATTTGTCATCCCCATGGGTACTGATGCCTGCGAATGGGGGCAGGCGGCAGGCTCAGTCCATCAGGTTTTGTGCGAAATCGGCAAGGAATGGCGCGTTGCGGCGGCGTTCGCTGTCGGAGCGGCCGAAATTGTTGACCAGACGGCGGATGAAATGGCCGTCGATGCGCGGGAATGTGTAATAGCCCTTGATGGCGAACAACTCGCCCACATGGTCGGGCAGCTTGCTCGACCATTTCATGATGCCGTCGCGCAGCGCGCCCTCGCGGGCCTGCTCCTGGCGGGCATTGGGGGTGAATTCCTGTTCGTAAAGCTGACCGATTTCGCGCCACGCCTTGGCGAAGGACTCGATTTCGAAGCGGATCAGATCCTGCAGCACGCCCAGATCGTCTTCATCCGGCGGCTTGTAATTGGCTTTGGTGGCATCCTCGCGGAACAGCGGCCAGGGGTTTTCCTCGGGCTTGGGCTTCTTGCCCTTGACCTGACGGAACGCCGCCCAGCGCGTATCCCAATTGTGCAGAATGGGGTTGTTGACCTCGCCTGCCTGGATGATGTCCAGCAGCTTGGCGCCGCCCACTTCGGCCCAATTGTAGTTCATGCCCATCTGCTGGATATGGCGCGAACTGCGCATGGCCGGCAGCACCATGCGGCGCAGCACATCCTCGTAACAGGCGCCGAATTGGGGCGCCAGCATGAAGGGCATGCGCTCGGGCCGGTCGGTGTTGCGCACCTGGAACAGGGTCAACAGCTTGCGCGAGAAGGCGCAGATGGTGTCGTCGAACAAAGTGGGGAAGTCGGTGAACGGCTTTTCGTCGTCCACTTCCATGTCGGTCAGGCCGCGCATCTTGGCGGGCATGATCAGGCGGTCGGAATCCGGGCCCAATTGAGCGGCGAATAGCGGCGGCGGTTCCTTGATGGGGGCGCTGGCCCGCGTGGTGCGTTCGCGCGCCTGAGCCGGGCCGATGGCCAGCAGCTTGTCCAGGGCGGCTTCGTGCTCGCTCATGGGGGCCTGGGGGTTGCCCAGCATCTGGGTCGCCACCTCGGACAGCACTTGGAAGTCGGCCTGACGCTGGGAATCCGAGCCCGGCGGCACCATGGTGACGAAGTTCTTGGCCCGGGCCTCGCGCAGGCGGTCCATGCCGGCCCGTTCCATGGCCTTGGCGACGATGACGTTGAACACAACGGTCAGCTGGCGCTCGCTGGCCCAGCGGCGGCTTTCCGGATCGGCCATGGTCAGGCGGCGCAGCATCAGGATCTGCGCCACTTCCAAATGCCGGGTGGCGGCAATCAGATTGGCGACCTTGGTTTCGAACGTTTTGTTGTCTTGCGGATTATTATTCATCCCGCCCTCGTAACACCCTTTCTGGGTGCCCTCCATACCCAAGTCATAGCATGGGGCACCGCCGTGGCGGGGTCAACCGGGCGGTAACCCTATCCTTGAAGGTTAGCGGATGAAAACCTTCTCGCCGTGCTGAGTGCAACCGGCCTCGGCCAATGCCACGAAGGTGTCGGTGATGTCTTCCGGCTGGGGCAGCGTGCTGGGATCCTCGCCGGGGAAGGCGATGGCGCGCATGCGGGTGGCGACCACGCCGGGGTCGATCAGGTTCACGCGCAGCTTGGAAATGTTGACCACTTCCTCGGCCCAGGTGCTGACCATGGTCTCCAGCGCCGCCTTGGTGGCGGCATAGACGCCCCAATAGGGATAGGTGCCGCGGGTGACGCCCGAGGTCACGAACATGGCCCGGCCCGAATCGGACACGCGCAGCAACGGGTCGAACGCGCGGATCAGCCGGTAATTGGCGGTGACGTTGACGTCGAAGGCTTCCTGGAAGTGCTTGTGGTCGATATGGCCGATGGGAGCCAGCCCGCCGCCGATATCACCGGCAATGCCGGCCAGCACGTCCAGCCTGCCGAAGCGCTCGAACATGGCGGCGGCCACCTGATCGATCTTGTCGAATTCGCGCAGGTTCAGCGGGCACAGCACCGCCTTGCCGTAGTCTTGACCAAGGCCGCTTGCCGCGGCGGCCGCTGTAATTTCGTCGTCAAGCTCCTCCAGGCCGCCCTGGGTGCGGGCGACGCAGATGACTTCGGCGCCCTCGGCGGCGAAGCGCTTGGCGACGGCACGGCCGATGCCGCGCGAGGCACCGGTGACCAGCGCCACGCGCCCCGTCAGGCGGCCCATTTACGAGGCTCCTTCGGTCAGCAGCGACAATTGCTTGGTGTCCTTATCCTTGGACGCCTCGATGTAATCGGTGGGGTTGACCGGATAATCGCCGGTGAAGCAGGCGTCGCAGAATTGCGGGCTGGCGGGGTCGCGGGCTTCGCCGCCCACAGCCTTGTACAGGCCGTCGATGGAGATGAAGGCCAGGGAGTCCACGCCGATCAGCTTGGCCATGCCCTCAAGGTCGTAGCGGGCGGCCAGCAGCTTCTCGCGCTCGGGGGTGTCGATGCCGAAATAGCAGGAATAGGTGGTGGGCGGCGACGAGATGCGCATGTGCACCTCGGTGGCGCCGGCCTGACGCACCAGTTCGACGATCTTGCGGCTGGTGGTGCCGCGCACGATGGAATCGTCCACCAGCACCACGCGCTTGCCCTCGATGCTGGCGCGGTTGGGGTTGTGCTTCATCTTGACGCCGGCGTGACGGATGTTGTCGGTCGGCTGGATGAAGGTACGGCCCACATAGTGGTTGCGGATGATGCCCAGTTCGAACGGGATGCCGGCTTCGGCGGCATAGCCCAAAGCGGCGGGCACGCCGGAATCGGGCACCGGCACGATGACGTCGGCGTCCACATTGCTTTCGCGGGCCAGTTGGGCGCCGATGCGCTTGCGCGCCTCGTACACCGAAGTGCCTTCCATGATGGAATCGGGCCGGGCGAAGTAGATGTATTCGAAGATGCAGAAGCGGCGGCGGTTGTTGCCGAACGGCTTCAGCGAGCGGATTCCGTCCTTGTTCAGCACGACGATTTCGCCGGCTTCCACGTCGCGCACGAATTCGGCGCCGATGATGTCCAGGGCGCAGGTCTCGGACGCCAGGATCCACGAACCGTCCAGGCGACCGATGACCAGCGGGCGGATGCCCAGCGGGTCGCGCACGCCGATGACGCTGTCCTTGGTCAGGCAGACCAGCGAATAGGCGCCCTCGATCTGACGCAGGGCGTCGATCAGCCGGTCTTCCACGGTGGAATACAGGCTGATGGCGATCAGGTGGATGATGACTTCGGTGTCGGTGGTGGACTGGAACAGGCAGCCGCGCTTGACCAGTTGGCGCCGCACTTGGGTCGCGTTGGTCAGATTGCCGTTATGGCCCAGGGCCAGACCGCCGAACTCCATTTCCGCGAACAGCGGCTGCACGTTGCGCAGCAGGGTCTCGCCGGTGGTGGAATAGCGCACATGGCCGACCGACGAGCGGCCCTTCAGCTTGCGGATGACGGATTCGCTGCCGAAGCAATCCTCCACATGGCCCAAATCGCGGTGGTTGTGGAACTGCTCACCGTCGAACGAGACGATGCCCGCCGCCTCCTGGCCACGGTGCTGCAGCGCGTGCAGGCCCAGGGCGACCAGGGCCGCCGCTTCCGGGTGGCCGAAGACGCCGAAGACACCGCATTCTTCGCGCAGATGATCGTCATCGTAGGGATTGGTGGTGAACATTTGATCCGCCGCTTGCATCACTGGTTGGTTTGGAACAGCCGGTCCAACTGGCCCCGGCTTTCCTTGTCATAGCCCTTCGCCGGCTTGGCCGGAGAGGTTGTTTCGCCCGGCTTCGCCGGATTGGATAGCTCGCCCGGTTTGGCCGGGCCGCGTTTGTCTTCCACCGGGCTGGCCGGCAGGGGGGCGACGAACTGGCGGAATTTCTGTTCCGCTTCCATCAAGTCGCGGGCCTCGCTCGAGACCGCCTTGGTCTTTTGCTCGGCGCTGCCGAAGCCGTCGGGCGCGAAGCCCTTCAACAATGCGCTGCCACGTTCCAGCCAGGGCTGGGTCTTGGCCTGGGCCAGCCAGTCCGGCTGGTCGGGGCCGGTGAACCACGTCACGCCCATATAAAGCAAGCAGGCCAGCAGGCCGCCTAGTCCCAATCCGAACACAAAGCCCAAGGAAGAATCAACGCTGTTCAGCGCGCTTCGGCGGACCCGGTCGGAAATGGCTTTGGTGAGAATGGACAGTGTCAGCAACGATAGCAGAAACAGGCTCACGGCGGTCGCCACATCGGCGCCCAATGCTGAGTCTATGTGGCTGCGGACGAAGGGCCGCGCAAGGCTGAAGCCATAAAAAGTGGCAGCGCCGGCACCGATCCACGCGCCGATTGCCAGCACTTGGTGGACGAAGCCACGAAAAAAGGAAAAGGCCGCCAAGCCGAGCATCACGACGGCGACAATGATGTCCACGGCGGTGAAATTGCCCATGTTAGGCGTGGCTCTTTCGTCGGCTGGCAGTCGTCATTGGCCGGGGCGGAACAGCCCAAGCAGGTCTTGCAGATGCCCGATGCTACGAATAGACAACGGGCCGCTTGCGGCTTGCTTTCCCTTGCGCGGGCTCGAAGGCACCAGCCCTTGAGCAAATCCCAGCTTCGCCGCCTCTTTCAGACGGGCGTCGCCTTGCGCAACCGCGCGTACCTCGCCGGAAAGTCCGATTTCACCGAACACCACCATATCGGCGGGGACGGGGACGTCGGTGGCGGACGATACGAGCGCGGCTGCAACCGCGAGATCGGCAGCAGGCTCGGTAATCCTCAAGCCGCCAGCGACGTTGAGATAAACGTCATTGCCCGATAACGCAAGCCCGCATCGCGAATCCAGTACGGCAAGCACCATGCTCATGCGATTGGAATCCCAGCCGACCACCGCCCGGCGGGGCGATGACAGGGTGCTGGGGGCCACCAAAGCCTGGATTTCCACCAGCATGGGCCGCGTTCCCTCGACCCCGGCATAGACGCATGAACCCGAGACATTGCCGCGCCGTTCGGCCAGAAACAGCGCCGACGGGTTCAGCACTTCCTGCAAGCCGGCATCCGTCATCTCGAACACGCCGATCTCGTCGGTGGCGCCGAAGCGGTTTTTCACGGCGCGCAGGATGCGGAATTGATGGCCGCGGTCGCCTTCGAAATAAAGCACCGTATCGACCATGTGCTCCAGCACGCGCGGGCCGGCGATGGTGCCTTCCTTGGTGACGTGGCCCACCAGGAACAGCACGAAGCCGCGCCGCTTGGCCAGCCGGATCAGCTCATGGGCGCAGGTACGCACCTGGCTGACCGTGCCGGGCGCCGATTCCACATTGTCGGCGAACATGGTCTGGATGGAATCGATGACCACCACGCGCGGCGCATCCGCATTGTCCAGGGTCGAGATGATGTCGCGCAGATTGGTGGCGGCGGCCAGTTGCACCGGCGCCTTGGACAGGCCCAGGCGATGGGCCCGCAGGCGCACCTGATCCACCGCTTCTTCGCCCGAGATGTAGACCACCGGCACCTGGGTGGAGAGCGCCGCCGTGGCCTGGGTCAGCAAAGTGGATTTGCCGATGCCGGGATCGCCGCCCACCAGCAGCGCAGAGCCCGCTACCAAGCCGCCGCCGCACACCCGGTCCAACTCGCCGATCTTGGTCATCAGCCGGGGCAGATGGGCGGTGGTGGAGCCCTCCAGCCCGACGAATTCGATGCGCTTGCCCGGCTTGACGCCCAGGCCCTTGGGGGCGGCGTCGCGGGCAACTTCCTCGGTGATGGAGTTCCAGGCGTTGCAGGCTTCGCACTTGCCCGCCCATTTGGCGGTGACGGCGCCGCATTCCTGGCAGACGAAGCGGGCGGCGGATTTGGACAAAGGGGGGCGTCCTTAGGTGCGGGGCAGCGGAAATCAGGAAGAGAAAGACTCATCCGATCCAGTGGAACCCTTTGGCCATCAGTGCGGCCAATCCTAGGGCAACGCAAATCAGGCCGCCCCAGGTGATGCGGAAATCCTGGCGCATATCGCCACGCAACTGGCGTGCTTCGGCCCGAAGGTCCGAGACGTCCCGTTCAACATGGCCTACTGAGGCCTCTAATTTCGCAATGCGCGCTTCCATGCCACCATCTTGGCCTCCACCTCCGCCGGTTTCAAGTCCCGTGGACCCAGCCTTAAGGGCGGTTATGCGCGCTTCGAGGAATCCGATGTCAGCGTGCTTGGGCATCGAGTCTCGCCTTCAAGAATTCTTCCAGGCCGGAAATCGCTTCCTTTAGACCATCGTCATACGTAGCGGCGGATGCCTTCGCCTTCTCGAATTCACCGGCGTGCAAGTGGATCGTCATGTCATGGAGGCCCTGCATGGCCTTTAGGGACGATGCCACCATAGTGACCAGAAGAATTTCGGGGTCTTCGTTCATTACTGCCATTAAGCCCGCAATTCCATCTTGATCGGTCCCTCGGCGCGGCCATGGATGAACTGGTCCACGTATTCGTTGCCCGAATGGTCCACGTCCTTGGCCGGGCCGACCCAGATCAGGCGGCCCTTATACAGCATGGCGATGCGGTCGGCGATTTTGCGGGCCGAGGCCATGTCGTGGGTGATGGACAGGGTGGTGGCGCCCAATTCCTTGGTGCATTTGACGATCAGATCGTTGATCACGTCGGCCATGATGGGGTCCAGGCCGGTGGTGGGTTCGTCGAAGAAGATGATCTCGGGGCTCGACGCGATGGCGCGGGCCAGGGCCACGCGCTTTTGCATGCCGCCGGACAACTCCGACGGGAACAGCTCGCCCGAGGACGGGGCAAGGCCGACCTGGGCCAGCTTTTCCATGGCGATGTCGCGGGCTTTGTTGCGTTCCATGTTGCGGCCCTGGATCAGGCCGAACGCCACGTTTTCCCACACCTTCAGCGAATCGAACAGGGCGGCGCCCTGGAACAGCATGCCGAACTGGGTCAGCACGCGGTCGCGGTTGCGGCCACGCAGGCCGACAACTTCCTCGCCATCAATGCGGATGGAACCGCGCTCGGGGCGCAACAGGCCCAGGATGCATTTCAGCATCACCGACTTGCCGGTGCCGGAACCGCCGATGACCACCACCGACTCGCCCTTGGCCAGGGACAGGTCGATGCCGTCCAGCACCACCTTGGGGCCGAACGATTTGTGGACGTCGGTCATTTGAATTTTCGGCGGGGCGGTGTTGGTCATGTGGCTCATTTGCCGAAATACAGTGCGGTGATGGCGTAATTGAAGATCAGGATCATGATTGCGGCCGACACCACCGAATTGGTGGTG
>JACMKT010000277.1 GCA_014380005.1 Rhodospirillales bacterium
CGACGACCGCGAAATGCTGAAGGTTCCGCTGGTGGGCGAGGACGAGGACGGCGCCTCCAATCAGGTGCCCCGGTCCATGCTGATCCAGATCATCCAGCCCCGGCTTGAAGAGACCTTCGAGCTGGTGCGCTCTCATCTCGAACTGGGCGGCTTCGACAAGCTTGCCGGCCGCCGCGTGGTTCTCACCGGCGGTGCCAGCCAGATGCAGGGCGTGCGCGATCTCGCCGGACTGGTTCTCGACAAGCAGGTGCGGCTTGGCCGTCCTGTCGGTTTTCAAGGGTTGCCCGAAGCCACGGGCGGCCCGGCTTTCTCCACCTGCGGCGGTCTTATCCGCTACGCCCTTGCCCACACCCCGCCGACCACGCGGGGCAAGAAGGCAAGCGCGGGCGAAGTGACCGGTTCGGGCTGGGGACGGCTTGGTTCTTGGCTCAAAAGCAACTTCTAAAACAGAAGACCACCCATCAAGACGGCCGAAAAATCGGCCAACAGCGCGGAGGGTACCAGATGCTTAACTTTCTCCCGGGTTCGCCCAGCGAACTAAAGCCTAAAATCACCGTCGTCGGCGTCGGTGGCGCCGGTGGCAATGCGGTCAACAACATGATCGCGTCCAAGCTGGAAGGCGTCGAATTCGTCGTCGCCAATACGGACGCCCAGTCCATCACCCAGTCGCGCACCGAGCGCCGGGTTCAGTTGGGCACCGTGGTGACCCAAGGCCTGGGTGCCGGTTCGCGCCCCGATATCGGCCGCGCTGCCGCCGAGGAAAGCCTGGAAGAAATCATCGCCCAGATCGGTGGCGCCAACATGGTGTTCATCACCGCCGGCATGGGCGGCGGCACCGGTTCAGGCGCTGCCCCCGTCATCGCGCGGGCTGCCCGTGACCAGGGCATCCTGACCGTGGGCGTGGTGACCAAGCCGTTCCACTTCGAAGGCGCGCACCGCATGCGCACCGCCGAATCCGCCATCGAGGAACTGTCGCAATATGTCGACACCCTGATCATCATCCCCAATCAGAACCTGTTCCGCGTCGCCACCGAGCGCACCACCTTCGCCGATGCCTTCAAGATGGCCGACGATGTGCTGTATTCGGGCGTGCGCGGCGTGACCGATCTGATGATCATGCCCGGCCTGATTAATCTGGACTTCGCCGACATCCGCACCGTCATGAGCGAGATGGGCAAGGCCATGATGGGCACCGGCGAGGCCGACGGCGAAAAGCGCGCCATCGCCGCCGCCGAAGCCGCCATCAGCAACCCGCTGCTGGACGACACCTCCATGAAGGGCGCCAAGGGCGTTCTGATCAACATCACCGGCGGCATGGACATGACCCTGTTCGAGGTCGATGAAGCCGCCAACCGCATCCGCGACGAAGTGGACCCGGACGCCAACATCATCTTCGGCTCCACCTTCGACGAGAAGCTGAACGGCAAGATGCGCGTGTCCGTGGTTGCCACCGGCATCGCCTCGGAAGCCGCCCAGCAGCCCAAGCCCACCGTGATCTCGCTGGTGGGTGCCGCCGCGCCCAGCCCGGCCCAGTCCCGCGTGGCGCCGCAGCCGACCTTCCGCCCCACCGTGGTGACCTCGCAAGTGGCGCAACCCGCCGCCGTGGCCGTCGCCGTGGCCCAGCAGCCCGCCGCCATGCCCCAGTCTGCCATATCTGTGGGCAGCGCCGCCTTGGCCGCCAAGCCGGTGACCATGGCCGAGCCCGATTTGCTGGATGAGCCGCAACCTCGTATGGCCGAGCCCCGTATGGCCGAGCCCCGCATTGAGCGCCCCGAGCCGACCATGTCGCGCGAACCGGCCTATCGCCCCGAGCCGCAGATGCGTGCCGAGCCCACCATGCGTTCTGAGCACCAGCGCGCTGAACCCACCATGGCCCGTCCGGCCCCGCGTGAGCAGCACGCCATGGCCGACCTGCACCGCGCCGTGGCCGATATCGCCGAGGCCGGCCCGCAGCCGCTGCCGCAGGCTCCCCAGCCCAAGGCCCGTCAGCCCGAGCCGGAAATCCGCCGTGGTCTGTTTGACCGCTTCATCCGCCCCGCCCCGGCCCGTCAGCCGGTGCAGGAGCCGCAACCCCAGCAGCCCCAGCAGCAGGCCGCCGCGCCCGCCCCGCAGCCGTCGCAGCCGCGCATGGCTTCCCGTGGCGAGCCGACCGTGTCGCGTGCGTCGGAAGATTTGGACATCCCGGCCTTCCTGCGTCGCCAAGCGAACTAGGCTGGAAACACCTTTGCGCTGTAGTTTCTAAACTTGGGTCCAGCCGTCAGGCCGGCTGGACCCGCCCTTTCCCTAGGGATTGGGCCAATGCTGCAGTGTAACAAAGCGAAACAATGATTGATTTGAGGACTAGACGCCGCAGGGATAGAACAGGAGCGTCGAAAACAGGCCCCAGGGCTGGCGGATCGGGGAAACCCAAGCGCCGAATGGGGTTGGAGATGGGGTAAAGTCGTGAAGTTCATCAGCGCCGACGTGGTCTCCGCCTTCAAGTCCACCCCCGAGATTTCCGAACACACTGCCGTTCGTCAACGAACCCTGAAGACTGCCATAGGCTGCACCGGCGTTGGTCTACATTCCGGCGCCAAGGTCACCATGGTTCTGCACCCCGCCGACGCAGATACCGGCATTCAATTCAAGCGTACCGACATTGCCGGCCGTGGCGCCATCGTTCCCGCTTTGTGGTCGAACGTGGGCGACACCCGCATGAACACCTGCCTGGTCAACGATTCCGGTGTCCAGGTCGGCACCGTCGAGCATCTGATGAGCGCCCTGGCCGGTTCGGGCATCGACAATTGCCTGATCGAGATCAACGGCGCCGAAGTTCCGGTCATGGACGGCTCTGCCGCCCCCTTCCTGTTCCTGATCGAATGCGCCGGCACCGTCGAGCAGTCCCTGCC
>JACMKT010000032.1 GCA_014380005.1 Rhodospirillales bacterium
CACAAGGCCGACGCCATCGGCATGTCGGGCCTGCTGGTGAAATCCACCGTCATCATGCGCGAAAACCTTGAGGAACTGACCGCCGCCGGAATCGACATTCCCGTGCTGCTGGGCGGTGCCGCGCTGACCCGCAAATATGTGGAGGAAGACTGCCGCGCCGCCTATGGCTCGGGCCGCGTCGCCTATGCCCGCGATGCCTTCGACGGCCTGGACCTCATGAGCAAGGTGGCCGACAAATCGTTCGACACCCATGTGGAAACCCGCGCCGCCGCACCGCGCTCGGGAAATTCCAAGCGCATCGGCCAGCCCATGGAAAGCACCCTGCGCCCGGTGGATTGGGAAGAGGTCAACATCCGCCGCGCCGAGCTGCACAAGGACGTACCCGCCCCGGTGCCGCCGTTCTGGGGCTCGCGCGTGCTGGAAAACGTGCCGCTGCAAACCCTGGCGCCGTTCCTCAACGACACCATGCTGTACCAGTTCCACTGGGGCTATAAGAAGCAGGGCCGCTCCATCGACGAGTTCAAGGCGTGGTCGGCCAAGGAACTCAAGCCCATCGCCCATGATTTGCTGAAGCGCTGCCATGACGAGGAAATCCTCAAGGGCCAAGCGGTCTACGGCTATTGGAAAGCGGCGTCCCAGGGCGACACCGTATTGCTGTTCGAAGAAGACGGCACCACCGAAGCCGCCCGCTTCGCCTTCCCGCGCCAGGGCAAGGATGGCGGCATCTCCATCGCCGATTTCTTCCGCCCGGTCGAAAGCGGCGTGCGCGACGTCATCGGCCTGCAAGTGGTGACCATGGGCAAACGCGCCACGGAAGTCGCCAGCGATTGGTTCAAGGCCGACAAGTATCAGGATTACCTGTACCTGCACGGCCTGTCGGTGGAAATGGCCGAGGCCCTGGCCGAATACACCCACAAGCGCATCCGCGCCGAGCTGGGCTTCGCCGCCGAAGACGCCCCGGAAATTGACAAGATGCTGAAGCAGAACTATCGCGGCTCGCGCTTCAGCTTCGGCTATCCCGCCTGCCCCAATATCGAGGATCAGACCCAGTTGCTGAAACTGCTGGGGGCGGATCGTATCGGGGTGACGTTGTCGGATGAATTCCAGTTGGAACCGGAACAGAGCACCAGCGCCATCGTGACGGTGCATCCGCAGGCGAAGTATTTCAGCGTGTGAGGGTTTGTTTTGAAACACGAATGAACACGAATAGACACGAATGGAGCTGAGCCGATCCTGGCGGAGCGCCCTAAAATTCGACCTTATTCGTGTTCATTCGTGTTCCCCTTTTCTTACGGCAGCGGCCACGCCCCAATAACCGGCTGATGCAGCAACACCAGCGCCGCGTACAGCACCAATCCGCCGACCACCCGTTTCCACCCGACCTCACCCAGCATGACCACGGACGGCTTGCCCGTCAGTGCCGCCAGCCGATCCCACTCACCGCCCAAATCCCGGCGGCGTTTGCGCTCCAGCATGGCCGGCCCCACCACAGCCAACGCCAGCAGCGGCACGAACAGGATCAGCGCCGCCACATCGCCATTGGGCAAGATATGGGCGCCGGCCCACAGGGCGGCGGCCCATAGCACCGGGTGGCGGGTCAGGCGCAGGATGCCGGGGTGATTGGGGTCATAGCCCTTGGCGCCGGGGCCGATGGAGAACGGATTGGGACTGGTCAAACCGGCCGCCGCCAGGATTGAAGCCACCGGCATGATCAGCGGCGGCACCCAGCGCATCCAATGCTGTTGCCCCCACACCTGCACCATGGGCGCATCGCCATAGGCGGCGATCATCCAGGCCAGCAGCAGCACGGACAGGATGGAATAGGCCACGGTAAAGCCGCGCTTGCCGCCCAGCACCCGTTCCGCCGGGCGGCGGAAGGCGGGCTGGTTGGTCAGGCGGTGGCTGGCAAGGAACACCAATACCGCCAGGACCAATTGCCACAGCCCGCCGGTCATGTGCTTACGACCAGGGCTTGGCTTCGGGGATGTCCAGCCGGTGCAGGCGGGCGCAGGCGGTCAGGGTGTTGCGCAGCAGGCAGGCGATGGTCATGGGACCGACACCGCCGGGCACCGGAGTGATGGCGCCGGCCACCTGGACTGCCTCGGCGAAGTTCACGTCGCCCACCAGCTTGGATTTGCCGTCGGGCAAAGCGATGCGGTTGATGCCCACGTCGATGACGGTGGCGCCCGGCTTGATCCAATCGCCACGCACCATTTCCGGCTGGCCCACGGCGGCGATGACGATATCGGCGGCGCGCACTTCGGCGGGCAAATCCTTGGTGCGGGAATGGGCGATGGTGACCGTGCAGCTTTCGCGGATCAGCAAATGAGCCATGGGCTTGCCGACGATGTTGGAGCGCCCAATAACCACCGCCTTCAGGCCGGACATGTTGCCCAGATGATCACGCAGCATCATCATGGAGCCCAGCGGCGTGCACGGGATCAGGCCCAGACCGCCGCTGGCCAGCTTGCCCACATTCATGGGGTGGAAGCCGTCCACGTCCTTATCGGGGCGGATGGCCTCGATCACCTTTTCCGCGTCGATATGCTTGGGCACGGGCAACTGGACCAGGATGCCATGAACATTGGGGTCGTCGTTCAGGCCCTCGATCAAATTCAGCAATTGATGCTCGGAGGTATCGGCGGGCAGCCGGTGCTCATACGAGTGCATGCCGCATTCGATGGTGCGCTTGTGCTTATTGCGCACATAGACCTGGCTGGCCGGGTCTTCGCCCACCAACACCACGGCCAAGCCGGGAATGATGTGGTGATGGTCGCGGATTTCCTGGACGCGGGCAGTGATCTGCTCGCGCAGGCCGGCGGAGAAGTCGTTACCGTCGATCAGCTTGGCCCGAGTGCTGTTGGAATCGGTCATGTGAGCTTCGCCATCCATTGGTCGAGGCGAGCGAGGAGTTCCCCCGGCTCGCCGGTGATGTGGAGTACCTTGCGCCGGTCGGTGGCCCCCTGGACGACGGTAATCGCCGATTTGGGTACGCGCCACTCTTTGGACAACAATTTGATGAGGGCGGCGTTCGCCTTGCCGTCCTCGGGCACGGTGGTGACGGACACCTTGAGCAATGGGCTGCCGTCAGCCTCAGCCGCAATGCCGTCGATGCGGTCGCGCGCCGCCTTGGGGGTCAGGCGCAGACGCACCCTGACGCCGTCGGCGACCGCTGCGACCGGCGACTCGCTCATAGCCCCCGCGCGATGCTCAGCAGATTGCCGACCACCATTTGCAGGAACAGGATGATCAGCCAGAGCGCGATGGGCGACAGATCGACCGCGCCGATATCGGGCAGGATGCGCCGCAGGGGCCGCAGGGCCGGCTCGGTCAGGCGGGCGAGAACGTCGCCGATGGTGCGGACCGCATGGTTGTAGGTATTGACCACGCCGAAGGCCAACAGCCAGCTGAAGATCACCGTGGCGAGAACCACGTACCAATAGATATCCAGCGCGATCGCGACGACCGTCAGAAACGGGACGAGGATAATGGCCATCGACCTTAGACCCCAGGGTTTGATTGCAAGCGGGGCAACCCTACTCACAGCGGCGTCCCAGCGCAAGAGGACCGGGCGCGCAAGAGGACGGGCGCTTGCATCGGTGTCGCAGGCGGTGACACAGTATGCCCCGCAGAAGGAGTGCTGGGCGATGACCGATACCGACCGCGAGGACAGGCTGTACCGTTTGGTGGAACGCTTTTACGAGAAGGGCCGCCCCGATCCCCTGCTTGGCCCGATCTTTCAATCCGCCATCCACGACTGGCCCGGCCACATCCGCATCGTCGCCGATTTCTGGTCGCATGCCCTGTTCGGCACCGACCGCTACCGCGGCCACCCATTCCCCGCCCACATGAACCTAGCCTTCCCGCCCGAAGCCTTCGACCGCTGGCTGGAACTGTTCGCCGAGGCGGCGGCGGAAATCCTGACCCCCATGGAAGCGGAAATGGCCATGTCGCGCGCCCGCCACATGACCAAAAGCTTTCGTGTCGGCCTGTTCCCCTATACCGGACCCGATGGCCGGCCGTCGCGGACAATGCCGCGTTGAGTGGTGCTTGACAGGCCGAAACGGTTTGCCTATTTTCAGCGCCTCGCGTGGGGCTGTAGCTCAGTTGGGAGAGCGCGTCGTTCGCAATGACGAGGTCAGCGGTTCGATCCCGCTCAGCTCCACCAGCGCGTTTCAAAGGGGTTAGCCGGCTTTGCCGCTAACCCCTTTTTCGTTGTTCACAGCTCCCTACCGTCATGCCCGGACTTGATCCGGGCATCCCAGCGCTTCCGCATAAAATTCTATTGAAACAATGCGTTAGGCGTCACCACGTGGATGGCCGGGTCAAGCCCGGCCATGACGGCGAAGAGGGAGTGCCCTACTCACACGGCGCGAACGGGTCCTCGGGCGGCGGCGGCTCTTCCTCGCGGTATAGCGCCTGCGCCTCAGGCGCCGAACCGCGATGGTCGGCCAACCCCAGCACGGTCACGCGGCGAAGCCGTTTGCCAGTGGGAAACACCAGATCGTCGCCCGGCTTCAAGCCTTGCGAGGCCTTGACCACCACCCGCCCGTTCAACCGAACCTCGCCCGCCTGGATCACGGATGCGGCAAGGCTGCGCGTCTTGAAGAAGCGCACAAACCACAGCCATTTATCCATGCGCAAAGCATCCATAAGGGCAAACTCCATATCCCACTATGTCAAAACCTAGCGTCTCGAGGGGAACAGTTCATTCACGCGGGCGAGTACATTTTCGGTTTCTGCAGCCCAACGAACCTTGGCTTCCAGCAACCTCAGAAGCATGAAGCTTGGGCAAGCGGTGGCAGAAATACTGGCACTAGACGGGTAGATGCCTATCCCCATGATGGCTATAATCCGACTCCCTCTTCCAGCCTAGGCACCTGCATGTTTGGCGAGTTCCTTCCTTCTTTGTCCCAACTTGGCGCCTTGGCTGCCGTCACCTCCACATTGGCGGCGCTGGGTGGTCTGGGGGCTTTGGCCGGTGGCCGGGGGCTTCGGTCTGCTGATCTGGTGGTGGGGTGGGGGCTGGTCACCATTGTGCTCACCCTGGCTGGTCTTGCTTGGCCGGGCAGCCTTTCCCTCACGGGTTGGGGGTGTCTGGGCGCTGGTTTGCTGGCTGCCGTGATCACGATCCGGCAGCGGGGGTTGTTGCCGCCGTCCTTGCCCTGGGTTTTGGTGTTGGCGCTGCCGCTGATTCTTATGGTCACGGCCATGCAGCCATCCCAATGGGACGAGTTCAGCCAGTGGCTGCACAGCGTTCGCTATCTGGTGGAAAATAACGCCTTCCCCAGCCGCGCCGGTCCGGTCTTCGAGGGCAGCTTCGCCGCCTATCCCTTCGCCAATTCCTTCCCGGCGTTCCTGGCGTCGCTGCTGGCGGGCGGTTTTTTGGAAAATGCCGGCGCCATCGTCAACGTGTTCGTCTGCATCGTCTATTGCCTCGTGCTCGCCGAACTGATGGCGGAAGGCAGCGGGCGTCCCCAGGCATTGCGCTCGCCGGCTGTCATTGCGGTGGCCTTGCTGGCCGGCACCGTCGGCAATCCCACCTTCGTCCCCAAGGTGGTGTTCACCGCCTATGCCGACGCGCCCACGGCCTTGGCGCTGACCCTGGTCGGGGTGCTGGGCTGGCGCATGCTGGCGGCGCTGGCCGAGGACGACCTTATCCGCGCCCGCCGCTTGGCCTTGCAGGCCGGCCTTGTCGGCGCCACCCTGCTGTCGCTCAAGCAGGCCAATCTGGTGTTGTTCCTGCTGGCGCTCATGGGCATGGCGGCGGTGATGCTGCGCGATCCGGCTTTGCGCCGCGCACGCTCGGGGCTCTATCTGGTCATGATCATGGTGCCGGCATTGCTGCCCTATCTGGCGTGGCGCTGGCATGTGACCCACCAGTTTCCCGGCGCCGAGTTCGTCGTTCGCCCCATGGCCCAATGGGCAACGGACATTGTGCCCGAGATATTGGCGCGCATGGGCTCGGTGGCGTCCAACAAGGGTGGCCATTTCACCGTGCTGGCGGTGGTTCTGGTGCTGGCCTTGCGGGCAATGCTGCGCATGCGCACGGGCTTTGACCGCTTGGTGGTGATCGCCGCATTCATTGCCCTGGGTTACAACGCCTTCCTGCTGTTTGCCTATGTGACCGCGTTCGACCGTGGCGAAGCGTTGAGCGTCGCCTCGTTCTGGCGCTACAACATGCATGTGGGGCCGGTCGCCTGGGCGGCTTTGATCTATGGTGTGGCGACACAGTGGCGCTGGAGCTTGCCCCAGGCGGCGCGCTGGGCTTTGCCGGCATTGGTGCTGGTGGCGCCTCTCGTCACGGTCAAATTCTTCCGCTTCGATTTGCGTGCGCCCAAATTATATGTGCGCGCCGTCGCTGCCGAGATGCGCCCCCTGCTGCCCGAGGGCGCCCGCTTGTCGGTGGTTGATCCGGCGGATTCCGGGTTCTACGCGTTGTTGATGAAATATCTTCAGCATGGCCGGGCGTCGGCGGTGGACCGCATGTATCTCGACCAGCCGCCCGATACCCCCGAAGCCATCGGCAAACAGCTTGGCCGCTTCGCCCCCAGCCATGCCTGGGTGCATATCCCCACCGATGCCACCCGCCGGGTGTTCGGCCAGCCCTTGCCGGCGGGGGCTTCGTATCTGTTGGCCCGCGATGGCAGTGCGGGTTGGACCATGGTGAAAAGCTGGCCCTATCCCGGCTATGCCAATCCCCATGACATCCGTGATTAGCCCCATGCGCATCGCCATCGTCATTCCCTGCTTCCGCGTCGCCGCCCACATCCAGGCGGTGCTGGCCGGCATCCCCGCCATGGTGTCGCACATCCTGGTGGTGGATGATTGCTGCCCCGAGGGCAGCGGTGATGTGGCGGCGGGCGTGGCCGGGTCCGATCCCCGCATCGAGGTGCTGCGCCACCCGGTCAATCGCGGCGTCGGCGGCGCCATGATCACCGGTTACCGGCGCGCCTTGGAGTTGGATTGCGACGTGGTGATCAAGATGGACGGCGACGGCCAGATGGACCCCGCCGAAATCCCCCATCTGCTGGAGCCGCTGGAATCGGGGCGGGTGGATTACACCAAGGGTAACCGGTTCCAGCATTTTGCCGCGTTGTCGGCCATGCCGTTGGCCCGCCTGTTCGGCAACAGCGCGCTGTCCTTCCTGGTCAAGGCTGCGTCGGGGCATTGGGCGGTCATGGACCCCACCAACGGCTATACCGCCATCCATCGCCGGGCATTGGCCGAGCTGGATCTGGACGGTCTGGCCCCGCGCTACTTCTTCGAATGCGATTTGCTGATCGCCTTGGGCATTGCTGGTGTTCCGGTGGAAGACGTGGCCATTCCGGCCCGTTATGGCGACGAGAACTCGTCCCTGCGCATCAGCCGGGTGCTGCTGGACTTCCCGCCGCTGCTGCTGCGCCGTTTCCTGCGCCGGGTGTTCATCCGCTATTTCATTGCGGATTTCACCATCGGCTCGCTCTATCTGGTGGTCGGCAGTTTGATGCTGGCCTTTGGCATTGTGGTGGGCGCTGCCGAATGGCTGCGCTCCATCGAAAGCGGGGTGGTGCGGTCCGCCGGCACGGTGATGCTGGTGGCCATGCCGGTGATCTTGGGCGTGCAATTGCTGCTGCAGGCCATCGCCCATGACATCGCCGCGTCGCCCAAACCGCGCGCCCCGGCCCCGCTGCCCGAGCGGCGCGAATGATGAAGCGGTCGTCGCCAAGCCGGATCGGACACATTCCCGCGCTCGGGACGGTCGTGCTGGTGATTGCCGCCTATCTTGGCCTTCATGCCGCCCTGGTGCTGTCCGGTGTGGTGCCGGCGCTGGTGGATGGGCAGTTGGTCAATCTCAGCGATCCCGATTCCTATGCCCGCGCGCTGCGGCTGGAGCGCTATTGGCGCGACGGCCATTTGGGCGATGGGATCGAGAAGTTGATCAATGCGCCCTACGGCATGGCGCTGCATTGGACCAGGGTGGTCGATGTGGTGGCGCTGGCGTTGACCGCCCTGGTCCAGCCCTTCGCCGGCACGCAATCGCCCGTTTTTCTGGCCGGCATGGCCTTCGGGCCGTTTCTGCATCTGGCGGTTCTGCCGCTTTTCCTGTGGGCGGCGCGTCCGATTCTGTCCCCTGGCGCAAGGCTGGCCGCGTGCCTGATTTTCCTGCTTCAGCCGGTGACCACCTTCAATTTCGTCGTCGGCACCCTGGACCATCACGGCCTCATGGCCCTGCTAGCCCTGGCAATCGCCATCTTCACCGCACGCGCCCTGTCCCATGACCGGCTTGCCTGGGCTGCCGCCGCCGGTGGCGCCGGTGGGCTGGCGGTGTGGCTCAGCCCCGAGGGCATCGTGCTGCTGGTGCCGGTGCTTGCCGCCTTCGGCGTCCTGTGGCTGCGCGGCGATCGTCGTGCCATGAACGGCGCCTTGGCCTTCAGCCTGACTCATCTGGCAATCATCGCTGTGGCGGTCACCGTCGAGGGCCAATGGCCGGTCATGGATTTGTACAAGGTCTCGCAAATCCATGCGGTCCTGGCCGCCCTCATGACCGGCACCGCCGCTTTGGCCGTGATCTCGCAAAACCGGCTGGTGGTCTGTGTGGCCGGCGCGCTGGGCCTTGCCGGGCTGTGGCGGCTATGTCCCGGCCTGTTCGCCGATCCGCAGATCACTCTGGACCCGGTGGTGCGCCAGACCATGATCGATGCGGTGGGGGTGGAAGGGCCGCTTTCCCTCGCCACCCCATCGGGGCGGCAAACCGCGTTGCTCGGGCTGGGAATCGCCGTGCCGGCCATGGCGTTCAGCCTGTGGGCGCTGTGGCGCCGGCCCGCCCCCCAGCAGGGCCGCCATGTCTTCGCCCTGCTGTCGGTGGCCGTTCTGGTGGCCTATGTGCTGCTGGGCAAGGCGCGCGGCCTGCACTATGTGACCTGTTTCGCCCTGTTGCCCTGGGCCGAGTGCCTGATGGCCCTGGCCGTTCGCCGGAAGGTCTTGGCGGTGATGGCCGGCTGCGCCCAATCCGTGCTGGGCGGTGCGCTCGTCCTGGCGGCGGAACCCAGCGGGCCGGTGTGCCCCACTGCCGCCTTGGCGCGTCATTTGGGCCGAGCGCCGGTGGCCGGGCCGGTCATCCTGGCCGACCTTTTCGCCGGCCCGGAACTCGCCTACCGCACCGGCTATGGCGTTCTTGGCGCGCCCTATGACCAGAACGTCGCCGGCATCACCGATACCGCCCGCCTGTTCGGCGCCCATGGGCTGGGGCCGGAATTCTGGCGGCTGATGGCGCAGCGTCAAGTGCGCGCCGTGGTGCTGTGCCGCTTCGATCCGCCCCAGGCCCCGCCGGGAAGTCTTGCCGCGCGGCTGTTGGCGGGGGATGCTCCTGCTGGCTTCACGCCGGTTCCGCTGCCGCCGGATTTGGCCGCCGCCTTTGTCCTGTACGGAGTCCAGCCATGACCGCAATCCGCCAATGGCCGGGCGTGACCGTCATCCTGCCTTGTTATAACGAAGCCGCCGCCATCGCTCAGGTGGTGGCGGATTTCCGCGCCGCCTTGCCCGGCGCTGATATCGTGGTGTTCGACAATGCCTCCACCGACGGCACCGCCGAAATGGCCCTTGCCGCTGGTGCCCAAATCATCATGGAGCCCATTCGAGGCAAGGGCAGCGTGGTGCGGCGCGCCTTCGCCGAATTGGATGCGGATGTCTATGTCATGGCCGATGGCGACGGCACCTATCATGCCGCCAGTGCGCCGCTCATGGTGGAGATGCTGCGCCGTCAGCGCCTGGATATGGTGATCGGCATCCGCGAGGATCACGGCGGTCAGGTCTATCCGCCCGGCCACCGTGTGGGCAACCGGCTGTTCAACCATGTGGTGGCGGCCCTGTTCGGGCGCGGCTTCACCGACATCTTCTCGGGGTATCGGGTGCTGTCGCACCGCTTCGTCAAATCCTTCCCGGCCCTGTCCGAGGGCTTCGAGATCGAGACCGAATTGGCCGTGCATGCCCTGCAACTGCGCCTGCCCACGGCGGAATTGGGCACGCCCTATGGCGAGCGCAGCGCCGGCACCGAAAGCAAGCTGAAGACCTGGAGCGACGGCTGGCGCATCGGCTGGGCCATCGTCAAATTGACCAAGCAGCACCGGCCCTTCCTGCTGTTTTCCTGGATGGCCTGCCTGCTATGCGTAACCTCGCTGGCGCTGGGCATTCCCATCGTCATGGAATTCCTCGCTACCGGTCTGGTTCCCCGGTTGCCCACGGCGGTTCTCGCCATGGGAATCATGCTGCTGGCGGCCCTGGCCTTCACCACCGGGCTGGTTCTGCACGGCATCAGCGTGGCTCAGGCAGAGACCCGGCGGCTTCATTACTTGCGGGCTTAGATGCCTGCGTTGCGCACATTCGGTAGCTAACTCTGCGCAATTCCCTCCCTCACCCAATGCACCTATGGTAGTGTTTATACCTTCGTATAGGAACTCGGCGGGGAGAGCCCGTGCCGGTTCGGTTGGGGATCGGTCCATGTCCGAGACACTGCCATGCGCGCGTGCACGCCCGTTCACGGTGGACCGCACCCGTGCTGCCATTGTGGCGGTGGTCGCGGTCTTCGTGGGGCTCTACTGGCTGAATACGGTCCAGGACGTGCGCAAGAACGAGGCCGATGCGTTCGAGGCCGCCAAGCGGCGCGCCGTCTTCACCGCGCAATCCGCTGCCGAGGCGGTGGAGACCACGCTGGACCGCTTCCGTGTCTCGTTGCGCATCGCCGCCACGGCGGCGCAGCAGGGCCCCGAGGTATTGGCGCTTTACGGCAGCACCATGTCGGCGGGTGCCGACGACATGGTGCTCCAGCTCTTTCACGTGGATCGCGACGGCCATTTGTCCTATTCGTCCCTGGGGCCGGTGCCGCGCATTTTCCTGGGTGACCGGGAGTATTTCAAGACGGTGGCCAACAATCCCAACGCGGAATTCGTGGTCAGTGTGCCGGTACTGGGGCGGTTGTCCAACAAGTGGAGTCTTCAACTCGCCCAAGGGGTGCGGGTTAACGGCAAGTTCACCGGCATGGTCGCTTTGGCGGTGTCGCCGGAACGCTGGACTGAACGGCTGGCCCGGTTCGAAGGCGGGCCGCACGACGTGCTGACCCTGTTCAGCCCGGACGGCGTCTATCTGTTGCGCACCCGCGATCCGCAGCAATCATTCGGCCAGCAGGTGCCGCCCAACCGCCCATTCCTGGCGGACGGCGCCGCCAATGCGGGCACCTATGTGGAATCCGGCGCCCGTGACGGCATCCTGCGCCTTTATGCGTGGCAGCGGCTGGGCACCGGGCAAATCCTCATATCCGGCATTGCCCTGGACGATTTCCTGGCCTCCACGCGCGACCTCAACCGCCAGACCGTGCTGCGCGGCATCGCCGCCACCGTGGCGCTGGTCATGGCCGTGGCGTCGATCCTGTTTTTCATCCGCCGCTCGGAACGTGCGTCCCATGCCATCGCCGAGAAAGAGACCATGCAGCGCGTCACCCTGTCGGCCATGGCCGAAGGCTTGGCGGTGGTGGCGGCCAGCGGGGAGGTCCTGTTCCACAATGACAGCTTCGCCCGCATACTGACCTATGGCGAGGACCGGCTGTGCCGCGTGCCCGGTGCCCAGCCATGGGATGTTTTCAGCGCCGACGGCGTGGCCTTGGGTCCTGACCATTATCCCAGCGTCATCACCGCCCGCACCGGCCAGCCTTTCGACGACGTGACCCTGGGGGTCATGACCTCGGACCGCAAGACCCATTGGCTCAACGTCAATACAAGGCCGCTGCTGGGGGCTGACGGCAAGCCCTATGCCGCCATCCTGACCATGACCGACATCACCGCCGAGCGCGCCGCCGAGCGGGCGCTGAAGGAAAGCGAGGCGCGCTACCGCACCGTGGTGGAATCCCTGGTGGAAGGCATCGTGGTGCAGGATCATACCGGCGCCATTATCGCCTCGAATCCGGCGGCGGAACGCATCCTTGGCCTTGGCGCCCATGAGATGGCGGGGCGCTATTCCACAGATGTGCGCTGGCGCGCCATCCACGCCGATGGCAGCGATTTCCCCGGCGACACCCATCCCGCCATGGTCACCCTGCGCACCGGCGAATGCCAGGAGGGCGTGGTCATGGGCTTGCGCAAGCCCGACGACACCGTCACCTGGGTGGAGGTCAACACCGCGCCCCTGTGGGATTCCGAAGCCGGAAGGCCCACGGCGGTAGTCTCTTCGGTCCTGGACATCACCAACCGTAAGGAATTCGAGGACGAACTCAGCCGCTCCAACAGCGAGCTGGAGCAATTCGCCTACGCGGTCTCGCACGATCTGCGCGAGCCCCTGCGCATGGTCGCCGCCTATATGCAGCTATTGCAGCGCCGGCTGGGACCCGGTCTCAGCACCGAGGCGGAGGAGTTCATCGGTTTTGCCGTGGACGGCGCCAAGCGCATGGACCGCATGCTGGTGGCCTTGCTGGAATATTCCCGCGTGGGCCGCATTGGCCAGCCCATGGATTGGATCAACAGCCGCCAAGCCCTGGAGGAAGCGCTGCTGTTCCTGTCGCCGGTGATCAATCAGACCAATGCGGTCATCACCGTGACCGGCGAATGGCCGGAAATCTTCGCCAGCGCCGACGAGATCGAACGCCTGTTCCAGAACCTGTTGGGCAACGCCCTGAAATATCACCAGGACGGCAGCGTTCCCGTCATCCAGCTAGCCGCGCGGCAGCAGGGCGGCGAGTGGCGATTCTCGTTCACCGATAACGGCATCGGCATCGCCTCGGACCAGATCGGCCGCCTGTTCAAGGTGTTCCAGCGTCTGCACGCCAATAACCGCTACGAGGGCAGCGGCATCGGCCTGGCCCTGTGCCGCAAGATCGTTCAGCGCCACGATGGCCGCATCTGGGTTGAATCGCCGGGTCCGGGCGAGGGCTCCACCTTCGTCTTCACCCTGCCGGCGGGGACGGCCCACAGCCGCATGCCGGAGGCTGTGGTGGAAGCGTGATTTCTCCGGCGCTTTTGGGTTAAGCTGATCCGTGGGCGTCATTGCCAAAGGGGCCGGCCATGTCCAACGTGGTGTCGTGCGAACAATTCCTGCTGCGGCGCACTGCCGGTGAACAGCAGCGTGTGGCCGAATCCATGCGGGGGTTGGCTCAGGCCGTCGATCACTTCGTGGAAGTGGTGGACCAGGCCTGTGCTGAGGCCAAATCCGAATTGGAAGTGGCGCTGAAGCGCACCGGAGATTTGCAGCGCCACGGTGCCGCCGAACGGGAACGGGCCAAGGCGGCGCTGGACCATGGCGGGCTGGACATCCTGATCGCCGAACGCGACCGCCTGCTGTCCGACAGCCAGCAGCGTCAAACGGGTGGCCCGCCAACCGAGTGAGGCTTACAGTACGGGCTCTCAACGACCAGGAGCCCGTCATGAGCCAGCCCCCCCGCTTTCCCACTGGCCCTTTTCCCACTGGCCCTTTTCCCATCGGTCTCGTCACCATCTCGGACCGGGCGTCCCAGGGCGTCTATCAGGATCTGGGCGGGCCGGCCATGGCCGAATGGCTGGGCAAGGCGCTGATCAGCCCGTGGCGGGCGGTCAGCCGGGTCATCTCTGACGACCAGCCGGTGATCGAGGCCACCTTGCGCGAATTGGCCGATGTGGAAGGCTGCGGCCTGATCGTCACCACCGGCGGCACCGGCCCGGCCCCGCGCGACGTCACCCCCGAAGCCACCGAGGCGGTGTGTGACAAGATGATGCCGGGCTTCGGCGAATTGATGCGCGCCGTCAGCCTGCGCGTGGTCCCCACCGCCATCCTGTCGCGCCAGAGTGCAGGCATCCGCGGCCACAGCCTGATCGTCAACCTGCCCGGCAAACCCAGCGCCATCGCCGATTGCCTGGAAGCGGTCATGCCCGCCATCCCCTATTGCATCGATCTGATCGGCGGGCCGTTTTTCGAAACCGATCCCGAATTCTGCAAGGCATTCCGGCCCAAGCAGAAATAGGGAGGCCGGGCCGTGAGGGCATGCTGGCTCTGCTTTTTCAGGCGAGAACCACGGCTGCTATCCGTGTCAATGACAGCTTCATCACCGCCTGATCGTCTGCGGACGTCAGAATAAATTGGGTTCATCGCGGAATTCCGGGGAGCCTGTGTGGGGCTATCACCGCAAGAATCACCACCAGGGGCGCAGGGGGCCGACTGGGTGCGTTCCGGTACGGCATCTTGGTGTTCTTGGTGCCCTTGGTGGTGAATAACGGCGGTGGGAAAGCGCTATGCCTGTCCGGGGTAATGGTGTGGGCTTGGCAAGCCTCCCCGCTAATCCGTGATGAACCA
>JACMKT010000278.1 GCA_014380005.1 Rhodospirillales bacterium
CTGCAGAACATCGGCCATGGCGGCGATGTGGAGCAGGAACTGATGTTCGCCGGCCACAACGCCTTCCGCTTCGCCAGCGACCCGTTCTACGCCAACGGCTTCATCCCCACGGTGAAGCAATTGGTGGAGCGTATCGCCGAAGGGAAGTAACCCCGGACGGCTGAGTGATGATTTGAGAAAAGGGGCGTCCTCGCAAGGGGGCGCCCTTTTTGTTGGGAGACAAGGTTCACCCGCACATCCTCTTATGGGGGAGCGCCCTTCACCCGCTTGCCCGCCGAATCCCATATGGAAGTCTCCCATTCCCGACCGGAGGCCGGCCATGCCCGACGTGACCCCGCGCGAAATTCGCCAGGACTACACCCCCACCCAGGCCGCCCATGTGCGCGAGGTGGTGGCGTTGTTCACCGACGTGCATGCCCTGGAGGCGGCGGTACAGGATTTACTGACCCATGGTTTCGACCATGGCGATTTGTCGGTGTTGGCCTCGGAAAAGGTGGTGCACGAGCGCCTGGGCCACCGCATCGAGGACATTACCGCTGCCGCCGATGACCCGTCACTGCCGCGCCGGTCCTGGGTTGAGCCCGAGGCGCGGATGGAAGGGCGCGGCGCCTTGGCTTCCGTGCTGGGCTATTTCGGCGCGGTCACGGCGCTGGGCCTGACCTTCGCCACCGGCGGCGCGGCGGCCATGGCCATTGGTGCCGCCGTGCTGGGCGCGGGGGCTGGAGCGGGCGTCGGGGTTGGTCTGGGCAAGCTGTTCGACCAGCGTCTGGCCCGCGAGTTCGAAAGCCAACTGCAGCATGGCGGCATCCTGCTGTGGGCGCGGGTCAACAACGACCCCACCTTTGAGGCCCGCGCCATGGAGGTGCTGGACCGGCACGGCGGCCACCACGCCCACGTTCATGAGCACCGCCCGACCTGATGCTTTAGTCGGAGAGGGTCAGATAATCTCTATTTTTCAAACGCCTCTGTGCTAGCTTGGAGTCGGTACTCTTCAAAACTGATGGGGACGGCCCACTTAGATGACCATGGTAACCGTGCGCCCATACAGCCAAGCCCTCGACCGCCTGCGCGCCGCCGGCTTGCGCCCCACCCGTCAGCGTCTGGCCCTGGCCCGGCTGCTGTTCGATGGCTGCGACCGTCATATCTCGGCGGAGCAGTTGCATTCGGAAGCGCTGACCAGCAACATCCGCGTCTCGCTGGCGACCGTGTACAACACCCTGCATCAATTCACCGATGCCGGCCTGTTGCGCGAGATCGTGGTGGATGCCGGACGGTCCTATTTCGACACCAACACCACCGACCACCACCACTTCTTCTTCGAAAAAAGCGGCAAGCTGTGCGACATCCCGGCGGACATGATCGGCCTGACCCGCATCCCCGATGCGCCGGAAGGCTTCAACATCAGCCGCGTGGAAGTGATCGTCCGGGTGGACGGCTGACATTTGCTCCCCTCAGAGCGAACCAGAACGGGGCGTCCTTCGGGGCGCCCTTTTCTGTTTTTACTCCGCCATCACCGCCCGGATAACCCCCTGCACCGCCTCGCCCTCCCAGTCGCGGATGCCGGCGCCCTGCCATGCCACCCGGCCCTGGGCATCCAGCAGGATGGAAGTCGGCAGCACGGCGCCTTCGAACTGGCCGGCAGCGGCGGTGTAAACGCCCAGCTTGGCAATGCGGTTGCGCTCGAACCAGCGTTTCACCAATGGTGCCCCGCCCCGGTCCAGGGACACGGCCACCACCTGGAACCCCGGTTCGCCCAATTTTCCTTGGCCCAATTTGCCCTGCAACGCGTCCAGCGCCGGCATTTCGGCCACGCAAGGCGGGCACCATGTGGCCCATAGATTGACCAGCACCACCTTGCCCTTGAAATCCGCGAGCCGCAGCGCCCGCCCGTCGCCATCGGTAAAGACGAAATCGCGGGGGGCGGCACGGGCAGCGGCAGCCACGGTGGCGATATCTGCGCCCGTGGCGCTTGGGTTGCCGCGCGGTTCGGTGTAGCTTAGGCGCCCGTTAGCGCCCAGCCAGGCCAATGCCGCGCCGCCCGCGAAGGCGAGTGCCAGCACAAGGCCGAACCGGGTGTAACGCATCCATTGCTTCGATCTGTCCATTTCTTCTGATCCACGGATATCCATGAGCGAGAACACCAAGGCCGTCTCCGGCACCCCCGCGGCACCTTCTTCTGGCCCAGCCTCCTCCATGTGGGGTGGCCGCTTTGCCGGTGGGCCCGCCGCCATCATGCAGCGGATCAACGCGTCCATCGACTTCGATCAGCGGTTATACGCCCAGGACATCCGCGGCAGCCAAGCCCATTGCCGCATGCTGGTCCAGCAAGGGATCATCACCGCCGCCGATGGCGATGCCATTTTGACCGGCCTGGATCAGGTTCTGCAAGAGATCGAGAGCGGCCAATTCCCCTTCCGCACCGAGCTTGAAGACATCCACATGAATGTGGAGGCCCGGCTGGCCGAGATCATCGGCGAGCCCGCCGGCCGGCTGCACACGGCGCGCTCGCGCAACGATCAGGTGGCGACCGATTTCCGCCTGTGGGTGCGCGACGCCATGGACGGCATGGACGCGGCGTTGCAAGGTTTGCTGGAGGCGCTGATCACCCGCGCCGAGGAACATGCCGCCACCGTCATGCCCGGCTTCACCCATCTGCAAGCGGCCCAGCCGGTGACCATGGGCCACCATCTGATGGCCTATGTGGAGATGATCGGGCGCGACCGGGGCCGTTTGGCCGATGCGCGGGCGCGCCTGAACGAAAGCCCGCTGGGCTCGGCGGCGCTGGCCGGCACCTCGTTCCCCATCGACCGCCATTTCACCGCCGGGCAATTGGGCTTCGACCGGCCCATGGCGAACTCGCTGGACGGCGTGTCCGACCGCGACTTCGCTTTGGAATTCATGGCGAGTTCGGCCATCTGCGCCATCCATCTGTCGCGCTTGGCGGAAGAGATGGTGATCTGGACCAGCGCCCAGTTCCGCTTCATCAAATTGTCCGACGCCTTCACCACCGGCTCGTCCATCATGCCGCAGAAGCGCAACCCCGACGCGGCTGAGCTGGTGCGCGCCAAGACCGGCCGGGTCATCGGTGACCTCAACGCCCTGCTGATCGTCATGAAGGGCCTGCCGTTGGCCTATTCCAAGGACATGCAGGACGACAAGGAACCGGTGTTCGAGTGCGCCGACACCATGGAGCTGGCCATCGCCGCCATGACCGGCATGATCGGGGACATGACCGTCAACACCGCCGTGCTGGAAAAGGCCGCCGGGGCCGGGTTCACCACCGCCACCGACATTGCCGATTGGTGCGTGCGCGCCCTGAAGATGCCGTTCCGCAAGGCCCATCACGTGGCCGGCTCGCTGGTCAAGATGGCCGAGGACAAAGGCTGCGACCTGCCCGACCTGTCCTTGGACGAGATGCGTCAGGTCGAGCCCGGCATCACCGAGGACGCCCGCGCGGTGCTCAGCGTCGCCAGTTCCGTCGCCAGCCGCACCAGCTTCGGCGGCACCGCGCCCGAGCGTGTGCGCGAGGCGGCGGCGGCGGCACGGGCCAAATGGTTGTCATGACGGGGGAGCGGACCATGCGCCGACTGACGGCAATAGTGATGATGACGGTGGTGGCGTTCAGCCTGAGCGCGTGTGGCCGCAAGGGCCGCCCGATCCCGCCCGACGGAACCATCAACCGCGTCTATCCCGAAGTCCAATTCCCCAAGGCGCCCGGCGAGGCCGAGACCCTGCCCGAGGCACCGGAGAGCACGACCCGATGAACCATTTCGATTACGTGGCCGGACAGCTTCACGCCGAGGGCGTCAGCTTGGCCGACATCGCCGCCAAGGTGGGCACCCCGTTCTATTGCTATGCCACCGCCACCCTGACCCGGCACTACACCGTGTTCGCCGACGCGCTGAAGACTGCCGGTCTGGACGCCACCATTTGCTTCGCTCTGAAGTCCAACCCCAACATCGCCGTGGTCCGCACCCTGGCCAATCTGGGCGCCGGCGCCGATGTGGTCAGCGAGGGCGAGCTGCGTCAGGCCTTGGCGGCGGGTGTTCCCGCCGACCGCATCGTGTTCTCCGGCGTGGGCAAGACCAAGCGCGAGCTGGAATTCGCCGTCGCCAAGGGCATCATGCAGATCAACGTGGAATCCGAGCCCGAGCTGGAGCTGCTGTCCCAGGTGGCGGCGGAACGCGGCGTGCGCATGCCCATCGCCCTGCGGGTGAACCCGGACGTGGATGCGGGCACCCACGCCAAGATCACCACCGGCAAGAAAGAGAACAAGTTCGGCATCGAATGGACCCGCGCCCACGAGGTCTATCGCAAGGCGCGCGATCTGCCGGGTGTGGAGGTGGTCGCCATCGCCTGCCATATCGGCTCGCAACTGACCGAGGTGGAGCCGTTCCGCGAGGCCTTCCTGCGGGTGCGCGATCTGGTCGCCATCCTGCGCGCCGACGGCTTCGACATCCGCCGGCTGGATCTGGGCGGCGGTCTGGGCGTGCCCTATGACACCGAAATCCCGCCCCACCCGGACGCCTATGCCGCCGCCATCAAGGACACCCTGGGCGATCTGGGCTGCCGCATCGTGCTGGAGCCGGGCCGTCTGCTGGTGGCCAATGCGGGCATGCTGGTCAGCCGCGTCACCTATGTGAAGGAAGGGTCCACCCGCACCTTCGTCATCGTCGATGCCGCCATGAACGACCTTATGCGCCCGGCGCTGTACGAAGCCTATCACTCCATCCAGCCCGTGACCGAGCCCGCCCCCGGCGCCCCCATCATCCCGGTGGATGTGGTCGGCCCGGTGTGCGAGACCGGCGACACCTTTGCCAAGCAGCGTCCGCTGCCGCCGGTGAAGGCCGGCGATCTGGTAGCCTTCGGCACTGCCGGGGCCTATGGCGCCGCCATGTCGTCCACCTATAACAGCCGCCCGTTGGTGCCGGAAGTCCTGGTCAACGGCAATCAGTTTGCCGTCATCCGCGCCCGCCCCACATACGAGGAGATGCTGGCCCTGGAAAGCCTGCCCGACTGGCTGTGACCCCCCAAGGAGCGTGATGCACCCGCTGCCGCCGCCCGCCGATCCCCATACCGTGCTGCTTGACCGCCGTTTGGCCCGGTGGCTGTTTCTGGCCGGGGCGGCGGTGCTGTGGGAGCGTCTGTGGCCGCTGGCACTGCCAATTCTATGCCTGATCGGGCTATTGGTAGCGCTGGCCCTGTTGGATGTGCTGCCCCTGCTGCCCGGCTGGCTGCATGCCTTGGTGCTGGCGGGTGTGGCCGGCGGCGTGGCCTTTCTGACTATGCGGGCGGTACTGCGGCTGACCATGCCCACGCTGGATCAAGCGGCGCGCCGGCTGGAGCGGGATTCCGGCCTGGATCACCGCCCCCTGGCCGCCCTGGCCGACCATCCCGTTTCGACCGACGACCCGGTCGCCCAGGCGTTGTGGCAAATCCACCGCCGCCGCATGGCCGCCATGGTGCGCCAATTGCGCGTCGCCCTGCCCCACCCCAACATGGCCGCCCGCGACCCCTGGGGTTTGCGCGCTGCCGTGCTGTTGCTGCTGGTCATCGCAGCCACAATGGCCGGACCGGATGCCCCGCGCCGCTTGGCCCGCGCCTTGAACCCCGCAATCACCATGGCCGGGCTGGGGCCGGATGCGGTGCAGGTGTGGATCACTCCGCCATCCTATACCGGCGTGGCGCCCCTGCTGCTGAAGCCGGACCAAACAACAATCACCGTGCCCGCCGGCAGCGCGGTGCTGGCGGTATTGTCGGGTGGCTGGGGCAGCGCGTCGCTGGAGGTGGACGGCAACCAAACCCCGTTCCAACGTCAATCGGACGGCAGCCAGCGCCTGGAAAGCCAGTTGCACGCCAGCACCCAATTGACCGTGCGCCAAGCCAGATTGACGGTCGCCGCGTGGCCGGTGACGGTGGTGGCCGATGCCGTGCCCTCCATCGCCTTCACCAATCCGCCCGAACCCGGCGAGCGTAGCCGCCTGCGCCTGACCGCCACCGCCTCGGACGATTACGGGCTGGTCAAGGCCTGGGTGGACATCCGCCGCCTTGGCGCCCCCGACGACCCGCCGCTGGTGGTGGAATTGCCCCTGTCCAACGGGCAGCCCCGCTTGGCCGACATCGCCTCATGGGCCGATCTGACCGCCCATCCCTGGGCCGGTCTGCCGGTCAATATCCAGCCCGTGGCCGAAGACGCCGTGGGCCAGCGCGGCAACGGCGATGCCCACGCCATCACCCTGCCCGAACGCAACTTCACCAACCCGGTGGCGGCGGCCGTGATCGAGCAGCGCCGCAACGTCACCGACGACCGCCGCAACGCCCCCATTGCCATGACCCTGCTGGACCGGGTGGCGTCGGAGCCCGCTCTGTTCAACGACGATTTGAAAACCTTCCTTATGCTGCGCGCCGCACGCCACGCCATGGACGTCGAGGATTTCGATCTGGCCGAGGTGCAGGATTTGCTGTGGAGCGGCGCCCTGCGCATAGAAGAAGGCGACCTTGCCAGCGCGGAACGGGCACTGGAACAGGCCCGCCGCGCCCTGGAACAGGCCATGGATGCCAACGCCCCGGCCAGTGAAATCCAGCGCCTGCTGGACCTGTTCCAGCAAGCCATGCAGCGTTATGTGCAGGCGCTGTCCGAACGCATGCCCCCCAACAACCAGCCCCAATTGGGCAAGGACGGGCGCACCATCAGCGACGAAGAATTGCAGCAGATGGTGGACGGCATGCGCGACATGACGGAAACCGGGTCGCGCGATGCCCTGCGCCAGATGCTGCAGGACCTGACCAAAATCCTGGAGGGCTTGCAGGCCGGCCAACGCCAGCAAAGCGTCAACGGCCCCGCCTCGCAAGGCATGCAGGGCCTGCGCGAGCTTGCCAAGCGCCAGCAAGACATGCTCGACCAAACCCACCGGCGGGCGCAGCAGGACAGCGGGCAACAGGATGGGCGCCAAGCGGCCCAGGCCCAGGAAGCGTTACGCAAATCCCTGGACGACATTGCCCGCAAACTGAGCGAGGGCCTGGGCGAGGCCCCCCACGCCCTGTCCGAGGCCGGCGAGGCCATGGGCCAAGCGGCGGGGGAGTTGGGGCGCAACCAATGGGACAGCGCAGCAGGGGCCCAATCCCAGGCGCTGCAATTGCTGCATCAGGCGGCACGCGAGGCCATGGAGCAGATGGGCAATGCCGGCCAAGGCAGCGGCGGCATGATCCCCCGCGACCCCTTGGGCCGCCCGGCCCGTGGCACCGGCTCAACCGATGACGGCACCACCCGCGTCCCTGACCGCTCCGAAGTCCAACGCTCCCGCGATTTGCTCAACGAAATCCGCCGCCGCGCCGGGGAATACCAACGGCCCGAGCCGGAGCGGGATTATTTGCACCGGTTGCTGAAGCAGTTTTAGACCAACATAACTCTTACAGGAAAAATTTCCTCGCCTTCACCGCCCCGCTCGCATACAACCTTTGGATAGGTTTGTCCGGCCACGAGGGTGAAATGAAGCGGCTTCTTTGCGTAGTAATGTTGCTTGCGACGGCGGGTTGCGCCCAGACACCCTATATAAATGGCCGCACGACCAAGGATTTGCCGGCTCAAGTCGACACCATCAAGCTTGATAAGGTGGTGGCCGTCGATCACTTTCCGCCCTTCTTCGCCGATCCCGCCGACCCGGAAGAACTGGTTGACCGCCAGCCCAATCCCCAGCAACTGACCATCGCGGCGGAAATCTCCAATGTCTTCGCCGAGACCTTTCACCGCAACGGCATCATGCTGATCAACGGCGATACCAAGCAGCCGCTTCAGCTCAGGATCTATTTTCAGTACGCCGACATCTTCATCAGCCGCGGCCTGTCCATGAAGGTCTATATCTGCGACGCCAACGGCGCCCCGCTGATGCGCTTCAATGAAAGCCATTACCCCAAGGATCTCTTGGAAATGGCCCTGTTCACCAAGGAAAGAATGCTGCAAATGGCAGCTTCGTCGGTGGCCGGGAAAACCATGGGCGAACTGCGCAAGCGTCAGACACCGTCACCCTAAATGGGTTCGGACGATAGCCGCGATAAGCGAACCTGTCAGACACTGAGACTGGCTTTTCCTCAGCGATACCGCATTGGGAAAAGAATGGCTGGGGCGGGAGGGATCGAACCTCCGAATGGCGGTACCAAAAACCGCTGCCTTACCGCTTGGCTACGCCCCAGCAGGGGAGCCGAACCATAGTCGGAAGTCTCGGCGGTTTCAACCGGGTTTGCGGGGTGGTTTGCGGGTTTTTATCTCGGCCAAGGTAACCGGGCGGCAGTCCCACACATCGGCGCCCACATCCGCTTGGCGGGGCAGGATGGCGGCGCCCGTGTTGCCTCGGGCGAAGTCGCCCAGATGCCAGATGTGGTCGTCAGGGTTCACCGTCGCATTCCACAGCTCGATCAGGGCTTCGTCCATGGCAGCGAACGGGCGCTTGTATAACGAGATAACCCGGTGGTCGCTGAAATGAAAACCGCCATGGCCCTGTGTATTTAGGACAGCAGCGGCGCCGCTGCCACCCACCATCCCGGCTGAAGCGCCGACAGGCTGGCGCTTGCCATCGCCGCATCTGTTTCGCTTGCGTACAGACCGAAGCAGGTGGCGCCGGAGCCCGACATGCGGGCCAGCAGGCAGCCCGGCGTGGCGGCGATCAGGGCCAGGGCTTCGCCTATCTGCGGCACAAGGGAAAAGGCGGCGGCGGTCAAATCGTTGCGGCGGCGTCCCAACAGGCCGGCCAAAGCGTGGGCGTCGGTGGGGCGGGTTTCCAGTGGGGCCGGGTCGGTGAAGCAGCCCTGGCGCGCCTTGAACACCAAGGGC
>JACMKT010000279.1 GCA_014380005.1 Rhodospirillales bacterium
GCCTGGATAAGAACCCCATGCGGGTGCTGGATTCCAAGGACGAGGGCGACAAGGCCATCGTCGCCGCCGCCCCGCTGATCCAGGACGCGCTGACCCCGGCGGCCCAGGAATTCTTCGCCCAGGTCACTGCCGGGCTGACCGCCTTGGGCGTGCCCTTCGTGGTCAATCCTAAGCTGGTGCGCGGCCTGGATTACTACTGCCACACCGCCTTCGAATTCACCACGACGGCCTTAGGTGCGCAGGGCACCGTGCTGGCCGGTGGCCGTTATGACGGCCTGATCGGCCAAATGGGCGGTCCCGCCACTCCCGGCATTGGCTGGGCTGCCGGCATCGAGCGCCTGTCCATGCTGGTGGAGAATGCGCCGGAGACCGAGCGCCCCGTCGCCATCATCCCCATGGGCGATGCCACCGCTGCCGCCGTGCTGGCCGATAGCTTGCGCGCTGCCGGTGTGGCGGTGGAGCTGGGCTTCTCGGGCAATTTGAAGAAGCGCATGGTGCGGGCCAACAAGGCCAATGCCCGCCTTGCCGTGATCCTGGGCGAGGACGAAGCCACCCGTGGCGCCGCCACCCTGCGCGATCTGGATACCGGGTCGCAGGAAGAGGTTCCGTTGTCGGCGCTGAAGGAGCGTATCCTCGGCCAATGAGTCCCGCCGCCGCCCCTCGCTTCGTCATTGTCGGCGCCAATCACCGGGCGACGTCGCTATCCTTGCGCGACCAGTTGTTCGTGGATGATGCCGGGGCCAGCGCCTTCCTGACCGAGTTGAAGGGCAGGGGGCTGCACGAGGCCCTGGTGTTGTCCACCTGTGACCGTGTCGAGGTGTGGGCCAGCCATCAAGACCCGGAAACGGCCTGGGCCGCCATTTGCGACAGCTTCGCCGCCAAGGCCGGGTTGCCCTCGGCGGTGCTGGCGCCGCAGCTTTACAACCATGCCGGTGCGGACGCCGTGCGCCATGGCTTCGCCGTGACCGCGTCGCTGGATTCCTTGGTGATTGGCGAGCCCCATGTCATGGGGCAGGTCAAAACCGCCCATCGCCTCGCCCGCGATGCCGGCACCTGTGGGACCGAGCTGGAAACCATCCTGCAAGCCGCCTTCGCCGCCGCGAAAAGGGTGCGTAGCGAAACTCATATCGGTGAAGGCCCGGTCTCCATCGCCGCCGCTGCCGTCCAGCTTGCCCGCGATCTGCATGGTGACCTCAGCAAATGCTCTGGTCTGGTGGTGGGCGCCGGTGACATGGGCGAATTGGTGGCCGAAAGCCTGCTGGCCGCCGGTCTGGGCCGGCTAGCGGTGACCGCGCCGCGCCAAAGCCGGGCGGAAGCGCTGGCCCAGACGCTCAACGCCCATGTGGTGCCGTTCGACGACCTTAAAGAGGCCATGGCCAATGCGGATGTGGTGGTCGCCTCGGTGGGCACCCGCAACGTGGTGGTCACGTCAGAGGCGGTGACCGTCGCCCTGAAAAAGCGCCGCCGCAAGCCCATCTTCCTGGTGGATGCCGGCATTCCCGGCGATATCGAACCGTCGGTCAACCGGGTGGATGGCGCCTTCCTATATGACCTGTCCGATCTGGAACGGGTCGCCTTGGAAGGCCGCACCACCCGCATGCAGGCTGGCCGCGCCGCCTGGGCCGTGCTGGAAGATGAAATCGCCGCTTTCCTGCGTGGCCGCGCCGCCCGCGTGGCGGTCCCGGCTATCGTCAGTCTGCGTCACCGCTTCGAGGAAACCCGCGAGGCGGTGTTGGCTGAAGCCCATGGCGATGCCGACCAGGCCACCCGTTTGCTGATCAACCGCCTGCTGCACGCCCCCACCGAAGCGATGAAATCCGTCGCCGCCGAAGGGGCCGAGTGGCAGGCCATGGAAAAGACTTTGCGGAAGCTGTTCCGGCTGGAATAGGTAATTGGACACGGATGGACACGGATAAACACGGATAATCTCACTTGCTTCATCCGTGTTTATCCGTGTCCATCCGTGTCACAAGAAATGAATGGTTGGATATGAACCTCGACCTCCACCTCGAAAAAGTCCTCTACCGCTACGACGAGCTGCGCGAGCTGCTGGCCACGGGGGATGGCTCGACCTTTGCCAAGCTGTCCAAGGAATTCTCGGACCTTGAGCCCATCGTCAACGCGGTACAGGCCTTGAAGAAGGTGCGCGAGGACATGGGCGATGTGGCGGCCATGATGGCCGATCCCGACATGAAGGACATGGCGGAGCAGGAATTCTATGCCCTGAAGGAGCAATTGCCCCTGCTGGAGCGCGAAGTTCAGCTCATGCTGCTGCCCAAGGACGAGGCCGACGCCAAGAACGCCATCCTGGAAGTGCGCGCCGGCACCGGCGGCGATGAAGCCGCCTTGTTCGCCGCCGAATTGTTCCGCATGTACGAACGCTATTCCGCCATCCGTGGCTGGCGTTTCGAGGTGGTGGATTTCAACGAGACCGGCATCGGTGGCGTGAAGGAAGCCAGCGCCACCATCACCGGGCGCGGCGTGTTCGCCCGGCTGAAATTCGAATCCGGCGTCCACCGGGTCCAGCGCGTGCCCGCCACCGAAGCCCAAGGCCGTATCCATACCTCCGCCGCTACCGTGGCCATCATGCCCGAGGCGGAAGAGGTGGATATCGTGCTGAACGACAGCGATCTGCGCTTCGACGTCTATCGCAGCCAGGGTTCGGGCGGCCAGTCGGTCAACACCACCGATTCTGCGTGTCGCGTCACCCATCTTCCCACCGGTTTGGCCGTGGCCTGCCAGCAGGAAAAAAGCCAGCACAAGAACAAGGCCACCGCCCTGAAACTGCTGCGCTCGCGCCTGTACGATCTGGAACGCTCGACCAAGGATGCCGAACGGGCCGCCAACCGCAAAAGTCAGGTGGGCTCGGGCGATCGTTCGGAACGTATCCGCACCTACAACTTCCCCCAGGGTCGTGTCACCGACCATCGTATCAACCTGACCCTGTATAAGATCGAAGACGTCATGAACGGCACCGCCCTGGACGAGGTTGTCGAGGCCCTGGTGGCCGCCGATCAGGCCGAGCGTCTGGCGGAGATGGCCTAAGTGCTTGCGGGAGACGCTGCCCGCCATATTGCCGAGCGCCTGCGTGCCATAGGCATCGAAAGCCATCGCCTGGACGCCCGCCTGCTGGTGGCCGAGGTGCTGGGGGTGGAGCCCAATATCGTGTTCACCCGCCCCGATATGGCCCTGACGCAGGAGCAGACGGCACGGCTGGATCAATTAGCGGCCCGCCGCGTGGCCCGTGAACCCATGAGCCACATCCTGGGCCGGCGCGGGTTCTGGACGCTGACCTTGAAGGTCACCGCCGATACCCTTGACCCGCGCGGCGATACGGAAACCCTGATCGAGGCGGTGCTGAGCCGCATCGCCGACCGTCAGGCCCCGCTGCGCATGGTCGATTTCGGCACCGGCACCGGCGCCATTTTGCTGTCGCTGTTGAGCGAACTGCCCAACGCCACCGGTTTGGCCGTGGATAAAAGCCCTGCCGCCCTGGCTGTAGCCCGCGAGAATGCGGTTGCCAATGGGGTGGGGGACCGGACGGAATTTTTGCTTTCCGATTGGGGGAGGGATGTGGACGAAAGGTTCGATGTAATCGTCTCCAACCCGCCCTATATCCCGGATCAGGACATTGACGGCCTGGAGCCCGAGGTGGCGGCTTTCGAGCCCCGCTTGGCCCTGGCCGGAGGCCCCGATGGGTTGGATTGCTATCGGGCGCTGATCCCGCACATGGCCCGTCTGCTGGCTCCGGGCGGCATTGCCGCTGTCGAAGTGGGCATGGGCCAAGCCCAATCGGTGGCGTCATTATTCGCCGCCGCTGGGCTGGTGGTGGGGGCGGTGGCAAGCGACCTCGCAGGGATCGAACGGTGCGTGGTTGCCGGCCACCCTTAAAGCAGTTCCAAAAAGCCGTGAGCAGGGCGAAAAAAGAGTTGGAAAGAGCATGCTTCCCGGATAGGGTTGCCCCCGTCGAGCGCACCCAGACGAGGTCCGCGTCGAGCCGGTGGCTCCGCCGCCGCCGCCAAATAATCGCTTTAAAAAATTCATGATGGTCGCTCCTCATACACTTCTGCAAAAAC
>JACMKT010000280.1 GCA_014380005.1 Rhodospirillales bacterium
CATCAAGGCGCTGAAGGAAGGTCTGGCCGGCAACACCCTGTCCCAGGTCTACGGCATCCTCAACGGCACCTGTAACTACATCCTGACCACCATGCGCGAGACCGGGCGGGACTTCGCCGACGTGCTGGACGAGGCTCAGGCCCTGGGTTACGCCGAAGCCGATCCCAGCTTCGACATCGACGGCGTGGACGCCGCCCACAAGCTGTGCATCCTGACCGCCCTGGCCTTCGCCCAGCCGGTGGATTTCAAATCCATGCACATCGAAGGCATCCGCCACATCTCGGCCACCGACATCGATTTCGCCGCCAAGCTGGGCTATCGCATCAAGCTGCTGGGCATCGCGCGCCGCACCGAACACGGCATCGAGCAGCGGGTCCATCCCTGCATGGTGCCCATGACCACCCCCATCGCCCATGTGGATGGCGTGTTCAATGCCGTGGTGGCGGAGGGCGATTTCGTCGGTCGCTCCATCTATGAAGGCCGTGGCGCCGGTGCCGGTCCCACCGCCTCTGCCGTGGCCGCCGATCTGGTCGACATCGCCCGCGGCTGCCGCACCCCTACCTTCGGCATCCCCGTGGACGCGCTGGTTCCGGGCAAGGCGGCGCCCATGGATGCCCGCCAGGGCTCCTATTACATGCGCCTGATGGTGGTCGACCGCCCCGGCGTACTGGCCGATGTGGCCGCCGCCTTGCGCGACGAGCAGGTTTCCGTGGAACAGATGATCCAGCCGGGCCGCGCGCCGGGCGAGACCGTGCCCATGGTCATGACCCTGCACGACACCAACGAGGCTGCCATCAACCGCGCCGTGGCCCGCATCGCCGCCCTGGGCGCCGTGGTCGAGCCGCCCCGCCTGATCCGCATCGAGCACCTTTAAGCATGCCCAATAAAATCTTCGTCCCGCCGCCCCAGGCCCTGGACCGCAACCTTGCTTTGGAAGTGGTGCGGGTCACCGAGGCCAGTGCCCTGGCCGCCGCCCGCTGGATGGGCCGGGGCGACGAAAAGGCCGCCGACGAGGCTGCCACCACCGCCATGCGCGAGGCCCTGAACAGCCTTGCCATGGCCGGTATCATCGTCAACGGCCAAGCCGAGGATTCCACCCAGCCGCTGCACACCGGCGAGACCGTGGGCACCGACAAGGGCCCACAGGTGGACATTGCCCTGACCGCCATCGAAGGCGTCACCGTCTGCGCCAAGGCCAGCCACAACGCCTTGTCCGTGGTGGCCGCCACGGATTCGGGCTCGTTCCTGCACGTGCCCCACAACGTCTATATGGAAAAGATCGCCGTGGGCGGCAATCTGCCCGCCGGCATCATCGATCTGGACCTGCCGCCCGAGGAAAACCTTGCCCGCGTGGCCGAGGCCAAGGGCATCGCCATCTCGGATCTGGTGGTGTGCATGCTGGACCGCCCGCGCCATTCGGAATTGCTGGGCCGCATCTACGATGCCGGTGCCCGCGTGGTGCTGATCGACGACGGCGACGTGTCCGGCGCCATCGCCACCGGCCTGATCGAGACCGGCATCGACATGTATATGGGCTCGGGCGGTGCCGCCGAAGGCGTGCTGGCCGCTGCCGGTTTGAAGTGCCTGGGCGGCCAGATGCAGTGCCGCCTGATGCTGCGCAGTGAAGACGAACGCCAACGCGCGCGGCGCGCCGGCATCGACGAACTGAC
Source organism: Rhodospirillales bacterium (assembly GCA_014380005.1). Taxonomy (GTDB): domain Bacteria; phylum Pseudomonadota; class Alphaproteobacteria; order Rhodospirillales; family Magnetospirillaceae; genus Magnetospirillum. Next base: position 1,671 of record JACMKT010000280.1, read on the forward strand.
CCGCAAATGGGACGTGGACGACATGGTGCGCGGCGACGTCATGTTCGCCGCCACCGGCATCACCGACGGCCACATTTTGAAGGGCATCCGCCACCATCCCGGCGGCGCCACCAGCCATTCCATCGTCATGCGATCCATGACCGGCACCATCCGGCACCTGACCGCCCGTCACGACTTCATCAAGCACGCCAAGCTGCATTCATCATGAGCCATCTGGGCGCGCCTCCTACCCCCACCGGCAACGCTCTTTTGGGCGTCGAGCGCTCGCTCACCGGCAGGCGGTGGCAGGCGGCGCCCAGTGACGAACGCCTTGCCCTGACCCTGTCCCAGCGCCTTGCTTTGCCCGAGATCATCGGGCGGGTGCTGGCGGCGCGCGGCATCGGCCTGGATGATGCGGAAAGCTTCCTCAACCCCTCGTTGAAAAGCCTGCTGCCCGATCCCAGCCACCTCAAGGACATGGACAAGGCTGCGGCGCGGCTGGTCCAGGCGGTGACCGGCGGCGAGACCATCGGCATCTTCGGCGATTACGACGTGGACGGCGCCACCTCATCCGCCCTGCTGCGGATCTTTTTTGAGGCCGCCGGTGCACGGGTTCGGGTGCACATCCCCGACCGTATCCTTGAAGGCTACGGCCCCAACGCCCCGGCCCTGCTGAACCTGCAAGCCGAGGGCGTGTCCGTGGTGGTCACCGTGGATTGCGGCACCACCGCCTACGCCCCCCTGGCCGCCGCCGCCGAAGCCGGCTTGGACGTCATCGTCGTCGATCACCACGAAGCCGAGCCCGAACTGCCGCGCTGCTTCGCCCTGGTCAATCCCAACCGCATGGACGAAGACAGCCCCCACGGCCATCTGGCCGCCGTGGGCGTGGCCTTCCTGCTGGCGGTGGCGGTCAATCGCGGTTTGAAGCAAGCCGGCTGGTACGGGAACCGCAAAGCCCCGGACCTGCTGCAATGGCTCGACATCGTGGCGCTGGGCACGGTGTGCGACGTGGTGCCACTGAAGGGCGTCAACCGCGCCTTGGTGACCCAGGGCCTGAAGATCATGGCGAAGCGGGGCAATGTGGGCCTGACCGCTTTGTCCGACGTGGCCGGGGTCAAGGAACGCCCCGACGCCTATCATTTGGGCTATCTGCTGGGGCCGCGCGTCAATGCCGGTGGCCGCGTGGGCGAAGCTGATCTGGGCACCCGCCTGCTGGCCACCAACGACCCCATTGAAGCCAGCGAGATCGCCAAGCTGCTGGACAGCTATAACAAGGACCGCCAGACCATCGAGGCCGGCGTGCTGCAAGAGGCCATGGACCAGGTGGAGGGCCGCCCCGATGACGGTTTGCCCCTGGTGGTGGCCTCGGGCGAAAACTGGCATCCCGGCGTCATCGGCATCGTCGCCGGCCGCCTGAAGGAACGCTACAACCGCCCCGCCTGCGTCATCGCCTTCGAGGACGGCGTGGGCAAGGGCTCGGGCCGGTCAGTGCCGGGGCTGGATTTGGGCGCAGCCATCATCGCCGCCCGCCAAGCCGGTATCCTGAAAGCCGGCGGCGGCCACGCCATGGCGGCGGGCTTCACCGTGCTGCAAGACCGCCTGATTGATCTGCAAACCTTCCTGGCCGAACGCCTGCAAGCCCAGCTCAGCGGCGAATTGGTGCCCCTGCTGGAACTGGACGGCGCCCTGGATTGCGCCGGCTGCTCGGTGGATTTGGTTGAGACCTTGAAGCAGTTGGGCCCGTTCGGCGCCGGCAACCCGGAACCCCGCTTCGCCATCATCGCCGCCCGCATCATCAAGGCCGACGTGGTGGGCAACGGCCATGTGCGCCTGATCCTGACCGGCGCCGGCGGCCAACGCCTGAAAGCCATCGCCTTCCGCGCCGCCGACACGGATATGGGCCAAGCACTCCTTACCGCGCGCGGCGGCGCCTTCCATTTCTGCGGCACGTTGCGGGTGGATACATGGCAGGGGTCCAGCTCGGTCCAACTAACTATCGATGATGCCGCACCAGCGAGATAAAAGCGCTTGACCACCCCTCCCGACGCAGGTATTAAGTCGCCCTCGCCTCGGAACGTCCCCATCGTCTAGAGGCCTAGGACACCGCCCTTTCACGGCGGCGACGCGGGTTCGAATCCCGCTGGGGACGCCAATTTGCGATTTTCTCCCAGAAAATCAATGACTTAGGGAATTGCCCACTGCACCGCGTGTACCAACCGCGTGTAGCAGTCCAATGGCAACCCTTCAGACATTCCTTCAGCGACGCGGAAACCGCTACCACTTTCGTTGCCGAGTGCCCTCCGACCTTGTAGACAGGCTGGGGCGGCGGGAGATCGTTCGGGCGTTGGGAACATCCTGCCCAAAGGAAGCCCGCCAGAAGGTGCTTTTAATGGCGGCACAGACGTTCGCCGCCTTCGAGGGGTTGCGGATGAGCGGGGACAAGGAAAAGGGCAAGCTGGGCGGCGTGGAACCCAACAACGAGCTTTGGGTTTCCGAAGACATGTTCGGCATGGGCGATGATCCAGCCCCGACCCAGCCCAAGCCCGTCGCTCCCCCCAAAGACGTAACTGTCCCGTACATGCACGCCCTTGCCGAAGGCGCCTTCCGCCATATGGCGGTTGCCGCACTCAGCAGGATGGAGAAGGACACCGCCCGCTTGGAGGCGGAAAGGGACTACGCCACCAAACTGGCGTTTGAGCGGAGGGCGGAACCGCCGCCGCCAGCCCCCGAGCCGAAGCCCAAGGGTGAGCCGTGGAAGTCCTGCCTCGACGCCTACAAGGAATATGCCCGCCTGAGCGTGAAGACGTGGCAGAGCTACGACCAAGCCTTCCGCAGGCTTGAGAAGGCGGCGGGCAACAAGCCAATCGACGCGATTACGCCCGAAGACATCAGGGCGTTCCGCGAACTGGTCATCACCGAGACCAAGCCGAGGGCGGGCAGGGAGATCACCGCGGCGGGCACGCTCCAGAAACAGCTTTCGCACCTGAAGGCGTTCTTCCAGTGGGCGAAGGCGGAAAAGGGCTTCATTCAGTCCAATCCCGCCGAGGACATAACCGTTCCCCCGTCCATCCGCAAGGATGGTGCCGCCATCACTCGCAACCCGTACAGCAAGGAAGAGCTTCAGGCGATCTTCGACGCCCCCGTCTTCACGGGGTGTCAGTCGGTCAGCCGCCGCTTCGCCATCCACGCCATGTTGACCATGAGGCGGTTCGACCAGTCCACCGAGACGGGCTTCAGCAAGAACAAGGCGAGGGACTGGAACGACATTTTCGCCGACTTCAGCAAGGGCAGGAAGCCCACGGGCGAGAGGATGAAGGCGTATCGGGATGACCTGGCGGACAGGGCAACCGCTTGGTGCCAATCGAACGGCGTTCCGCTGGAGATCAGCTACAAGTCCAACGAAGCGTTGGGCAAGCCCGCCGCCGAACCCACCTTGCCGAAATGGCATTTCAAGAAGTTGGAGCAGACAGGCGAGATGCCCCCCGACCTTGCCGAAGTCATCCAGTTCCGCCAGCAGAAGAAGGAAGCCGTTCAGGAGGCGACCGCCGCCGAAGCCGAAATCATCGACCTGACCGACCCGAAGGCGATCCTCGCCGACCTGACCAAGGACGCGAAGGAGGCAAGCATCCAGACCCTGTGGCGGCACACGGACGCGGAGAACGCCCAGCGTCAGCACGCCACTGCCAAGCCCAAGGGCTTCTGGTGCAGGTTCAACGGCAAGCTAAGGCAGTGGGAAGAGGAACGGGAACGGCTGGACAGGGCGTTCGCGGAAGCCACACAGACACGGGCTGAGGCAATTGAACACCTCGAAAAGGAAAAGGTTCGCCTTCGCCCCGAGGCGGAACGCACCGCCAAGGAGAATGAGGAGGCGAACAGGCAGGAGCTTGCCGCCGCCAAGCCAGCCGAAGCATGGAAGGTCAACGAAGAGCTTGCACGCCAGATCAAGCATGAGAAGGCGAAGGAGTTCCTTGAACGGCCCCCCCCGCCGAAGAAGACGTCCCCAGACGAAGAAAACGCCTACAAGCCGAAGGGAATGAGGATGTAGTTCATTGTCAACGGTCTGTGTGATCCCAAAGACCTATCATCACATGCCCTGTCTTCAGGTAGTTCAGGACATTTTGCAGATAGGTGCGGAAGTCGCCGTTCTCTTCTGCAATGCGGTTCGCACTAGCCCAGTCAACTTCATCCCTCTCTCGGGCGGGGATAAGAATGCGGCTCTCCATGAAGTTGGCGGGGTCAATTGACAGATAGCCAATACCATGGAGGGCACACAGCATATTCAATTCTTCGAGGGTGTCTTCACCCTTAATCTCTACTGCCGCAATGTATGCCCTGTTCGCCCATAGCGAGTTTGAAACAGCTTGGAAGAAATATTCTCGAATATCACTGGATGTCAGGCGAACCTTAACTTCGACGGAGATCAGCTTTGCCTTTCGTGTAGGAAGCTCCATGGAGCATTCACGGACAATGCTGTTCCAGTGTTGTCCTGGGGCAAGCATCCCGACGATATCTGGATGAAGCCACTTGTTGCCATTCTTCCCTCTCCTGTTGCTACTCGCCGATTCCCGGATCCGCTTTGAAACAATGCTTAATTCACCAAAGAGGAAGCGTTGGAGGGGGGCATAAAGATCATGTTCCCCTTGATCCTCTAGCCGATCTTGGGAAGGTGCCTTTGCGATGGCGGCAATGGTAATTGGCGGATCAACTTCAATCTCGATTTCGTCCAACAGCTTTTCCACATCCTCTTGCCCCAGCGGAACTGTAGCGACCGCATCGCCTTGGGAATCAACAAATAGCCTGAGGGGGCGACGGGAGGTGTCGACGGCTATATCGGGATTATTCGACAGCAAGGTGTTCTTCTGTGCGTAAATCTCCCGCGAAACTTGATCTACGAGTGGCCTCCTCCCCTGAAGGCGTTCCTTTTTTTCTTCAAACCTGCGTGGATGGTCGGAAATGATGCCTTGGGCGATCTCTTCAGCCGTCAAGCGTTGCCCAGCCCGCTTTCGCAAGAAGTCTGCGACAAGGTAGTGAAGCGAACTGCTGCTCAAGGGAACCTCCATCAACCAAAGCGGTATGTCAGTCTACCGTTGAAGGCATCAGCCACCAACCCTGTTGACGTCGACCCGCCATGCCTGTGTAATGACCACAGGTGCAAGGTACTTTCCCCCAGGGTTAGAGGGAAATTTCGCTTTTTGGCACAAGGGCTTGGGGCAAACCCCGCCTGTTATCCCGCTGGGGACGCCAACTTTTAGACAGCCTATATTTACCAACGATTTCAAAGAGTTGGCGCTGTCTCACGAGACGCTTCCACACCGGCCTCGGCTCGAAAGAATAGCCCCCACCGGCACAAGGCCGGCAGAGGCTATCTTCAGGCAGCAGCAAGGGCAGCTTCGGCCAACCACTCGGCAGGCACCGCACCCACGGCAAAGCCGTAACGGAGGCGCTTCGCCCATTGGCAGACGGTGGATTTCAGGTTCGCTACCTTGGTGTTCTCTTTCTGGAACACGAACCAAATGTCCGCATGGAGGTTGAACTTGCGGACGGCCTGCATCTTGCTGTTGGCCGCGCCATCAACCCACCCCTTGGCCTTGATGTAGATCGTGTCCCCGGTTGTGGTGTACGAGTTCGGCTGACCACCCTGTCTCCGTCTGGTTCGGCCCGACGGTTCAGCCTGCCAAACTGGGAAGGCTGAGACTGGAATTGTCGCCCAAGGAGGCGATGGTTTCCAAGGTCATATAGCGGGCCCGCTGGACGGCCCATTCATCGTTCTGCTCAAGAAGAACGGCACCGACCAAACGCGGGATGGCGTCTTCGTTGGGAAAGATGCCGATCTCGCCATTGACGCGTTCCAGGGGATTGGTCGAATGGATTTTGGCCCGATGGTCCTTGGGAAAGGTCATATGGGCCAGGACGTCTTCTTCCGCCTGATCCATCAATTCGGCCAGCTTGGGGAGCTTTGGCGGAGCTGATCGGCGACTTGACACCACTGGCTGCGGGCGGCGACAACGCGGCGACCGCTCTTGCCCGCGATGACCAGTTTGACGCCGTTCAGGCCGCGGCGCTTGAGCTTGCGCAGGAACTCCAGCCAGAAGGTCTCGGCCTCCGAGGCGCCCATTCTGCCGCACCTTCACACACATAGCCAGCCCGCCTACGCCAGCCGCGTGATGGGCGCTGCGGCGGGCTGGTTACCTGACGCTGTTACGCCATCCCTGGGGCGTGACCGCTTGCCATCCGACAACCACCTTGGTGCCTTGG
>JACMKT010000033.1 GCA_014380005.1 Rhodospirillales bacterium
CTGGCTATTCGCCGGCTCGGATCGCGGTGGCCAGCGCGCCGCCGCCATGTACAGCCTGATCGTCACCGCCAAGATGAACGACATCGATCCCCAAGCCTGGCTGGCCGACGTCCTCGCCCGCATCGCCGGGCACCCGGCCCATCGGATCGACGATCTCCTGCCGTGGAACTGGCGGAAGCAACCGGCCACGACCGCCGTCGCCGCCTGAATGCTACACCCCTGCGGCTTTCACCGGATGCTTACAATTCTTCCAGCACCACTGCTACATTACGGCGCGGGTGCCGCGCACCGACTGCCCGGAGCACGGGGTGAAGCGGGTGCAGGTGCCGTGGGCGCGTGACGGCAGCGGCTTCACGCTGCTGTTCGAGCAGGTGGCGCTGATGCTGGCCCGCGAGATGCCGGTGCAAGCGGCTGCGCGGCAGATGGCGATCACCGATCAGCGCCTGTGGCGGATCGTCGGCCATTACGTGGGGCAAGCGCTGGAACGGCTCGACCTTGCCGAGGTGACGGCAGTGGCCTTCGACGAGACCGCCTCGAAGCGAGGGCACAACTACGTCACCATTTTCATCGACCTGGACCGGTCGTCGAAGCCGGTGGTCTTTGCCACACCCGGCAAGGGCAAGGAGACCGTTGGCCGTTTCAAGGACTTCCTGGCCGCCCACAATGGGCAACCGGGCCGGATCGCCGAGGTGGTCTGCGACATGTCGCCCGCCTTCCTGGCCGCCCTGCGCGAGACCTTTTCAGAAGCTGCCGTGACGGTGGACTGGTTCCACGTCGTGCAGTTGTTCACCAAGGCCGTCGATGACGTGCGCAAGGCCGAGGCACGGCTGGTCAAGATGCCGTCTGCCGTCCGCTGGGCGGTGCTGAAGGCCAAGGAGCGCAACCTCACGCCAAAGCAGGAAGCCGCCCTGGCCGAACTGGAGGCCGGTGGCCTGCTGACCGCCGTCGCTTGGCAAATCAAGGAAAAGCTGCGCTGGGTCCGCGTGGCCCCCACACCCCAGGCCGCCCGCTGGCGCCTCTCCCATTTCATCCGCCATGCACGGGAAAAAATCGGTCTTGGGCCTCTGCTGGCCCCGATGCTGACCGCCGTCGAAACGGTCGAAAAGCACAGGGAACGCATCCTGCGGCGCTGGACCTCAACCCACAGCAACGCCCGCATGGAGGCCTTCAATGGCATCTTCCAGGCCGCTCGCGCCAGAGCCCGTGGCTATCGCAACGTCAACACCTTCATCACCATGATCTACCTGATCGCGGCACCGCTCGGCGACATCCTTAAATCCACTTGAAACGTCGAGGAGCCAGATAAAAAGGGATGGCCGGTTGTGCACACCGACCATCCCCGCCCCGTCAAAAGGAAGCCTGTTCGTCAAATTGACGCATCGCGGTTAGCAATGCGTTTGTTCAACCACGCATCCACCTCGAACAACAGCCACGCGACACGATTCGGCCCGAGTTGTACCCGCTTGGGGAATCGACCCGCCGCTTCGAGACGCCCGATGTGCTGGGGTGTGTACGGGATGCCACAGACCGTCTTCAGCTCCTTTTTCGACACGAGCCGCTTGTCGTACTGAGTCATCGGAATTCTCCCTCTCGGGAGGCATCGCGATGCCTCAGGTGTGAAAAGCCGCACCGGTAGGCGGGGGAGAGCGTATGCCCGTAACGGGAGAGAGTCGAGGGCTTCGCCGTACTGCAATTATGTGTCCCAGTTTGTGCCCCGATGGGCAGCGCGCGAGGTCATTGCCGGGCACTGGATTGGTGACCTCGTGGGGCCATAGGTAACATTTAGGTAACAGCGGCGGGGGCTTTGGGTAACAGATTGGGTAACAGGTTTGTGGCTTGGGTGACGGTCTGGATGGCGGGCGGTTTGGTGGCTCTCAGCCGTATTCGCTGGGGCCGTGGGTAACACCCCGCAGAGTTTGTTACCCAATTTGTTACCCAAAACCCAGGAAACCCAAGGGGATGGGCTCAAAACGCCTCGCGCGGCCAAGAAAAAACCCCTGCCAAGTCATTGACCTGTCAGGGGTTTTTCGTTTCGCAAGGTTGGTAGCGGGAGAGGGACTTGAACCCCCGACCCCAGGATTATGATTCCCGTGCTCTAACCAGCTGAGCTACCCCGCCTCACCGTGCGAGAGGCGTCGATATAAAGGCCCTCGCGCGGGCTGTCAAGCGTTCGTGAATCGAAAGGTTCATGCCATGTGAAAGAAATCGTTGCTGTGGTCCGTGACCGTGGCGGTTTGGCTGATGCTGGCCTGTTGGATGACGTGGCCTCCGCCGCTGGCCGACGCCGATTGAGAGATGGAGGCGTCCTGGCTGACCGAGCCGCCATGGTCCGCGTTGACCTGTTGGTCGATGTTGGCGGACTGATCGATAGTGGCGCCACGGCTGGCATTGGCGTGCTGATCGATGTTGGCCGATTGATCCACCGTGCCGACGGAATGGCCCTGATCGTTGCCATCGTCGAAGGTGATGACTTTGGACCGGCCGTCCTGGCCCGAGACAAGAGTGACGCGCTCGACCCCGTCGAAGGTCAGGGTCACCCGGTCGTCCCACACCAGATGATCGCCCTCTTTGTGGAAGTCGTTGGGATCGCCGCCCAGGATGCGGACCTCGTCCCTGCCGTCGCCCAGGGCGAATTGCAGGCTGCTGCCGTCCAGATGTGTCAGCACATTGGTGTCCAGGGTGACGGTGGTATCGGCATGGGGGATGTCGCGGATGGCCTCCACATTGCGGAAATTGTCGTTATCCAGGGTGAAATGGCCGCCGCCGGATAGGATGGCTGTGTCGTGTCCCCGTCCGCCATCGATTATGCGGTCCTCGGCATCCATGTTCAGCACATCGTTCCCGCGCCCGCCCAGCAACCGGTCGCTGCCGCCGCCGCCGGTCAGGCGGTCGTTGCCGCCAAGCCCCCTCAGCACATCGTCGCCGTGTGTTCCCGTCAGAGCGTCATTCTCCGCAGTCCCTATCCGAACGGTCATGGCAACTCTCCCTGAAAATACGTGACATGGGGCTTGCTCCCTAAGGGCGGGGAGAGGGCAAAATGGTGATCAGCCAAACGGGGGGAATCACTCGGGCTTTAACGCCAGCGGCTCGCCTGCCAGCGGGCGGGTGATGCGCACCGGGATACCCAGGCGGTGGCTTTCGGTCCAACCCACCATTTTCCAATCCACCCTTGGTGCCTGTTCGCCGGCCAAGGCGGTGATGCGTGCTTCCAGGTCGGTCACCGGCGGGGGCTCGGCGGGGCGGCGGGCTTCGATGGAATCGGCCATGGCCGGGGTGGGGTGGATTTCCAGCCACAATTCGCCGTCCAGCCAGGCCAGCTTCACCGGCTCGTCCACGATCAGCACCGGGGTGCCCATGGCGATTTGCGGGTACAGTTTGGCGATGTCTTCGGGGTACAGCCGCAGGCAGCCATGGCTGACCCGGCGGCCCACGCCGTCGGGCAGGTTGGTGCCGTGGATGCGCACCAGCCCCAGGGCCAAGTCCAGGCTGTATTCGCCCAGCGGGTTGTCGGGGCCGGGCAGGACGCGTTCGGGCAGATCGGGCTTTTCCGCGCGGATGGAGGGTGGCGGCACCCAGACCGGGTTGTGGCGCTTGCCCACCACGCGGGTCAGCGTCGGTTCCAGACTGCGCCCATCCTGGCCGATGCCCACGGGGAAGCTGTCCACTGTGCCGTCCGGGCCGCGCCAATACAGCCGCATGTCGCCCAGATTGATCACCAGCGGCGCCCGGTCCAGGCCCGGCGGCGATAGATGGGAGGTGGGCAGCAGGATTTCGCCGCCCGCTCGGGGCAGCCAGGGATCGGCGCCGGGATTGGCGGCCAACAGCTCCACATAGCCGACGTCACTGGAACGGGCGAGGTCGAGCAAATTCTCGCCCGCCTGGACCCGGTGCAACTCGGCCATGAGCACGGCGCCGTCATCGGCGGCTGCCGGTCCCGCCAGGATCAGCAGCAGGCTACTTGCGCAGGCTGCGATTGTAGATGCTCTCGGCGCGCTCATTGGCAAGGGCCGCCTGTTGTTCGGCCATGGCGGCATTCTGCTGGGCCTGTTGCGCCGTCTGTTGGTTGGCGGCGACCTGGGACTGGGTGCGGGTGAGATCGGCGCGCAGTTGCGCCACCTCGTTCTTGAGGCTGGACATGTCGCCGCTGGAAGCGCAAGCCGTGGCGCTGAGCGGCAGCAAGAGGGCGAGGACGAGGCGAGGCGTGTTCATGGGGACCTCCCAGCTGCGGAGCCCAGAATTTAGGCTATGCATGGGCTGGCGCGAAGGTCCCGGATGGCTTATCTCCGCCTAGTGCACCCGGCGCAAGAAGGAGGTCGCCATGTCCCTGTTCGGTTCCAGCAAGACGCGAATGGTCGCCCGCGCCGATGCGCTTCCGGGCCGGGCCGATTCCATGCCCGTGCCGGAACGCCATGCGGTGCTGGGCACTGCCCTGGTGCCGCCTTTTCCGGCGGATACCGAACGGGCCATCTTTGCCATGGGCTGCTTTTGGGGGGCGGAGCGTAAGTTCTGGACCTTGCCGGGCATCCACACCACCGCCGTGGGCTATGTGGCCGGCTTCACCGCCAATCCCAGCTATGACGAGGTGTGTAGCGGCCAAACCGGCCATACCGAGGCGGTGCTGGTGGTCTATCATCCCGGCAGCATCAGCTATGGCGATCTGCTGACCGTGTTCTGGGAAAGCCATGATCCCACCCAGGGCATGCGCCAGGGCAATGATGTGGGCACCCAGTACCGCTCGGGCCTGTATGTGTTCACCCCTGAACAGCAGGCGGCGGCGTTGGCCTCCCGTGAGCGGTTCCAGGCGCGGTTGGGCGAAGCCGATTACGGCTCCATCACCACTGAAATCATGGATGCGCCGCATTTTTATTACGCCGAGCCCTACCACCAGCAATATCTGGCCAAGAACCCCAACGGCTATTGCGGCCTGGGCGGCACCGGCGTGTCCTGCGCCTGAACGATGACAGCCTCATACTAAAGGTGCGGGTGGGTATCCGCCCGATAAGTACGACTGAAGCGTTAATGCTGTTACCCTAATGGAAACAGGTGGGGAGGCGTGCCGTGACCTATGGGCCGGCCCTATTGCTGCTGGGGTTCAGCATCGCTTGGACCGGTGGGTTGATGGCGTGGCCGCGTGCCGGTTTTCCCGTGGCGGTGCTCTATTCACCGGCCATGTCGGGGGCCGAGGCGTTCGCCGGCGTGGTCAACGCCGGGGCCGATACCATTTTGGGCATCGGCGCGCTTCCCGGCATCGTGGTCGCCCGCTCGGACGATCCCGGTTTTACCGAAAATCTTTTCAAAACAGGCGCGTGGATGGTGGTGCGCGCGCCGGCCAAGGGCGAATGCCTGCAGTGAATGGTGGGGGGGACAGATGGACCAGATGACTATTATCCGCGCGGCGGTCAGCCGTTACATGGTGGCCTATTTGTGGCTGCACGTGCCGCTGATCGCTTTAACGGGCGCGCTGGTGTCGGGCCAATGGGTGATGCCCGGCTTGGGCGCTGTGGTGCTGGCAGCGGCGGCGACTTTGGCGTGGAAGGCCGGCCCGGTGGGCGAGGCCGCGCGCCATGTCATCGCCGTGGCGCTGATGGGCATGGTTGCCCTGCTGGTGCTGGTGTTCGAGGGCCATCCCTGGCAAATCGACATGCACATGTATTTCTTCGCCGCCCTGGCCATGCTGACGGCATTCTGCGATTGGCGCAGCCTGCTGGTGGGGGCGGCAACGGTGGCGGTGCACCATCTGCTGCTGAACTTCGCCTATCCGGCGGCTGTGTTCCCCGGTGGCGGCTCGTTCTTCCGCGTCGTGCTGCATGCGGTGATTCTGATCTTGCAGACCGGCGTGCTCAGCTGGGTGGCGTGGAAGCTGATTGCCACCTTCCATGCCTCGGAAGCCGCCTTGGTCGAGGCGCGCGGCGCCCATGACAAGGCCGAGCAGGCGGCGTCCGAACGCGATCGCCTTGCCAGCCAGTCGCGTGAGACCCGCAAGGTGGAAATGGACCGCCTCGCCGCCAGCCTTCAGACCGAAGTCGGGCGCGTGGTGGAGACCTTGTCGCAATCGGCTTCGGGCGCGCGGGTTGCCGCCGAACGGCTGGACGGCATGATCGACGACGTCAGCGGCAAGGCCGGAGCCGCCGCCGGAAGCGCCGGCGAGGTCACCGGCAATGTGGAAACCGTGGCGGCGGCAGCGGAGGAATTGTCGGCCTCGGTGCGTGAGGTCAACCGCTTCATCGACCAATCCATTACCATGGCGCGCAACGCGGTCAGCGAGGTGGAGAAGACCAATTCCACGGTGGAAAGCCTTGCCATTGCGGCTGACCGCATCGGTGACGTGGTCAGCCTGATCCAGGACATCGCCAGCCAGACCAATTTGCTGGCGTTGAACGCCACCATCGAGGCGGCGCGGGCGGGCGAGGCCGGTAAGGGCTTCGCCGTGGTCGCCAATGAAGTGAAGTCGCTGGCCAATCAGACGGCGCGCGCCACCGAAGAAATCGGCGCCCAGATCTCCGCCATCCAGGGTGCCAGCGGCGGTGCGGTCAGCGCCATCCGCGAAATCGGCGGTATCATCGGCGGCATCGAATCCGCCATCTCCACCATTGCCGGTTCCGCCAACACCCAAGGTGCCGCCATCGACGAGATCGCCCGCAGCGCCCAGCGTGCCGCCGCCGTGACCGATACGGTCAGCCACAACATCGCCGGTGTCTCGGACGTGGCCCATGCCTTGGAGGAGTTCTCGCAACAACGCGTGGGCGAAGCCTCCACCTTGGCCGAACAGGCGAAGTCATTGTCCCGTCAGGTGGAAGATTTCGTCGCCCGGGTGCGGGCGGGGTGAGTTATACCAACTGCCTTATGTTGTGCCCCTTGCGGGGCTGCCGCCCCGTCCCTGCTTGGAGGTGTCCATTTTTATTTGGTTCATCGCGGAATTCCGGGGGACCTGTGTTGGGGACACGCCGCAGGTTTCACCACCAAGGCACCAAGGCACCAAGGCACCAAGATAGCGTGCCAGAAGGCCTTTGCCTGGGATGGCTGCATCAAAGAAGAGTTTCACCACGAAGGAAGAGGAAGGGCACGAAGCTAGCCTGTCTGGGAAATGGCTTCGTGCCCTTCTTTTCCTTCGTGGTGAAAACACTTAGCCTGCCATCCGACAGACATCGTCCCCGCTAATCCGTGATGAACCTTTTATTTTCTTCAATAAATCAAAGGAGGTCTGGAGCATCGCTCCAGATGGGTCCGGGCGATAGCCCGATATACTGACAGGTCAATGTATTGAGCCGTTGGTATTAAAGCACCGCCGCCGCCGCGGGGCGCCATTGGGAGAGTTCGGCCAAGGCTGCGTCCATTTCCCGGGTCAGGTCGTCCAGATGGCCGGGGGCGCTCAATTCGGCTTCGGTCATCCGTTGCAGCCGGTGGGCCAGTTCGGACAGCCGGCGGCAGCCGATGGACCCGGCGGCGCCTTTAAGGCGGTGTGCGGTCTCGCGCACCATGGACAGGTCGCCGTTTTGCCAGCCCGTACTCATGGCGGTCCGTTCCTCGCTGAAGGAGTCGGGGGCGGTGGACAGTAGGCTCAGCAGGGTGTCGTCACCCACCCATTGCCGCATGTCTTCCAAATAGGCTAGGTCGAGAACGGGCGCGAGTTTTTCGGGCTCGGCGTCAGGCATGGGTTCCGGCTCCGGGGTGGGGATGGACGGGGCAGGGGGCTCCGCTGGGGCGTGGCGGGCTGCGGCTTCGTCCAAGGTGCGGGCCAGCAGTTTCCACGATACCGGCTTGGTCAGGAACGCGTCCAAGCCGGCGGAAAGATAACGGTCGCGATGCTCCAGCACCGCGTCGGCGGTCAGCGCAATGATCGGCACCTTGGCGCGGCTGCCCGGCAGGGTGCGGATCAGCTTGGTGGCGGTCTCGCCATCCATGACCGGCATCTGCATATCCATCAGGATGACGTCGAAATCCTCCGTCGCCGCCAGCTCCAGCGCCTCGGCACCGTGCTCCACCAGGGTGGCGGTGTGGCCCATGCGTTCCAGCATGTGGGCGACCAGGGTCTGATTGACCGGATTGTCCTCGGCCACCAGCACCTTCAGCGGGCGGGTGCGTGGCCCCAGGGAATCGGTCTCGCCGATGGCGGGCGGTTGGCCCATGGGCAAGGTCAGGGTGAAGCTGAAGGTGGAGCCCTGACCGACCGTGCTTTCAGCGCTCATGGCCCCGCCCATCAACGTCACTAGGCGCTTGGCAATGGCAAGGCCCAGCCCGGTGCCGCCATAGCGCCGCGTGGTCGAGACGTCGGCCTGGGTGAACGGGGTGAACAGCCCGGCCAGGGCGGCGGGTGCGATGCCGATGCCGGTATCGGCGACCATGAAGGCGATGCCGGCGCCATCAGGTCCCATGCCCATGGTGACCCCGCCCTCATCGGTGAATTTGATGGCATTGCCGATCAGGTTGAACAGCACCTGTTGCAAGCGGGCGGGGTCGCCCTTGACCCAGCGCGGGCAATTGGCATGGATGGCAGTGGACAGGCGCAGGCCCTTATCGGCGGCGCTGGGGGTCAGCAGGCGGACGGCGTCGTTGGTGATCTCATGCAGGTCGAAATCGATGCATTCCAACTCCATCTGCCCGGCCTCGACCTTGGAGAAGTCGAGCACGTCGTTCAGCACGGTCAGCAGTGTCCGCGCCGACGCCCGCACGGTGGACAGCATGCGGGTCTGTTCCTGGTCCAACTTTGTGCCCATGAGCAGATCGGTCATGCCCAGAACGCCGGTCATGGGGGTGCGCAGCTCGTGGCTCATATTGGCGAGGAAGGCGGATTTGGCTTCGGCTGCCACCACGGCGGCGCGGCTGGTTTCGTGCAGCGTCGCCTCGACCCGGCGGCGAAGCTGGAGGTGGTGCAGCAGATGGGCCAGCAGGATTGCACCCGCCACCACGGCGGCCATCAACGCAGTCATATGCCAAGCCAATTGGACCACGGCGGCGGTCACCTGGGTGTGTGACACACCAATCAGCACCACCAGATCCTGGCCATCCACCGTGGCATAGCCCCAGATGCGGTCGATGCCGTCAGCCGGCCATTTGCCGTCGAAGGTGCCCATGGGAGAGGCGGGCAGGCGCAATGCCTCGGGGGCGACCGCCGGCGGCAGGCTCATCAAGAGATGGTTCCGGCGGTCGAACACGGCGATGACGGTCTGTTGGCCCAGCCCTTCCCGCAGCGGAGCAAGGCGGGCGCCCTCGGCCTCGCCATTGAAGGGCATCGGCAGATGGGTGGCCAAGGTGGCGGCCAGACCTGTCATCTGTTGGTGGGCTTCGGTCAGGGTATCGTCGCGGAACGACTTCAGGTTGAACAGCGTTGCCGCGCCCCCCGCCAGCACCAGCACATACAGAACCGCCGTCGCCAAGCTGATGCCGGCGTCGCTACGGGTGATCCAACGCATGCAACGCGAGAACATCATTTGTTGCCATGCTCTTCAAAGAAGTTGGAGTGATTGTAAAGGGTGACGGCGCCCTTGGATAGGGGCGCGCTGAAAGGCGCGGTGCACCTGGGTTTTTATCTTCCGGCTGGGCTGGGGAGGCCTTCAGTCTATGGCTTTCCACCCGTGGCGCGCAGGCAAGCGATACGTATATTAAAGTCGTGGCCCATGGGTTGGTGGGGCAAGCCGCTGGAATGAAAACGCCGTCACGGGGTAAGGTCAGCGGCCCGGCGGGATGGATCAGACAAACGGTGCCTGCGGTCTCTTGCCGTGGAGAGTTCGCGGCGTCATGGTTGCGTTCAACTGCGGTCTATGCTTAAGCTGGTCCCGTATCCATGGGGAATACCGTATTTCGTTCCAGCCAATGATTTCCACCAAAGTCTTTTTACCCCATGCCGGTTTTACGCACATGTAAACCAAAGATGAATGACACAGTAACGGTGGATAAACAAGATAGGCGACCGGCGGACATGAAACCGTATATCGTTGCCATTTTTAACCAGAAGGGCGGTATTTCCAAGACGACGACCAGCACCAACCTTGCCGTTTGCCTAGCGGCATACGGGAAATCGGTGGTGGTGATGGATTTGGATTCCCAAGGTGATTCCACCAAAAGCTTAGGCGTGGACCCCAACGTCAAGCGCGGCATCTACGACCTGTTCATCGGCGCGGCCGAATTGGAAGAGGTCATGCTGCCCACTATCTTCCAGGGCGTCAGCATCCTGCCCTCCACCTACAGCTTGGCCGGCATCGAGATCAAGCTGTCGGAGCTGAAGGATTCCCAGCGCACCCTGACTCACATCATCAGCCATGCGAAGCTGGACTGCGATTACGTCATCGTCGATTGCCCGCCGGCTTTGGGCATCTTGCCCATCAATGCCCTGGCCTCGGCCAATGCGGTCATCATTCCCGTCACCGCCACGCCCTATGCCAATGACGGCCTGATGCGCACGCTGCCGTCCATCAAATATGTGCAGGAAGGCCTGAACAAGAACCTGCTGCTGCAAGGCGTGCTGTTTACCATTCATGACCGCCACAAGACCGCGCGCAAGATCAGCGAATTGATCCGTGCGCGGCTGGGCGGCACCGTCTATGCCGCCGAAATTCCCCGCGACACCATGGTGATCGAGGCTGCGTCAGCCCGGCTGCCGGTCTGCGTCTATGCGCCGCGTTCGCCTGCCGCCCAGGCCCATCTGGATTTCACCGGCGAATTCCTTGATCGTCACCAGAAGATCGCCGCCAAAGCCGGCCAAACCATCTCGCCGCCGGCGAAGCGGGAAGAGGCGGTGGTGCGGCTGGCCACGTGGCAAAGCGAGTTCGCCACCGCAGCCGCCCCCGCCACCGGCGACCGCTTGCGCCAGAAAAAGAACCAGCTGGACCGCCTGCTTTATGGCGACCGCACCAAGCTGGAACGCCTGCATTTGGGGGTCATTCACTTCTTCATTGAAAACCGCATGTCCCTGGTCGTCTTCCTGTTGATGATCCTTGCGGCGGTGGTGACTCTGGTCGGCGTGGGCGTCGAAGGCGTCCGCATGCTCGCCGGTTCCATGGGGATGTCTTAGTTATCTGCGCATTTTCCCTATCGATGATTGCCCTTATCTAACCCTTTTGGTTAAATGAACGGGGTTTTTGAGGGTAAGCAATTGTTGGTTGTAGGTGCGGACGAGCTTCATTCCCTGGTGATCTTCCGTATGGGCGGGCAGGCTTTCGCCATTGCGGTGGAAGCCGTGAGCGAAGTCGTGCCGTTTGCGTGGCTGTCCAAGCCGCCGCGCATGCCCGCCTTCGTGCAAGGCATCCTCAACCTTGGCGGTGCCGCTGTGCCGGTGCTGCGGCTGGATCGCCTGCTGGGCATGCCCTCGGTGACCATCGGCCTGGATTCCTCCATCCTGATCATGAAGACCGGCGGCGCGCCTTTGGGCCTGCTGGTGGAGCATGTGGACGGCGTCGTGCCGGCGGCGGATTTCCAGGTCATGGCCTTGGACGACCGCCAGTCATTCCAGGGCTGCCTTGCCGCTCAGCTGGACGGCCCCTTGGGCTGCGTGCATCTGGTGTCGTGGGAAAAAATCCTGCTGGAGGAGGAACGGCAGCGCTTGGGTGATTTTCAGCGCCGGGCCCAAGAGCGGCTGGCTGAACTCGCCGACGGTGACCCGTGAGCGTTATGTCCCCTGCGGTCCTGGTCGCCGACACCTATTTCCCGCGTTTGAAGGCGCTGGTCATTGAGACCACCGGCATGGCCTTTTACGCCGATAAGGACGAGGATCTGGCGCGCATCGTTGCTGCGCGCATGGATGAAACCGGCTTGATGTCGTGCGCGCGCTATTTGGAAGTGATTGCCGACCCGGTGCTGGGGCGCGACGAGATGGACGCGCTGGTGGCCGAGCTGACCATCGGCGAGACCTATTTTTTCCGCCACAAGGAACAGTTCGACGCGCTGCGCGACATCATTCTGCCCGACGTATTGGAGCGCAACCAAAGCGTGCGGCGGCTGCGCATCTGGAGCGCCGGCTGCGCCACCGGACCCGAGCCCTATTCCCTGGCCATCATGCTCAAGCGCGATTTCGGCGCCCGCATCGCCGGCTGGCATGTGAGCATCGTCGGCACCGACATTAATCAGAAATTCCTGGCCCGTGCCCGGGATGGCCGCTACGACGAATGGGCCTTCCGCGCCACCCCCGACGACGTGCGCCGCGAGTGCTTCGAGCAGGTGGGGCGGCAATGGGTGATCCGGCCCGAATACAAGAATTGCGTCAGTTTCCAGTATCATAATTTGATCAAGAACCGCTTCCCGTCGCTGATCGACAACATCGCCGGTCTGGACATCATCATCTGCCGCAACGTGGTGATCTATTTCAGCCGCGAAACGGTGGAAGGTCTGGTGCCGTGCTTCCGCGAGACCCTGGTGGATGGCGGTTGGCTGGTCATGGGGCACGCCGAACCCAACATGGAGCTGTTCCGTGACTTCCGCACGGTGAACCCGCCGGGCGCCGTGCTGTATCAGCGGGTGGACACGCCACTGCCGGTTTGTGCGCCGTTGCCGCCGTGTGCGCCGCTGCCCAAACCCGATTTGCGCCGCTCGCGTCCGCTGCCGCTTCGCCCACGGGCGCCCGTCGCTGCTCCCAAGGCGCCGCCCGCAGCCAAACCCAATCCCGAGGGGCTGGCCCGCGTCCGCGATTTGGCCGATCAGGGACGGTGGGCCGAAGCATTGGCCGGCTGCGATGCCCTGATTGCCGCCAATGCGCTGGATTCCCGCGCGCATTTCTATCGCGCTCTGGTGTTGGAACAGCAGGGCGGCATGGATGGATCTGAAACATCCCTCCGCCGTGCCATTTATCTCGACCGCCATTTCGTTCTGCCCCATTATCACCTGGGGTTATTCCTATGGCGGCGGAACGATGTCCTGGGGGCTCAGCGCTCGTTCCGCAATGTCCTGGCTTTGCTTGAGCGGTTGCCCGAGGACCACGCGCTGGACGATGGCGACGCCATCACCGTGGGGCAGTTGCGCGAGACCGTGGGCATGCATCTTGACCTGATTGGGGCGTCATGACGGCAGGGATCGAGGGGGCGGGGTTGGGGCTGGTCGAACGTCTGCGTCGGCAGGTGGCGACGGGTTTCACCATGGATGACCCCGTCTTCATCGAACAGGTGCTGAAGGTCCGCGCCCGCCGTCTGGCTTCGGCCCGCACGGATTTCGACGACCGCCCGCAGGGCACCCCCGTACTGTCCTTCCGCATCGGTGCCGAATCCTATGCGCTGCCTTTGGCCGATTTGTCCGAAGTCATGCCGCTGGGGTCGTGGACGCCGGTGCCTGGTCTCGCCCAGCATCTGCTGGGCGTCACCAATGTGCGCGGCGAAATCCGTCCGCTGCTGAATTTGCACGCCATCCTGACCATGCCCGACCCGCCCGCCGATGCCCCGTGCCACGTGGTGTTTCTGCGGGTTTCCGGCCGCGCTATCGGCCTGCGGGTGGATGGGCTCAGCCGCATCACCTTCGTCGATACCCATAGCCTGACCGTGCCGCACACTGCGGCCAACGGCCTGCCGCAGCGCTTCGTCGCCGGCATTACCCCCGATACCCTGATCCTGCTCGACGCTCGGCAGATATTGGCGCTGGATGTTCTCCAGGATCGCCGAGCCGAATACCGCCGTGCCACCTGAAGGAAAGCTGAGGATGAACACCGCCGATTTCTCTGTGTGGAAGAAAATCACGCTGCGCCACAAGTTCATCATCGTGGCGTTCATGTTCACGGGCGTGCTTGGTGGCCTGATCCTCTTCAACGCCACCATCCTGGATTCCCAAAAGGACCATGGCACCGTGGGTGGCCTAGCCGCCCGCCAGCGCACGCTGACCCAGCGCTTCATGAAGGAGGTCATTCTGACCGGCATGGGTCAGACCGCCGAGCATGAGGGCACCGCTAAGCTGATGAAGGACTCGCTGGCGGTGTTGCTGGATGGCGGGCAATTGCCGGGGGCCGAGCAGACCGGCCTGCAAGGCGACATGCCGGCAACCCAAGGCGTGGAAATCCGCGCCAAGCTGAACGAGCAGGGCACGCTGATCCGCCAGATGGAGACCGAGGCGGGGCGCTATCTGTCCACGCCCGCCAACGATTCCCGGCGGGCGGAGCGGCTTAAGGACCTCATTGCGGCTCAGGCGCTGGTATCGCAATCGGCCGACCAGACCATGCGGCTATATGCGCGTGACCGCGAAACCCGCATCAATCTGGCCATCTTTTGGCAGGTCGCCGTGGGCATCGCCGCCGCTTTGGCGGGCATCTGCATTTCGTGGCTGATCAGCCGCCAGATCGCCGACCCGCTGGCGGCCTGCGCCCGTGCGGTCAAGGAAATCGCCCGCGGCAATCTGCGCCTCAGCCCGCTGAAGGTGGAATCCGCCGACGAGTTGGGCGTGCTCTCACACGCCTTCAACGAAATGCAGTCGTCCTTGCGCGACATCGCCCTGCAATCGCGTGAGGTGTGCGAGAACCTGACCCTGGCGGTGGCGCAAATCCTGACCTCGACCCAGGAACAGGCCGCCGGCACCAAGCAGCAGGCGGCGGCAGTGCAGGAAATCACCACCACGGTGGAACAGATAAACCTGTCGTCCAAGCAGGTGGCCGAACGGTCCCGTCAGGTCGCCGGCACCGCCGATGCGGTGGCCCAGTCGGGCAATGCCGGCTTGCAGGCGGTGCACGAGGCTTCGCTGGGCATGGAAGCCATCCGCGAGCAGGCTGAGACCGTGGCCGAGAACATCATCGCCCTGTCCGAGCGCACCCAGGCGGTGGGCGAGATCATCGCCACCGTCAACGACATCGCCGAACAATCCAATCTGGTGGCACTGAACGCCGCCATCGAGGCCGCCGACGCCCGCGAATCGGGCCGCCGCTTCTCGGTGGTCGCCAATGAAATCAAGAATTTGGCCGATCAGGCCAAGGAAGCCACTTCCCAGGTGCGTGGCATTCTTGAACAGACCCAGAAGGGCATCAACACCTCGGTGATGCTGACCGAAGAGGCGTTGAAGCGGGTCGAGACCGGACGGGAACGCACCAACGTGTCCGAGCAGGTCATCCGCCAGATGGCCAGCAATATCCAAGACAGCGTCCACGCCTTCCAGCAGATCGTCGGCGCCACCGGCCAGCAGCAGATCGGCCTGGAGCAGGTGACCCAGGCCCTGCATGAAATCCGTCAGGCCAGCCAGCAGACGGCGGTGACCACCGCTCAGCTGGAAAAGGCTTCCATGGAACTGACCAAGCTGGGCGACCAGCTGTCGAAGACGTTGGAGAAATATAAGCTTTGATGGGCATCCGCGAACGGCTGCTCGCCGCCTTCCAGGTTGAGTATCAGGAACATTTGGAAGCTATCCGCAAGCTTCTGGTGGAGCTGGTCAAGCGGAAGGACGGCAGCGGCATCGCCATGTTGGATGAGAGTTTTCGCCGTGCCCACTCGTTGAAGGGCGCGGCGCGGGCCGTTGATCTGATGCCGGTGGAGCAACTGGCCCACAAGCTGGAAACCCTGTTCGCCCGCGTCCGCAGCGGCCAGATGCGGTTGGACAAGGACTGTGCCGGGGTGGTCAACCGCACCTTGGACGTGGTGGAAGACTGGGTCACCGCCTTCGTCGCCGGTGAGACCCCGCCCGAGATCGCCGACGCCGCCGCCCATATCGAAGCCTATCTGGAAACCGGCGAAGTGCCGGCCCAGGCGGCGCCTGCACCGCCACCCCGGCCGGCCGCACCTTTCGTGCCGGAAGAGATTTTGGCCGCCGTCGCCGCCGCCAGCGCGCCGCCGCCTGTTGTCAGCGAACCCCCGCCGAGCGAGCCCGAGCCGGCCCGTATGGCGCTGGTGACCGAGGAGACCGTGCGCGTGCGTGCCGTCCATCTGGACCGGCTGCTGCGCACCTCGGACGAGTTGCTGACCGAGACCATGAATCAGCGCGTGGTCACAGCCGATCTGCTGGCCGTGGACCGTCGCCTGTCCGAGTTGGACAAGCAATGGCGCCGCCTGCGCAAGCTGTCGGCCGCCATGGCGCGCGAACTGGGCGATCCCGAGCGCGGCATCAAGCTGGAACGCCAGTCGGAAATGCTGGAGCAGGAATTGCGCGTGGTCAGCCGTCAGGCCCGGCTGGCGCGTCGGCTGCAACAGCGCACCGGCTGGACCCTGCGCCAGTTGGGGTCCGAATTGCAGCAAGAGGTGCGCGACGCCCGCATGGTTCCGGCGGAAAGCGTATTCTCCGGCTTCCGCAAAATGGTCCGCGACATCGCCAAGGAATCCGGCCAGCAGGTGGAAGTCCAGGTCCTGGGCCTGGATGTGGAAGCCGACCGCATGGTGCTGCAGGGTCTCAAGGACCCGGTCATGCATCTGCTGCGCAATGCCCTGGCCCATGGCGTGGAAATGCCGGAGGAGCGCATCGCCGGCGGCAAACCCGCCATCGCCCAGGTTTCGCTCAGCTTCGCCGTCACCGATGGCCGTCTGGTCATGCTGGTGGAGGATGACGGGCGCGGCATCGATTTCAACGCCATCCGCGTCAAGGCCATGGAACTGGGCCTGTTCAACGATGCCGAAGCGGCGGAATTGTCGCGCCAGACCTTGCTGGATCTGATCTTCGATCCCGGCTTTTCCACCAACCGTTCGGTCAATGATCTGTCCGGGCGCGGCATGGGCCTGTCGGTGGTGCGCGAGACGGTGACCATGATGAACGGCACCGTGGAGGTGCTGGCCCGCGAACCCCAGGGCACCCGCTTCCGCATCTCGCTGCCTTTGTCGGTGTCCACCCAGCGCCTGTTCCTGGTGGGCTGCCAGGGCCACACCTACGGCATTCCCACCGAAGGCATCGACCGCCTGTACCGGGTGCCCGCCGAAGCGGTGAAAACCGTGGAAGGCAAATCCGTCGTTTATCTTGGCAATCAGCAATTGCCGCTGCTGTCCCTGGCCCATCTGCTGGCCCTGGGAGAAACGGCGGTGAAGGTCAGTTGCAACGTGGTGCCCTTGCTGGTGCTGAAGAATGGCGACCGCCGCGTCGGCGTGGCGGTGGACGAGTTCCTGTCCATCCGCGAGGCCTTGGTCAAGGATATCGGCGTGCCGGCGGCCATGGGCACCATGGTGGCGGGCGGCATGCTCATGGAGGACGGGGCGGTGGCCCTGGTGCTCAACCCGTTCGAGATCGTGGAAACCTTCCGCAAATCGGGGTCCATCCGCGTGCTGACCACGGTGGAAAAGCCCGCCGAACGCAAGGTGCCGGTCATCTTGGTGGTGGACGATTCGCTGACCACGCGGACGCTGGAAAAAAGCATCCTCGAGGCCCACGGCTACATCGTGCGTCTTGCCGTGGACGGCATCGAGGGCCTGTCCAAGCTGCGCGCCGAGCATGTGGATCTGGTCATCTCGGACATTCAGATGCCGCGCCTGGACGGCTTTGGCCTGTTGCAGGCCATCAAGGGTGATCCGGTGCTGAAGAAGGTCCCGGTCATCCTGGTCACCTCGCTGGAGGAACGCGAGGACCGCGAACGCGGCCTTGCCTTGGGCGCCGACGCCTATGTGGTCAAACGTAAGTTCGACCAAAAGGAACTCTTGGAAACCATCGGTCAGATCCTATGAGCAGCAACAAGATACGCGTCCTCATCGTCGAAGATTCCATGGTGGTGCGCGAGCTGCTCAAGCACATCATCGGCTTGGACGCCCGTTTCGAAGTGGTCGCGGCGGTGGAAAGCGCCGAGGAAGGCTTGGCGCTGCTGGACGTGCTTCGCCCCGACATCATCTCGCTGGATATCCGTTTGCCGGGCATGAACGGCCTGGACGCCACTTTGCAGATCATGACAAAGCGGCCCACGCCCATCGTGGTGGTGGCGGCCCAGGTGGACGATGACGAACTGAACATCGCCATGAACGCCCTGCGGGCCGGCGCGCTGGCGGTGGTGGAAAAACCGGTGGGCGTTACCAACGTGGCCTTTGAGTCCATGGCCCAGCGCCTGTGCACCCAATTGGCGATCATGAGCCAGGTCAAAGTGGTGCGCCAAGGCATCGACCGCGGCCTGAATTTCGGCACCGCCGAGCCGCCGGTCAAGGCGCGCAATCCGGGCCACGGCTTCTCCACCGTGGGCATTGTTTCGTCCACCGGCGGGCCGCAGGCCTTGGTGCAATTGCTCAGCGCCATGGGGCCCAACTTCCCGCTGCCGGTCCTGCTGGTGCAGCACATCACCGCCAGCTTCCTGGAAGGCTTCGTGTCGTGGCTGTCCGGGGTGACGCCGTTCGACGTGCGCATCGCCCATGAAGGTGACGTGCCCGAACCCGGCAAGGTCTATGTGCCGCCGCCGGAACGTCATCTGGTGCAG
This sequence comes from Rhodospirillales bacterium, assembly GCA_014380005.1. Classification (GTDB taxonomy): domain Bacteria; phylum Pseudomonadota; class Alphaproteobacteria; order Rhodospirillales; family Magnetospirillaceae; genus Magnetospirillum. The sequence continues at coordinate 18,263 of JACMKT010000033.1, forward strand.
CGGGGCGGGCGCCTGTCCATCCTGGACACCCCGCCGCTGCACAGCCAGAAACCGTCGGGTTCGGTGCTGTTGTCGTCCCTGGCCAAGGATGTGGGCCGGCGCGGCATCGGCGTGATCCTGACCGGCATGGGCACCGATGGCGCCGACGGCATGGCCGAGATGTTCAAGGCCGGCGCCCATACCATCGGCGAGGACGAAAGCACCTGCGTGGTCTACGGCATGCCCGCCGCCGCCGCCAAACTGGGCGCGGTGAAAGACGTGCTGCCGCTGCCGCAGATTGCGCCCAGACTTCTCCAGCTGGCGGGAGGCAAGTGATGGCGGAGGCCAACAATCAGCTGATCCTGATCGTCGAGGATTCCGCCACCCAGGCGCTGAAGTTGCAGCATGTGCTGGAAAGCGAAGGCTTCGTCACCGTCTGCGCCTTCTCCGCCGAGGAAGCGCTGGAGGAGATGAACCGGTCGCTGCCTAATTTGATCATCGTCGATTACCATTTGCCGGGCATCCAGGGTGACGAGCTGTGTCGCCAGATCCATATGGATTTGACCACGCGCTCCATCCCCATCCTCATGCTGACCGCCGACGAGACCCAGGCTACCGAGCTGCACGGTCTGGAATCCGGCGCCGACGATTTCGTCTCCAAATCCGAAGACATCGGCATCTTGTTGCTGCGCGTGCACAATCTGCTGCGCAAATCGCGTCAGGACAGCTCGGTGCTGGACGTGGCGCGGTCACTGTTCCGCCGGGCGCGGGTGCTGATCATCGATGACAGCAACACCTATCGCGAATCTCTGGCGCAGGAATTGCGCGAGGAAGGCTGCGAGGTGGTTCAGGTCACCAGCGGCCCCGAGGGACTGAGGCGTCTGGCTGAGAGCGATTATGACTGCGTCATGGTCGATATGGTCATGCCCGAGATGGACGGCATCGAAGTCTGCAAGGAGCTGACCGCCCGGCGCAGCGAAAGCGAGCCGCCCATCGTGGTGCTGATGCTGTCGGCCTATGAGAACAAGGAAAACGTCACCCGCGCGTTGGAAGCCGGCGCCGATGATTTTGTCGGCAAATCCACCGAGATGAGCGTGTTGCGCGCCCGCCTGCGCGCTTTGTTGCGGCGCAAGTTCCTGCTGGAGCAGAACCAGCGCATCATTGAGGAGTTCCGTCTGCGCGAGATGGAGGCCTTGCGCGCCAAGGCCGAAAAGGAAGCCGCCGAGGCCCGCGCCGCTTTGGCCGAGGGGCTGGCCCGGGCCAACCGCGATCTGGAAGAAGCCAACGCCAAGCTGCGTGAGACCCAGGTCCATCTGATCCAGTCGGAAAAGATGGCGTCCCTGGGGCAACTGGTGGCCGGCATCGCCCATGAGATCAACAATCCGCTGTCCTTCGCCCTGTCCAATGTCTTCACCATCGAAAACTGGTTGAGCGAAGTGCAGGCGGAAGCCGGCGAATGTTTGGCGCCCGAGCTTGGCGCGCGCATTCAAAAGGCCCGCGCCCGCATTGCCGATACCGGCCAGGGCTTGGAACGCGTGCGGGAATTGGTGGTCAAGCTGCGCACCTTCTCGCGCCTGGACGAGGGCGAGTTCAAGAGCATCGACGTGCGCGAAGCCATCGAATCCGTGCTGTTGTTCCTGCGCCACAAGATGGCCGACCGGGTGGAAGTGGTGCGCGATTTCGGCGCCCAGACCGAACTGGCCTGCTTTGCCGGTCAGCTCAATCAGGTCTTGATGAACGTCACAGCCAATGCGGTGGACGCCATCGGAGAAAAGGGCTCCATTGTCATCCGCACGGCAATCGAGGACGATATGTTCCTGATTTCCGTGAAGGATTCCGGTTGCGGCATTTCCAGCGAGCATGTGGAACGCATCTTCGATCCCTTCTTCACCACCAAGCCGGTGGGGCAGGGCACGGGCTTGGGGCTGGCGATCTCCTACAAGATCGTCCAAGCCCATCAGGGCCGTATCGAGGTCCGTAGCGCGTTGGGTGAAGGCACAGAAGTGCGGGTATTGATTCCGCTTGGGCTGAAAGCCTGAGGAAGGAGAGAACAATGGCAGTCAAACCCGGCAAGGAAAGCGTGCTCGTCGTCGATGACGAGCCCCAGATTTTGACGGCCATTACCGATTTGCTGGAGGACGAATTCGCCGTCTGGACCGCCAGCGACGGCCCGACCGCGTTGAAGATCCTGGAAATGCAGGAAATGGCGGTGATCCTGTCGGATCAGCGCATGCCGGGCATGTCGGGCGCCGAATTCCTGGGCCTCGCCCGCGAAATGTCCGATGCCACCCGCGTGCTGGTCACCGGCTATTCCGATTTGGACGCCTTGGTCAAGGCGGTGAATTTGGGCCAGATCCATGCCTATCTGTCCAAGCCGTGGAACCCGCTGGAATTGAAGGTGGTGGTGCGCACCGCTGCCGACCGCTGGCGCCTGGGCCGCACGTTGCAGCACGAACGCAACCTCATGAGTGCGCTCATGGAGAACGTGCCCGACGCCATTTATTTCAAGGACCGCACCCTGCACTTCACACGGGTCAACCCGGCCCAGGCCGAATTGCTGGGCGTGGGCGGCTCCAACGACGTGGTCGGCCACATGCTGGGCGATCTGGTGTCGGCGGAACGGGCCGGCATGGTGGAGGAGCAGGAGCGCGACATCATTGAGCGCGGCGTGCCGGTGGTGGATCGCATGGAATCGGTGATCGATGCCAACGGGGCGGCCACGTGGTATTCCATCACCAAGGTGCCCATCCGCGAGCATGACCGCGTGGTCGGGCTGGTGGGCGTGGCGCGCGACATCACCAAGCGCAAGCAGGCGGAAGATTACCTGCGCCGCGCCCATGAAGAACTGCAAACGGCGGTGGAGGAGCGCACTCGCTGGCTACGCCAGGAAATCCGCCGACGCTCCCAAGCCGAGGACCAGGCCCGCGCCGCCCGCGACACCGCTGAAACTGCCAGCCGGGCCAAGACCATCTTCCTCGCCAATATGAGCCACGAGTTGCGGACGCCGCTGAACGCCATCATCGGTTTCACCGAATTGGCGGAAACCCTCATGGACGAGCGCGAGTTGGGGCGTTATGGCGGTTATCTGTCCAACATCACCGAATCCGCCTTCCATCTGCTGCGCGTCATCAATGACATCCTGGACGTGTCGCGCATCGAAGTGGGCAAGGTGACCCTGCGCGACGAGGATGTGGAGGTGGCCGAAGTGGTCCAGGCCGCCATGCGGCTGGCCGGTCACGTGGCCGGCACCAAAAAACAGACCTTGGCCTTCAAGATCGCCGAGAACTTCCCCAAGTTGCGGGCGGACGAACGGTTGATGAAGCAAATCCTGCTTAACATCGTCTCCAACTCCACCAAATTCACCCCCGAAGGCGGTCATGTGTCGGTGGCCGCCGATCTGGTGGACGGCGCTATCACCATCGTCATCGAAGACGACGGCGTCGGCATCGCCCCCCAGGATATCCCGGTGGTATTGCAGCCCTTCGGTCAGGTGGAAAACACCATGGCCCCCAAACATGAAGGCACCGGCTTGGGCCTGCCCCTGGCCAAGGGCTTCATGGAACTGCACGGAGGCAATCTGTCCGTGGAATCCGACGTGGGCAAAGGCACCCGCGTGACGCTGGTGTTCCCGGTTGAGCGCACGGTGATGGGGGTGAAGGCTGGGGTGTAGGGGAAAAAGGGGCGCTGGGTACGTGCCTTGCCACCGCCCTACCACAGTCATGGCCGGGCTTGACCCACGGCTGTCCGGTTTGATTTAGCGCGCTTGCTGTAACGGCAGGGGGAGCGGCCGCCGCTTTGAAATGGAACACGAATGAACGCGAATGGGTCAGAGCAGGCGACCCCGGCGGTGCGCCTAGAATTCGTTCTTATTCGTGTTCATTCGTGTCAAACCTTCCTATGCATGACACCGAATAAGCTTCTCCTTCAGGCACTTACACTTTAACAAGCGCCCTTAGGTTAACCACAGAGACACAGAGGCACAGAGATATCCGTCAGGTGGGACCCGATTCGGGCTC
>JACMKT010000281.1 GCA_014380005.1 Rhodospirillales bacterium
GATGCCGTCCAGCACCACCTTGGGGCCGAACGATTTGTGGACGTCGGTCATTTGAATTTTCGGCGGGGCGGTGTTGGTCATGTGGCTCATTTGCCGAAATACAGCGCGGTGATGGCGTAGTTGAACACCAGGATCATGATCGCAGCCGATACCACCGAGTTGGTGGTGGCGGCACCGACGCCCTGGGCGCCACCACGGGAATAGTACCCATGGTAACAGCCCATCAGGGAAATCAGGAAGCCGAATACGGCGGCCTTGGTCAGGCCCGAGATCACGTCCAGCGGCTCAAGGTATTCCCAGGTGCGGCTGATATAGGTGGAGGGATTGAAGCCCAGTTTGTAGACGCCGACGATATAGCCGCCGAACACGCCGATGATATCGGCCACCAGCACCAGGAACGGCACCATCAGCAGGCCGGCCAGCAGGCGCGGCGCCACGAGGTACTTGAACGGGTTGGTGGACAGGGTGGTCAGGGCGTCGATCTGCTCGGTCACGCGCATGGTGCCGATTTCGGCGGCCATGGAGGCGCCGATGCGGCCCGCCACCATCAGACCGGCCAGCACGGGCGCCAACTCGCGGGTGACCGACAGCACCACCACGGTGGCGACGGCGCCCTCGGCGGCGAAGCGGGAGAAGCCGGAATAGGATTGCAGCGCCAGCACCATGCCGGTGAACACGGCGGTCAGGCCCACGACCGGCAGGGAGTAATAACCGATCTCCACCATCTGGCGCAGGATCAGCCGGCCATAGAAGGGCGGGCGCACCACGTGCGACACGGCGACGCCGGTAAAGGCCGACAGCCGGCCCACATGGGACAGGAAGGTCAGGAAGATGCGCCCGACGGTGGCAAGAAAGTCCATCAGCAGGCACCGCCTTCATAATTGCGCAGATAGCGGCGGCCAAGCGCGGTCAGGATTTCATAGCCGATGGTCTGGGCCTGGGCGGCAAGCTCGTCCGCACTTTGGCCGTCGCCGATCAATTGGATCAGCGCGCCCGGCTGCACCGAATCCGGCGGCAGCGCGCTTATGTCGAAGGTGGTCAGATCCATGGAAATTCGGCCAACGACCGGCACCCGCTTTCCCCCGATGAGTCCGAACCCGCGATTGCCCGCGCTACGGAATAAACCGTCCGCATAGCCCACCGCGGCCACGGCGATACGCCCCCTGGCAGACACGCGGTGGGAGGCACCATAACCAACGGTCATAGGGGTGTCAACGTCACGGACTTGCAGGATTTTCGCCTCCAGCCGCACCGCGCTGGTCATGGGATTGGCCTGCCCCGGCGTGGGGTTCAGCCCGTACAGTGCCGCCCCCGGCCGCACCAGATCGAAATGGTAGCCGGCACCCAGGAAGATGGTGGAAGACGCGCCCAAGCTGCGGCGCGCAGTCAGGCCCAATTGCTGGGACAAAGCGGTGAAGGCGGCCAGTTGTTCGGGGTTTTTGGGGTGACCCAATTCGTCGGCGCAGGCCATGTGGCTCATGACCAGAACCGGGTTGATGTCGGCCAAAGGTGACGAATCGGCGGCAAGGCGGGCGACCGAGGGGGCGTCCAGGCCCAGACGGCTCATGCCGGTGTCCAAATGCAGCGCGGCGTCCAGGGCTTTGCCCGACGCGCGGGCGTGATTGGCCCACAGGGCAATCTGTTCAGGGCTGTTGAGCACCGGAATCAGCCCATGCTCGGTCATGTCAGCGGCGGCACCGTCCAGCGGCCCGCCCAGCACCAGGATAATGCCTTCTGGCACCAACTTGCGGAGGACAATGCCTTCATCGATGGTGGCGACGAAGAAGGTGCGGCACCCGGCGGCGGCCAAAGCCGGCGCGATGTGGGCTGCGCCCAGGCCGTAGCAATCCGCCTTGACCACGGCGGCAGCCTCGACCTTGGAGCCCACTTCGATGCGAATGCGGCGCCAATTGGCGACAATGGCATCCACATCGATGGTCAGGAACGCGGTGGCGCGGTCGGTGGCGGTCATCAGAACGGCGGTTCCTCTTCCGTGTGATGCGTATCCAGATTGCCGAACTTGGTGAACTCGCCCTGGAACGACAGCCGCACGGTGCCGACGGGGCCGTGACGCTGTTTGGCGATGACCACTTCGGCGGTGTTGACCACCTCTAGCAGGCGCTTGTGCCACGCGTCATAGCGTTCGTTGAATTTTTCCTCGGATTCGTCAGGGCGGCGGCCCGGCTCAGAGCGTTCCAGGTAGTATTGTTCGCGGTACACGAACATGACCACGTCGGCGTCCTGCTCGATGGAGCCCGATTCGCGCAAATCCGACAGCTGCGGGCGTTTGTCTTCGCGCTGTTCGACGGCGCGCGACAACTGGGACAGGGCGATGACCGGGACGCTGAGTTCCTTGGCCAGGGCCTTCAGGCCGCGGGTGATTTCGGAAACTTCCTGCACGCGGTTTTCCGAGTGGCTGGCCGAGCCGCGCAGCAGTTGCAAGTAATCCACCACGATCAGACCCAAGCCGTGCTGGCGCTTCAAGCGCCGCGACCGGGTGCGCACCGCCGAGATGGACAGGGCAGGGGTGTCGTCGATGTACAGCGGCAGGCGGCTGAGTTCCTGGGCGGCGATGACCAGACGCTCGAACTCGTCATTGGTCATTTCGCCCTGGCGAATTTTGTGGCTCGAGATTTCCGCCTGCTCGGCCAGGATACGGCCCGCTAGCTGCTCGGACGACATTTCCAGGGAGAAGAAGGCGACGACGGCGCCGTCCACCGACTTCTTGTTGCCGAGGGCGTCCACCTCTTCCTTGTAGGCCTTGGCCGAGTTGAAGGCGATATTGGTGGCAAGCGCGGTCTTGCCCATGGAGGGACGGCCCGCCAGGATCAGCAAATCCGAGGGATGCAGGCCGCCCAATCGGGTGTCCATGTCGATCAGGCCGGTGGGCACGCCCGACAACTTGCCCTGGCGCTTATGGGCCGCTTCGGCTTGGCGGATGGCCTCGATCAGCACGGCGCCGAAGGCTTCGAAGCCGCCTTCGGTGTGGCTGGTGGTGGCAAGCTCGTACAGCTTGGCCTCGGCGGTGCCGATCTGGTCCATGGCCGGGCGGTCGATGGCGGAATCGAACGCCTCGTTGACCATGTCGCCGCCCAGGGCGATCAGTTCGCGCCGCAGGTGCAGGTCGTGGACCAGCTTGCCGTAATCCTCGGCATTGATGATGGACACTACCGCATTGGCGAGCTGGCCCAGATATTGGGTGCCGCCGATCTCGGTCAGGCCGCCATCGCTGTCGAAGACGTTCTTCAACGTCACCGGATTGGCGATCTGGCCGCGTTCGATCAGCTTGCCGCAGGCGGCGAAGATGCGGCCATGCACCGGGTCGGCGAAGTGTTCCTGGCGCAGGAACTCCGACACCTTTTCGAAGGCGCGGTTGTTCAGCAGGATGGCGCCCAGCAGGGCTTGCTCCGCCTCGTAATTGTGCGGCGGGGTGCGAATGCCGGCGGCTTCGCCTGGGACAGGGGCGGTGATCAAGGAGGACATGGCGCGGATGCTAGCAGATTGGCACGCGCCTGGGAGGGGGGAAGTTGCACACGGGCTGTGGAACCTGGGGGAAATAGGGGCTTTACCACAAAGACACAAAGGGCACGAAGGAGGGGGGCAGGTCACGTCCCACCGAGTGGTGTAAGCGTTCGCCCGGAGCCATCATCCCCAGGCAGCCCCGAATTCGGGGTGGTCATCGCCGATCTTCGGTAGGGTTTGGTTGCGAACTTCAACCAGACCAAACTGCACTCGACCAATCCCATCGAACGCCTCAACGGCGAGATCAAGCGACGCACCGAAGTGGTCGGCATCTTCCCCAACGAAGCCGCCATCACCCGCCTGATCGGCGCCATCCTGCTGGAGCAGAACGACGAATGGGCCGTCCAACGCGCCCGCTATATGACCATGGAATCCGTCGCCACCTTGAGCGATGATCCCCTGGCCAGCCTGCCGCCCGTCGCGGCAGCCTGATCAACCCGGCCAAGCCTGCC
>JACMKT010000282.1 GCA_014380005.1 Rhodospirillales bacterium
CAATGGGGCTTCACCAATGCGGTGGAATGGTCGCACGGCGTCGACACCGCCGTTTTCCACCCCCAGCCCAAGGATTTCGTGGACCTGCCCCGCCCGCTGTTCATGTATGTGGGCCGGGTCGCGGTGGAAAAGAACCTGCCCGCTTTCCTGTCCCTGGACCTGCCCGGCACCAAGATGGTGGTGGGCGACGGCCCTGCCCGCGCCGGGCTGATGGCGCGCTTCCCCGAAGTGGCATGGCGCATCGCCAATGGCGACACCGAACTGTCGCGTTATTTCGCCGCCGGTGACTGCTTCGTCTTCCCCTCGCTGACCGACACCTTCGGCTTGGTCATGCTGGAAGCCCTGGCCTCGGGCGTCCCGGTCGCCGCCTTCCCCGTCCCCGGCCCGCTGGACGTGATAGGTGATGCCCCGGTGGGCGTACTGGACCATGACTTGCGCAAGGCCGCGTTGGCCGCGTTGCACATCCCTGCGGACCAGTGCCGCGACTATGCCTGCGGCTTCGGCTGGGACAGGGTGGCAAGCGATTTTTTGGGGTTGTTGCAGCCCTTCGGCCAAGCCGCCCGCGTAGCGGCATAGGACCACAGTCCCCACCGTCTTCCCTCTGAAGAGGCTCGGTTACCCCCGATGCCCGGATTGAGGTCGAGCCATGCTCGCGCCGACAATTCGCGCATCGCCACCCCACTTTTGCGCACCGGGTAGCGAGAGCAAGAGGACGTCTTCAGCATGAGGATCGCGATTATCGGAACGCGGGGACCGGCAGGGCCGGCGCGCGACGGCATCGACAAGGCCTTAAGCGAAATCTGCCCTCGCTTGGTCAGCCGAGGCCACGAAATAGACGTCTTCTCGGAACGCAACGGGCGCTCCTTCACCGCCATCGAGGGCGCCCGGCTGTTGAAAATGCCGAAGCTGCCGGTGGCCTTGGGCGACGCCTCGTCCCATGTGGTGTTGTCGTCATTGATCAGCGCCTGCCGGGGCTATGACGTGATCAATTTCTTCGCCGCCGAGGCCAGCGGCCTGTACAGCCTTGCCGCCAAGCTGGGGCTGCACCGCACGGTGGTCAGCATGCACGGCAATGACGGTCCGGTCATGGCCGGGCGCGGTCCCGAATCCATGGCCGCCCGCTTCGCCGACGCCATCACCGTGTCGTCGCGCCGGCTGGAGCGATTGTTCCGTGAGACCTATGGCCGTGAGGCCATCTATATCCCCAACGGCGTGGAACGCCCACGGCGGGCGGCCGATACGGCGCTGCTGGAGCCGTTCGAGCTGGAGCCCAATTCATACGTGCTGTTCGCCGACCGGCTGGTGCCGGAAACCGGCGCCCACATTGCCATTGCCGCCGCCAACGCGGTCGCCGTCAGCCACCGCTTGGTCATCGCCGAGACCGGCCAAGGCGACGACGAATACCGCCGCCAATTGCGCCAGGGCACCGACCCGCGGCGGGTGCTGTTCGCCGGACAGGTGGGCACGCCCCTTCTGGAAGCGCTCATGGGCCATGCCTATCTGTACCTTCTGCCGTCCCAGGCCGACGAGGCGCCGGAAACCTTGCTGGCGTCCCTGGCCCATGGGCGGGCGGTGGTGGTGAGCGACGTTCCCGAACATCTGGACGTGGTTGCCGGCGACGGCTTCACCTTCACCGCTGGCGACGTGGCCGATCTGAAACGGGTTCTGGGCTGGCTGCTGGCCGATCCCGAGGTGGTGACCCGCATGCGGATCCGCGCCTCGGCCACCGTCGCCAACCGCTTTTGCTGGGACCGCATCGCCGATGCCTATGAGCAGGTTTACAAAGCTATTCTGTAATTTCAGCCCCTCGCCGGGCGCGCCCATCCGGGCGCTTGGCCGCCGCCGCAATGGCGGCCAAATACCGGCGAAGAGTCTAAGCAAGAGGTTCGCCGGTATGACATACCAAGGTGAAGCATGAGCGCCATCGCCGGATTGCTTCATCTCGACCGGGGCACCACCGAGGCCGAACCGGCGGAACGCATGGCCGCCGGGCGGGCGTGGCGGGGCGCGGACGATGACGGCTCGTACCGCTCGCCCGACGGACGCGCCGCCTTGGCCGCCCATCGGCTGGCCACCCTGGACAATTCCGCCGCCGCCGGCCAGCCCATGACCAACGAGACCCACGAAATCTGGCTGGTACTGGATGGCGAAATCCTCAACCACCGGACTTTGCGCCACTCCCTGGAACTGGCGGGGCACCGTTTCCGCTCTAACTCCCATGCGGAAGTGGTGATCCATGCCTATGAGCAATGGGATTTGAGCTTCCTCGACCATTTGCAGGGCTCCTTTGCTTTGGGACTGTGGGACGACCGCCGCGACCGGCTGGTCCTGGCCCGCGACCGGTTGGGCCGCAAGCCGCTATTCGTCGCCCAGCATCGCGGACGGCTGGGTTTCGCCTCGGGCATGGGACCGCTGCTGGACGAGATGGGACTGCCGCGCCGGCTGGACCCCGCCGGGCTGGCCCATTACCTGACCCTGGGCATGGTCCCCGCCCCCGGCACTTTGGTGGCGGGCATCGCCAAGCTGGCACCGGGCGAGATGCTGATCGTCGACCGCATGGGCGTTCCCCGGCGCCAGCTGTGGCACAACCCGGTCGCGGACCAGCGCCAAGTGACCGCCCTGCGCGGCCTGCATGTGGACCGCCATGTGGGCAATCTGCGCACCTTGCTGGAATGCGCCGTGGCCGACCGGCTGCAGGGCGACGTGCCCACCGGAGTATGGCTGACCCCATCGCCCGGCAGCGGCGCCATCGCCGCCATCATCAACCGCCTGACCGGCAGCGCCCCCCATGCGGTGGCGGTCATGGATTCGCCGGATTCGGTGGCGGCGGCCGAGATGCGCCAGATGGCGCGCATGGCCCGCATCGGCGTGCACGAAATCCTGATCGGTCCCCATCAGGTGTCCGAGGCCCTGACCATGATGGCCGACCGCTTGGCCGAACCGGTGGCCCATTCCGGCTTGGTGCCCGCCTGGTTCGCCGCCCAATCCGCCGGAGCGGCCAAGGTGGCGGCGCTGCTGAGCGATGCCGGCACCGAGGAAGTCCTGCTGTGCCACCCCGCCTATGAATGCGGTCGCCGCGCCGGCTGGCTGCATCTTCTGTCAGGCGTGCTGCCGCGCCGCTTGCGCCCGCGCACCAGCGCCAGCGTGCCGGTGCCACCGCCTTCCTTGCGCCCTTTCACCGATCGCGACGGCGCCTCGCTGCTGTCGGTCGCCCTGCCCCAAATGGAGGCCCCGCTGCCCGTGGTGCCATCGTGGATGCGCGACGATTCCCTGGCGATCCTGGGCCTGAGCGATTTGATGATCCGCATGGCCGACGGCATCGCCCCCGGCCTGGACGCCATGGCCCAGGCCCACGGGTTGGAAGCGCGGCTGCCGGTGCTGGACGATGCCCTGGTCACCTATGCCCTGGCCATCCCCGGCCACCTGCGCTCACCCGCCGGAGCCCCCCGGCAGATGCTGCGGCGCATGCTAGGCGATCTGGTGCCACCAGCGACCTTGGCACGGGGGCGGAGTATCACTTGCCTGCCGCTGGAAAACTGGCTGGCGGGACCGCTGGGCGCCCGCCTGGACGACGCAGCCACCTATTGGCCGCTGCTGAAAACCCAGCCCCTGCGCAACCTGCTGGCCGACCACCGCGCCACCTTGGCCCATGGCGAAGCGTTATGGGCGGTGCTGCTGCTGGCGGAATGGTGCAAGGCGCTGCGGCTGAATGAGCTGGCGGAGACAGAACCGCCAGAAGCGGAGATGGCGCACCAGCCGTAGACCCACGCCGCGCCCCAAACACGCGCTGACCCTCTGCGGATTACGTTGCCATCGCCGTATCCCATGAGATACACTCATCCCATGATCGATGTCAGGCAAACCGATGCTTACGCGGATTGGATCGACGGGCTTCGCGATGATCGCGCGAGGATGCGGGTCGAGGTACGCATACGCCGCCTTCAGCTTGGCAATGCCGGCGACGTGAAACCGGTGGGCGAGGGTGTGAGTGAGCTACGGATAGACTACGGCCCCGGCTATCGCGTGTATTTCACCCAGCGCGGCAACACCCTAATCATCCTGCTGGCTGGCGGCGACAAGCGCACCCAACCTCGCGACATTCATCTGGCCCTGGATCTGGCCCGGAACCTATAGGAGCAAATCATGGGCACCACGGAAACCCGCCCCTGGGACATCGCAGAAAGCCTGGATAGCGACGAACGCATCGAGGCTTATCTAGAAGCGGCCCTGGAAGAAGGCGACGCAACCCTGGTGGCCGCCGCCCTAGGCGACATCGCCCGCGCCAAAGGTATGAGCGAGATCGCTCGCCAAACGGGCCTTGGCCGCGAAAGCCTATACAAGGCGCTGTCGCCGGAGGGCAATCCGGAATTCGGTACCATCTTGAAAGTCATCCGCGCCCTTGGCCTGCGCCTGCACGCTTCGGTCGATAATCACCCACATAATTAGCGGCATCATGGATGGAGCGGCAAAGCCAACATCTTAAAGCCTCTCATACACCCGCTTGGGCACATGGTACCGCCGCTTGTTCAGCACCACGCCCAGGATATTGGCGCCGGCCATGGTCAGGGCGTGCTGGGCGGCGCGGGCCACTTCCGTGCGGGTGCGTTCGGCTTCCACCACCAGGATGACGCCGTCCACCGTGGGGGCCAGGGCTTGAGCCAGGGGCGATGACAGCACCGGCGGGGTATCCAGGATAATGAGGTCCGCCCGTTCGGCCAGATGCTGCCAATAAGCCGCCAGCAGACGGGGGTTCAGGGCGCTGGCGTTGCCGGCGCGGCCGGGCAGCGGTCCCAGCGCCACTTGGCCGTCATCATCCATGCGGTTCTCGCTTTCGATCTGGTTCAGCAGCAGCACGCCGCCGCCCATGGACCGCCCGGCCAAGCGGGCCAGCCGCACCGCCACCGCCGGGTCGTGCTCGCCCTCGCCGCAAGGCACGATCTGGATGACCCGGCGGGGGTGGTCGGCCAGCTTGGCCTCCACCCCCTGCCACAGGCGCAGCATGGGCAAGTCCGAGGCGGTGACCTGACCGGGCAGCCGGGGCGGCTCGGCCAGGGTGCGGCCATCCATGGGGGCCAGGGCACGGGCGGTTTCGATGGCGTCGTAGAAACGGCTCATGGCGGATCAGTTCTCCGTCGCGGGGAACTCGATGAGTTGCCCCACCTGGATGCGGTCGATATTGACGATTTCCGGGTTGTAACTTTGGACGAGGTCCAGCAAAGGCCGGTCCACCTTGCCGTAGACGTCGAAGGTCAGCCCGGCCAGGGTGTCGCCCGGCGCCACGATGCGCAGATTGCGCTTCTTGGCCTCGGGCGCCGCCACGGTGGTGCCCGGCAGGTTGACAAGGTTGGGGACATCCACCGGGATGGGCGGCGGCAGGGCGGGCAAGGTGGCAGCCTGGGTGATTTCGGGCACCGGCTGCGGCGTCATGGGCTTGGCCTCCACCTTGGCCGCCTTGGGCAGGGGCGGCGGCATGGGGGCGACGATCACCGTCTCATGCTTCTGAAACAAGCCGCTGTCGCGCATGGCAAGGCCGCCGCTGAGCACCAGCCCCGCCGCCGCCAACGCGCCCCCCCCCATGCCCATGCCGCGCCACGGCACCCCCAAAGCAAACCAGCGCCGCCGCCTGCCATGGCTGCCCTGACCCTTCACATTGAGGTCACGCGCCACCTCGCGCACCACCTTGGCGCTGACCGGCTTGATCTTATGGCCAAAGGCGGTCAGCAAGCTGTTATCGGCGATGACGTTGATACGGCGCGGGATGCCGCCGGCATGGCGGACGATCTCGGCGATGGCGGAATCCGTGAAGGCCGGCTTGCCGTCCAGGGCCACGCATTTCAGGCGATGACGAATGTACTTGGTGCTTTCCACCTTAGACAGCGGCCCCAGCCGGGTGCGCACGGCGATGCGCGATTCCAGTTGGCGCAGCTGGCGTTCACCCAGCAATTGCTCCAGCTCGGGCTGCCCCACCAGAACGATCTGCACCAGCTTTTCCGTGGCCGTTTCCAGATTGGACAGCATGCGCAGGGATTCCAGCGTGCCCATGGGCATGTTCTGGGCTTCGTCGATAAGCAGCACCAGGGTCTCGCGTTTGGAATGGTGCGCGATCAGCCAGCCCCGCAGCGCATCCACCATGCCGGCGATGTCGTCGCCAGGATAATCCAGGCTGATTTCCTTGAAGATATGGCGCAGCAGGGTCTGGAACGACACGTTGGGATTATAAACGTGGACAAAGCGCAGACCGGGTTCGTCCACACTGTCCAGATAGGACCGCAGAATGGTGGTCTTGCCCACACCCACTTCGCCGGTGATGCAGACGAAGCCCTTGCGCTTGGCAATGCCGTAAATGATCGCCGCCAATGCCTCCTTATGCTGATCGGTGGAGTAGAGGAAGCCCGGATCCGGCGTAACGCGGAAGGGCTCGGCCGAGAAGTTGAAGAACTCCTTGTACATGGCTGTCAGCTCTCGCGTGGGATGGTGGTAAGGACCGGCAGGCCGAGACGACGCTCGACATCCGCCGGAGTGACAATGCGGGTGGAGAATTTCTGGGCCAAAGCGGCCAGCAGCAGGGCCAGCACCACGCCCATGCCGCCCGAGACCGCCATCACCACCCAAGGCGCCGGCCCCACCGGGCGTGACCCGGCGGTGGCGGACGACACGATGCCGATGCCTTCGATGGCGGCGCCCGATCCGGTGCGGCGGGTCAGTTGGGAATCGGCGGCAACAGTGGCCTGTTCCAGTTCCACCAAGACCCGCTCGGACCCGGCCAGGGCGGCCAGCCGGCTATCCAGATCGGCCAATTGGCGTTGGCTGGATTTCAGCCGGGCCTTGGCCGCCGACAGGGCTGCCTCGGTGCGGAAGGCGTCCTTCTCCACGTCCTGATAGACCGGGTTGGTGCCGCTGGTGACCCGGTTCTGGGTGGTGGTTTCCAGCTTGCCCAGCAATTCCTCCACCTTGCGCTTCTCGGCGCGCAGGTTCTGCACGGTGACGCTGGTGTCCTGGTACTTGCCCAGCAGCTCGGCCTCGCGGGTTTGCAGCTCGAACAGCTTGGCCCGCGCGTCCTCGGCCACCTTGGTGCGTTCGCTTTCGTTGGTCAGTTCGATGGTGGCGGGCGTGGTCGCCAACCGCGCTTTCAGCACCGTCAGCCGGTCGGCCAAGGCGGAGGCCTCGGCTTCGGCGGCGGAGGTCTCACCATCCAATTCGCCCCGGCGGCGGACCAATGCCGCCTTGTCGGCGCTGCCCTCGGTGATGCCGGTGCGCTTGCGGAAGGCCGCCAGCTTTTCCCGCGCCTGCACCGCCTGACGGGCCAATTCGCCGCCGGCATCCTGGGGGGTGAAGACGGCGCGGTTCTTTTCCGCCAACCGGTCCAGCAAGCCCCCCAGGGCATCGGCTGCCAAAGCCGCGTCGGGGCCATCCAGGGACAACCGCACCAGCCCTTCCGCCGGACGGATGTGCAGATCGTGGCGGAAGGCATCGGCACGCTGAGCCAATGGCACGGCGGGATAAAGACGGTCGCCGAAGCGGTTCAGCACCTGGGCGTGCAGATCGCGGCTTTCCAGCATGGCGGCCAGGGCGCCGGCGCCGTCGGGGCGGCTGGCCTCCACCAGCAAGGTGGCCTCGGCCCGCCATTGTACCGGACTCAGGGCGATGGTGGCACCGCCGCCGGCCAGACACAGCAGCAATGTCGCCAGCATCTTGCGCTGGTGGCGGAACAGGGCGTGGGCGACGGCACGGGCACTCATGAGAGTCTCCGATTCAGTACGCGTTGGTGGCTTTCAGGCAGGCGAGCGGGGTTTGGGCAAGGATCGCCAGATCCAGCCACGGGCTCCAATGATCGATGTACCAGAGGTCGTGAATGACCCGCTTGCGCATGAGTTCCACCGTGGACGTCTCGCCGCGATAGCCGTTGACCTGAGCCCAGCCGGTGATGCCCGGCTTCATGCGGTGGCGGCAGCGGTAATCGTCCACCAGCCGGGCATAGTGATGGTGGTGCGATACCGCATGGGGGCGCGGCCCGACCAGGGACATGGAGCCCATGACCACGTTGATGAGTTGGGGCAGCTCGTCCAGCGAGCTGCGGCGCAGGAAAGCACCGACGCGGGTGATTCGGGGATCGTTGCGGGTGGCTTGGGAGACCTGCACTTCCTCGGGCCGGGCGACCATGGAACGGAATTTGAAGCAGGTGAAGGGCTGGTTGTCATAGCCATAGCGGCTTTGGCGGAAGAACACCGGCCCCGGCGAATCCAGCTTAATGGCGATGGCGACCACCGCCATGATGGGCGACACCAGCACCAGCACCAGGGCACCCAGCACGCGGTCTTCCATGGCTTTGATGAAGGCGCGCCAGCCCGATAAGGGGCGCGAGCCGATCTTCGCCATGGGCACGCCGGCCAGCACGGACAGGCCGCGCCCATCCACGAAGGGCTCGGGCGCTTCGGGGAACAGGTGCACGTCCACGGTCAAGGGCTTGAGCACCGCCAAGCACTCGGCCAACCGCATGGTGTCCTTCCACGGCACGGCGACGATGACGTCGTCCACCGCTTCCTCGCGCACCATGCGTTCAACATCGTCCAAACTGGCGATGAAGCCGCCCAGAATGGGGCGCGGCGGGGCGTCGCGGTCCAGGCAGACGCCCACGGGAAAGGCCCAGCGGCGTTCGTCCCCGGCAATCAGCGACAAGGCCTCCAGCGCGCGGTCACGGTCGCCCACCACCAGCACACGGCGTGCGGTCTGGCTCCAGCGGGCAAGGTGTTTGAGCATGCGGGCGAAGCCGGGGCGCGCCGCACCCACCGCCAACGCCGCCAAACCGGCCCAGGTGAACACTGGCGGCAGCGGGTCGCCCGCCAGCCATGACGCCGCTACGGCAGCGGGCGGCACGCTCACCAAGGTCAGCAGGGCGGACAGCAGCAATGCGCGGCGTCCGCCATAGCCGGCCTCGGCATCATAAAGCCCCGCCGCCGCCAGAATGTGGGCGGTTAGCAGGGCCACCGCCACCACGGTCAGCGGCGCGGGCACCGCCCCTTCCGCCAAGAGCGGAGCGGACAGCCCGGCCGCCGCGACCATGATGCCTTCCAGCAATCGCCCGGCCACCAGCAAGATGCCGCGCAGCGCATGGGCCACCGGACGAGGTCTGGCGCTCGCCCGCTCTGCCGCCTTGGGGGCGAGCAAAAGGGGCCAGGTCCGGAAGCTGCGCTGCTGGTCGATGTCGATGTACCGCATCGGCCTTTTCCCCCGACGGCTTGTTGGTGCGCTGGGAAGTCCAAGAAGACAGACGAACGTGAGGCAAACGTCAGGCGACAATGCCTGAGGGACATATGCCCACCCTTAGGCCGTTCGCGTAGTCTCTCAGGGGGATGTGCGCCACCGGGGAGGGCTCACGCGAATTGGGATAAGCCGCTGTGTCTGAAGTCCCATGGCCCCAAGGATGACACATGGTGCTTGTTGTAATTTGCGGTTGGCTTGTCCAAACTAGCGCCTGCTTACTTCCTTCGATGCACGCGAGGCATTCTTGAACCGCATTACCTGCGCCGCTGTCGCCGCTATCCTGACCGTTTCCACCGCGTTGCCGGCTTTGGCCGCCGGATGCATCGCCCCTGCCGAGGCCCGCGCCATGCAGGTGCGCCAGCTTCACGTCCAATTGCAGGTTGCTTCGCTGAATTGCCGGGGCGACGATCCCAGCCTGCCGGGCAAATATGCCTCGTACATCCACCGCTTCGGCGGCCCGCTCACGGACAACGCCAAGGTGCTGCGCGGTCATTTCGCCAAGAATGGCGGCAACATGGACCGCTACATGACCGTGCTGGCCAATGACGAATCCCAGCGTGCCCATCTGGTGGACGGCTATTGCGAAAGCCACACCCCGCTATTCGACAAGCTGTCCGCCCTGAAGCCCCACGACCTTGAGCATTTCGCCTCCGCCAACGTGGACAAGCCCGACCGCACCATCTGCGGCAGCGCGCCGGTCAAGCAGGCCAGCGCCGAGACCAAGCCCAAGGCGAAAGCCAAGAAGGCCGAGCCGACGGGCTGACACTCGATACCGTCATGGCCGGGCTTGACCCGGCCATCCACGCGTTTCCGCAATAATACAATCTGGAACAATGAATTAGGCGGCACCCGCGTGGATACCCGGATCAAGTCCGGCCATGACGGCGCGGGAGTGGATACGCTCGCCTAATGCCGCACTGCACCCCTGATGGGATGCAGCCGCGCGGCGATGGCCTCGGGGGGCGGTGCGGGATCGGCGGATTCGGCGATTTCCACCCGGTTGCGGCCCGCGTTCTTGGCGGCGTAGAGGGCGCGGTCCGAGGCACCCACGGCTTCGTGGACGGATCGGCCCGGCACCATCTGGGCGACGCCGATGGAGCAGGTCACCGGGATACGCTCGCCCCCTTCGGCCACCACCGGCATGCGGGCCATGGTGCCGCGCAGGCGGTCCAGCACCTTGGCGGCGGTGTCCGCGTCGGTGTTGGGCAGGATGAACAGGAATTCCTCGCCGCCATAGCGGTAGACCGTGTCATAGGGCCGCAGCCGGCGCTGGAAGAAACGGGCGGCGGCGCACAGCACGCGGTCGCCGGCGGCATGGCCCCAGGTGTCGTTGACCACCTTGAAATGATCAAGATCGGCCAAGGCCACGCAGACCGGCTGGCCGGTGCGCAGGCTGCGGGTCCATTCGCGCCGCAGGTCGCGGGTCATGCCCTGGCGGTTATGCACGCCGGTCAGCGGGTCGGTTTCCACCAGCAGACGGCGGAAATGGTTCTCCACCCGGCGGGCTTCGCGGGAATAGCCATCCACGGCAGCCATGAAGGCCTGATAATCGGCGGGATCGATGCAGCCCTGGCACGCGGCCTTGCCCAGCAATTCCTGGGCTTGCCCATGCATGATGCCACGCAGGCGCACCAGCGCGGCAAGTTCCTCGGCCTCGCCACAGGCAAAGGCCGACAGCAGGGTCAGCGGCGCATCGGGGGCGCAGGCCGGCATCTCCACCGTGCCGGGGAACATCAGCGCCGAATGCACCCGCATGAGCCAAGCCAGATGCTCGGCGGCTGCGCGCTCGAACAGCCGGACGATCTCCCGGGTCTTTTCCACCTGCACGTCAATTCCCTCCGCTCCCTCGACGGAAGGGGATTATTCCACGCGCCCGGATGGGATGGCTTGGTGCGGAGGGGGTAGAGCCCTAAGGAGCAAACACCTCGTCCCACGCGGCCATCAAAGCGGAATCCACCTCGGGCATGGACGGCATCAGGCCAAGATCGAACAGCGAGGTGACGCCGTGCTGGGTGATGCCGCACGGCACGATGCCCTGGAAGTGGGACAGATCGGGCTCCACGTTCAGCGCCACGCCATGGAAGGTCACCCAGTGGCGCACCCGTACGCCGATGGCCGCCACCTTGTCCTCGCGCCCGCCCCCCCCCGCTTGACTACCGCGCGAGACCCAAATGCCGACGCGGCCGTCGCGGCGTTCGGCACGGACGGCGAAGCGGCCCAGGGTGGTGATCAGCCATTCTTCCAGATCGTGCACATAGCGACGCACGTCGCCGCCGCGCTTCTTCAAATCCAGCATGACATAGGCCACGCGCTGGCCCGGACCGTGATAGGTGAACTGGCCGCCGCGCCCGGTCTGGTATACCGGGAAGCGGTCGGCCCACAGCAGATCCTCGGGCTTGGCGCTGGT
Organism: Rhodospirillales bacterium; assembly: GCA_014380005.1. GTDB lineage: Bacteria > Pseudomonadota > Alphaproteobacteria > Rhodospirillales > Magnetospirillaceae > Magnetospirillum. Next base: position 11,669 of record JACMKT010000282.1, read on the forward strand.
GCCGGCGGTGTACAGCGGCGGATGTTCCAGCAGCCAGACGCATTCGGGGGCGGTGCCGGCGCGGATGGCGGCCACCCGCTCCTCCATGAAGGCCAGAGCCTCGTCATAGGGGATTAATTCGTCGCTGATGCGCCACTCGATGGAAGAAGTCATGACCATCCTGGAAAGTCCGCTTGATTCGCCGGGGGGAGTTTGGTATTCCCCTCTCTCCCGAATGGCAAGCCCCTCCTTGGGCCTG
>JACMKT010000283.1 GCA_014380005.1 Rhodospirillales bacterium
GGATTTCTCTTGGTGCCTGCCCACCGCCGTGAAGTTCGAGGGCGATTTGGGCAAGACCGTGATACGAGACGTGCTGTACCACTACGTCCCGCGCGATTTGGTGGACCGACCCAAAATGGGCTTCGAGGTCCCCATCGGCCGCTGGCTGAGCGGCAGGCTGAGGGGTTGGGCCGACGATCTGCTGTCGGAAAGCCGCCTGAAAAGCCAAGGCTTGGTCAACGCCTCCCTGATCGCCGGCTGTTGGCGCGACCACCGCTCGGGCCGCAAGAACTGGTCCACCGAGTTGTGGCACGCGCTGATGTTCCAGGCGTGGCTTGAGGGGCAATAAAAAGAACCAGACGCAACACGGATAAACACGGATGACGGCTACGCCGTCGCACGGATGAACACGGATTAAGAATTATTATTTCTTATCCGTGTTTATCCGTGGATATCCGTGTCCATCCGTGTTGCTCCTGGTTTTTCCTTGCTGCCCATCACCTCGGCCCCCGCGCGTCCTCCACCAGTTCCAGCGTCACCGCCCGCGTGTCCATACTGCGCTTGCCGGCGTGCTCGAAATTGACCGTCACCCGCCACCCAACCGACGATTGAACCTGACCTTCGCCCCAATCGGGCTGGCCGGGATGGCGCACGCGGGCGCCGGGCACCAACATCGGGTCCATGTGACCTCCTCCTTCGCGTGCCGTCCGCCTGACGAATCACCCTTCGCAGCCTGGGGGAAGGCTGATACGGTTCTTTGGTATGTAGGACCACCACCAGAATGCGCTAGGCCTTCATGGATCCGTTGCAACTCGCCGAATTGCTCTGTGCCCGGGTCTGCCACGACCTGTCGGGTCCCGTGGGCGCCGCTGCCGCCGGGGCCGAGCTGTTCGAGGACATGGCCGGCGCCGTGGATGAAGAAACCGTCAGCCTGGTGGCCGAGGCCGCCGCTGGCGCCGCCTCGCGGTTGAAATTCTTCCGCTCCGCCCTTGGCCCAGCGGCGTCGGCGCCGCAAGGTTCGGCAGCGCTGCGCGACCTGATGGTCAACTATCTCGATACTTTGGCCTCCGCCGCCTCTCCCGGCATCCAATTGGCTTGGCCGGCACCGCCGCCCCATTTGGACGGCGAAGCGGCGCGGCTGCTGCTGAATTTGGTGCTGCTGGCCAAGGACGCGCTGCCGCGCGGCGGCCGCATCACCGTGGCATTGGACCAGGGCCGCCCCCGCGTGATCGCCTATGGCGAACCGGCGGCGTTGAACGACGAAGCCCGCGCCGTGCTGAGCGGCGGCCAGACACCTTCGGGACCCAAGGGCGCGCAAGCGTTTTTCGTCCGCACCCTGGCCGAGCGGCTGGGCGGCGGGCTGGTGGCATCACTCACATCCGAGGGGCTTTCCCTGTCCATTGGAACCACGTCACCTCGTTCAGAGGTCGGAAGTGCCTCTCCCGGTGGTTAGGTCCCTTCTAATACAAACGGGACCGTGATATTAGTCGGCGTTGCTGTCCGTGTGACTAGGGGCGAATTGGGTATTTGGTTCGCGGCGGCGGTTTAGGTGCGGAGCTGGAGTCGACCATGGATGATCTCCTCAGCGAATTTTTGACCGAGACCTCGGAAAGTCTTTCCGTGCTCGACGTCGAGCTGGTGAAACTGGAACAAAATCCCAACGATCCGAAGATCCTGGGTAATATTTTTCGCCTAGTTCACACCATCAAGGGCACCTGCGGCTTCCTTGGTCTGCCTCGGCTCGAGCATGTGGCCCATGCCGGCGAGAACGTGCTTGGCAAGTTCCGCGATGGCGAGTTGGAGGTCACCCCCACCGCCGTCACCCTGATCCTGCAAGCCATCGACCGCATCAAGCTGATCCTGGGTCACCTGGAGCAGAACGAGTGCGAGCCCGAGGGTGAAGACGGCGATCTGATCGAACACCTGAACGCCATGGCCGAAGGCCGCACTTCCGCGCCGGTCGCCGCTGCCGCCGCGCCAGCGGAGGAGCCCAGCTTCCCCGTCGCCGCCGATATGCTGGCCGAGGTGGAAGCCGCCTATGCCGCCGGCAAGAAGGCCGCCAGCGACGTGGATGTGCTGGCCGAAATGGCCAAGGAACGCGACCGGGAAGAGGCCGCCAAGGCCGCCGCCGCGCCCACGCAGGCACCTGCCCCGCAGCATGAGCCCGAGCCCGAGCCGGTCCACGAAGTCAAAGCCCCCCAATCCGTTTCTGGCGTGCCCGCCACCACCGCCCCGCCGCCGGCTGTGGTCAAGGACGCCAGCGCCGGTTTGGGTGAGGCCAAGGAATCGGCGGTCGCCGCGCAGACCATCCGCGTCAATGTGGAGCTGCTCGAAAACCTGATGACCCTGGTGTCCGAGCTGGTGCTGACCCGCAACCAGCTGCTCCAGATGGTCCGTGGCCGCGACGACAGCGAATTCACCGCGCCGCTGCAGCGCCTGTCCCACATCACCACCGACCTTCAGGAAGGTGTGATGAAGACCCGCATGCAGCCCATCGGCAATGCCTGGGCCAAGCTTCCGCGCATCGTTCGCGACCTCTCGGTCGAAATGAGCAAGAAGATCGACCTGCAGATGCTGGGCGCCGAGACCGAGCTGGACCGCCAGGTGCTGGAGCTGATCAAAGATCCGCTCACCCACATGGTGCGCAACTCCGCCGATCACGGCCTGGAGCCCACCGAGGAGCGCAAGCGCATCGGCAAGCCCGAAGTGGGCAAGGTGGTGCTGAACGCCTATCACGAGGGTGGCCACATCATCATCGAGATTTCCGATGATGGCCGCGGCCTGAACCTTGACCGCATCAAGCAGAAAGCGGTGCAGAACGGCTTGGCCTCCGAAGCCGAGCTGGAGACCATGACCCCGCAGCAGATTTACCAGTACATCTTCAAGGCCGGTTTCTCCACCGCCGAAAAGGTGACCTCGGTGTCTGGCCGTGGCGTGGGCATGGACGTGGTCCGCACCAACATCGAAAAGATCGGCGGCACGGTGGAACTGAAGTCGTGGCCGGGCAAGGGCTCGAGCTTCGTCATCAAGATCCCGCTGACCCTGGCCATCGTTTCGGCCCTGATCGTGGAATGCGCCGCCGAGCGCTTCGCCATCCCGCAGATCAGCGTGCTGGAACTGGTGCGCACCACCGCCAATTCCGAACACGGCATCGAGATGATCAACAACGCGCCGGTGCTGCGCCTGCGTGATCGCCTGCTGCCGCTGGTCAGCTTGAAGAAGCTGCTGCGCCTGACCGACGATCAGTCCATCCAAGAGACCTTCATCGTCGTCACCCAGGTGGGCACCTACACCTTCGGCATCATCGTCGACCGCGTGTTCGACACCGAAGAAATCGTGGTCAAGCCGGTGGCGCCGATCCTGCGTCACATCTCCATGTTCTCGGGCAACACCATCCTGGGCGATGGCTCGGTCATCATGATCCTGGACCCCAACGGCATCGCCGGCGCCACGGGCGAATCGGCCATGCTGGGCGGCGGTCAGAATACTGAACAGGTGGTGGTCCGCGACATGCACGGCGACGCCAAGACCTCGCTGCTGGTGTTCCGCGCCGGTGGCGAAGACCTCAAGGCCGTGCCGCTGGCCCTGGTCGCCCGTCTGGAAGAGATCGACGTCAAGGACGTGGAGTACAGCCACGGCAAGCCCATGGTCCAGTACCGTGGCCACCTCATGCCGCTGGTCGCCATCGACGGCTCGACCCAGTTCCGCGAAGAAGGCCGTCAGCCGGTGCTGGTGTTCTCGGATCGCGAACACACCATGGGTCTGGTGGTCGAAGAGATCGTCGATATCGTCGAGGATCGCCTGAAGGTCGAACTGACCGCCGACAATCCCGGCGTCATCGGCACCGCCGTCATCGCCGGCAAGGCCACCACCATCATCGATGCCGGCCATTATCTGCCGCAGGCCTTCGGTGACTGGTTCGGCCGCGCCGACGCCGAATACGGCAGCGACGAGCACAGCCAGCCGCGCATCCTGCTGGTGGATGACAGCCCGTTCTTCCGCAACCTGCTGACCCCGCTGCTGTCGGTGGCGGGCTATGAGGTGACGGCTGTGGAAGGCCCCGACCGGGCACTCCAGCTACGCGAGCAGGGCCATGACTTCGACATCATCATCAGCGACATCGAAATGCCCGGCATGAGCGGCTTCGACTTCGCCGTGGCGGTGCGGGCCGAGGGCCGTTGGCAGGAAACGCCGATGATCGCCTTGTCCAGCCACGCCACCGAGAAGGATTTCGAACGCGGCCGTCTGGTCGGCTTCAACGACTATGTCGCCAAGTTCGACCGTGATTCCCTGCTGGCGACCCTCTCCACCACGATCGCCGCCATCAAAGGTGCCGCATGAACCAGATCGTTCCCGCCACCACCAAGCGCCCGGGTACCGAGCTTGCCGCTCCGGAGACCCAGGACTATGTGACCATGTTCATCGAGGGCCAGCTGTTCGGCATCCCGGTGCTGACGGTCCAGGACGTGCTGGGTCCGCAGAAGATCACGCGCATCCCGTTGGCGCCGCGCGAAGTGGCCGGTTCGCTGAACCTGCGCGGCCGCATCGTCACCGCCATCGACGTGCGCCTGCGTCTGGCCCTGTCCAATAAGGGCGGCGACAACAAGTCCATGAGTGTGGTTGTGGACATGGGCGGCGAGCTGTATTCGCTCATGGTCGATCAGGTCGGCGAGGTGCTGTCGTTGCCCGCCGCCAAGTTCGAACGCAACCCGCCGACCCTGGATGTCAGCTGGCGCGAGTTCTCGACCGGCATCTATCGGCTTGAAGACAAGCTGCTGGTGGTGCTGGACGTGGCCAAGCTGCTGGATTTCAACCGAAACGAATAGTAAGACTGAAAAGGCGGCTGCCCGGGCAGCAGCCGTCTTGCCGAGGGAGGCACCAAGGGCATGAAGTCCTGTCTGATCGTCGATGATTCCAAAGTCATCCGTATGGTGGCACGGAAAATCCTGCATGAATTGACCTTTACCACCGCCGAGGCGGAGGACGGTCAGCAGGCGCTTGATTACTGCAAGGGCCAGATGCCCGATGCCGTGCTGCTGGATTGGAACATGCCGGTGATGAACGGCATCGAATTCCTGCGCGAAATGCGCAAGCTGCCGGGCGGCGATCACCCGGTGGTGGTGTTCTGCACCACCGAAAACGACATCGACCATATTCAGGAAGCCATCACCGCTGGCGCCAATGAATACATCATGAAGCCGTTCGACAGCGAAATCCTGCAAGCCAAGTTCTCGCAGGTCGGGCTGCTGTAGGCCGCTTCACCCTTTACCATTCAAGGACGCCCCGCCTCCATGGCTCTTGACCCCGCCCATACGCCCGCCAGCGGCGCCGCCGACCAGATCCGCGTAATGCTCGTGGACGATTCGGCCGTGGTGCGTGGTCTGGTCACCCGCATCCTGGAAGAAGACCCCGCCATCGCCATTGTCGCTTCGGTGGGCAACGGTCAGATGGCGCTGTCGGCGCTGGAGCGTCAGGACATCGACGTCATCGTTCTGGACATCGAAATGCCGGTGATGGACGGCATGACCGCCCTGCCCATGCTGCTGAAGGCCGATCCCGGCGTGCGCATCATCATGCAATCGACGCTGACCCTGAAGGGCGCCGACATCTCCATGCGGGCGCTGCAAGCGGGCGCCGCCGATTACATCCCCAAGCCCACCGCCACTCGCGATCTGGCCGGCGGCATGGATTTCAAGACCGAGCTGCTGACCAAGGTCAAGGCCTTGGGCCATGCGCGGCGCCGCGATCCCAGCCGCAAACTGCGCCCCGGCGTCAGCACCGCGCTGCGCCCCACAGCCCCCGCCCGCACCAGCCTGCTGAGCCCGCAAGGCCCCATCAAGCTGCGCAACCAGACGCCGGAAGTGCCCGATGTCATCGCCATCGGCAGCTCTACCGGCGGCCCGCAGGCACTGTTCTCGCTGTTGGGCACCATGCGCGCCGGCACGGTCAAGCAGCCCATTCTGATCACCCAGCACATGCCCGCCACCTTCACCACCATCCTGGCCGAGCACATCAGCCGCGTGTCGGGATGGGATGCCAAGGAAGGCGTGGACGGCGAGGTCATCAAGGGTGGCCGCGTCTATATCGCCCCGGGCGACTTCCACATGGTGGTCGAGGTCAAGGGCGTCGATAAAATCATCCGCCTGCTGAAAGACCCGCCAGAAAACTTCTGCCGCCCCGCCGTCGATCCTATGCTGCGCAGCATCTCTGCCGCCTGGGGCAAGCGCGTGCTGGTGGCGATCCTGACCGGCATGGGCGCCGACGGCTCCAAGGGCGGCCAGGTCGTGACACAAGCGGGCGGTACGGTCATCGCCCAGGATGAAGCAACTTCCGTTGTCTGGGGCATGCCCGGCGCCGCGGCCAATGCCGGCATCTGTTCCGCCGTCTTACCGCTGCCCGATATCGCGCCGTGGATGATCAAGCTGGCGGCGAGGCGCTGATCATGCGGCCAGAGGATTTCGATTTCATCGCCAAGCTGCTGAAGGACCGCTCCGGTCTGATCATCACGCGCGACAAGGCCTATCTGCTGGAATCCCGCCTGACCCCGGTGGCGCGCAAGCGCGGCCTCAAGGGTCTGGACGATCTGGTAGCCAGCTTGCGCAGTGCCGGGGAGGACCTCCTGCGCGAGGTCACCGAGGCGATGACCACCAACGAGTCCTTCTTCTTCCGCGACATCAAGCCGTTCGACCAGTTCAAGGACGTGGTGCTGCCCGCCATGCTGGCCAGCCGCAACGCCCGCAAGACCTTCCGCATCTGGTCGGCA
>JACMKT010000284.1 GCA_014380005.1 Rhodospirillales bacterium
CCGGCTCGACGCCTTTACGGGCGCGGATGTCACGGGTGGTCAGGCGCTTGGTCCGAATCTCGGTGCTCAACGGGACCTCCCTTGGTGGATGGTATTGGGGAACCCGGTTTTCCATCACGGACGGATGAAGTCAAACGATAAAAGGCTTATTGGTTTGGCGGAGCAAGCCAGTCTTCGGCCCGCAACCCGGCAACGCGAGTGAATTCACGCAGGTTGCCGGTGACCACCACCAGCCCTCGGCTGCGGGCATGTCCCGCGATCATCAGGTCGTATGGGCCGATTACCTGCCCTTTGCGCTCCAGCTCCGCGCGGATTTCGGCATAGTGCCCCGCCGCCTCCGCGCCGAATGGCAGCACGTCCAAACGGGCGGCAAAGGCTTCGACGTCCTGCCGCGCCTGGGACGGGTGGAGGGATTTTTCGGCGCCGTATAACAGTTCAGCCAGGGTGACGGTTGAAATGCACAGACTTGCGGCCTCGGCATTGAACCGCTCGCGCAAAGCCGGCGGGCGGTCGCGCAGCACGCGGATGCAGAGGTTGGTGTCGAGCATGTAGCGCAGCATGGTCAGAAGCTTTCCCGCTCCTGCATGCGCGGCTGGTCGCGATCGGGCAGAGCCACGCCGGGAGCGGCGAAGAAATCATCCCAGATGGCGTTGGCGGGCACGATCACGCGGCGGGCACCTTCCCTGAGGATGGCGACTTCACGCACGCCATCGGGGAAAGCGACGTCCTTGGGCAGGCGAACGGCTTGGGAGCGGTTGCTCTGGAACAGGGTGGTGCGGGTCATGGTGACTCCGGCCGCTGGGATATGTTTCATGTATATCCCGGCCTCGACTGTGTCAAGGATGCACGATTTCTAAGCCGTCGCCGTACCTTCGGCCAGCTCCTTCAGCCCGGCTTCCTTGGTCAGCATCACGTGGCCCGAGGCCGGCAGTTCGATGATGCCTTCGCGCTTGAGCTGGGTGAAGACGCGGCTGACGGTTTCGATGGTCAGGCCCAAATAATCGGCGATGTCGGCGCGGCTCATGGGCAAAGCGAGGGAGACCGGCGACAGGCCTTGCTGCACCGCGCGGCGCGACAGCTTCAGCAGGAAGGTGGCCAGCTTTTCCTTGGCGGTCTTGCGGCCCAGCAGCAGCATCTGTTCCTGCGCCGCCACCAGATCCTTCACCGTCATGGTGAACATGCGGCGTTCCAGGCGCGGCAATTCGCCCATCATGCTATCCAGGCGGCGATAGGTGAAGCGGCAGAGCTGGCTGGGGATCAGGGTCTCGGCGGTGTAGCAATAGCCGCCGTCCAGCCCCAGGCCGAACATGTCGCCCGAGAACAAAAAGCCGATGATCTGGCGCCGTCCGTCGCTCATCAGCTTGTACAGCTTCACGGCGCCGGTGGAGATGGAATAGACGTAGTCGGCGGGGTCGCCTTCGCGGAACACGGCGAAGCTGGCCGGCAATTGGGCGTGGCAGCGCGCGGTGGCGAGGCGTTTGATTTCGTCGGCGGACAAATCGGCGCAGAACGCCAAGTCACGGACTACGTCGCAATTGCGGCATGGCGGCGCGGTCAGATCCACCGGCTCGGGACGCTCGGTCTTGTGATCGTCGAAGTCCAGGGGAGGCATGACGTTCACGCGGGCGCTCCGTCAGGCCTTAGGGGGGTGGTCATCGTCATCCTCGAACAGGATGCGATGGGCGGCGCCGTCAAGGTCGTCGAACTGCCCCGATTTCAGCGCCCACAGGAAGGCGGCCAGCCCAATTCCGCCCAGCAACAGGGCAACCGGAATGAGCATCAGCAAATTGGTCACGCTTTTCTCCCGCGCGATAGCCGCAGGGCATTGCCAATAACTACCAGCGACGAGGTAGACATGGCAATTGCGGCGATCAGCGGAGTGACATACCCCGCCACCGCCAGGGGCACGGTAAACACATTGTAGCCCAGCGCCAGCACGAAATTTTGCCGGACCAAATCGCGTGAGGTCAACGCCACCGACAGGACCTCCAGCACCGGGGTCAGGCGGGCGCCCTGGAACACCACGTCGGCGGTGGTTTGGCTGACATCCACCGCCGTGGACGGCGACACCGACACATGGGCGGCGGCCAGGGCGGGGGCGTCGTTCAGGCCGTCGCCCACCATCAGGACCTTGCGGCCCTGGGCCTTCAATTGCTCCAGCCGGGCCACCTTGTCGGCGGGGGTGCGGCCCGCATGCCAGACGGCAATGCCCAGGCGGTCGGCGATCTGGCGCACGGTGGCTTCGCGGTCGCCCGACAGCAGTTCGACCTTAAAGCCGCGCCGTTGCAGCGCCGTCACCACATGGGCCGCGTCGCTGCGCGGTTCGTCGGCGAAGGCGAAGCGCACCGGCGGCTGGCCCGCTTGGTCCAGCCACAATTCCGGGCCTTGCGCTTCGTCATCGGCAATGCCGATCCAGGCGCGGCTGCCCAGGCGGGTGGAGCCGCAGATCATGCCGCGGCCCGGTTCCTCGCGCACGTCGTCGGCCAATTTGGCTCCTGGCGCGGCGGCGGCCAAGGCGCGGGCCAGGGGGTGGCGCGAGGCGGC
>JACMKT010000285.1 GCA_014380005.1 Rhodospirillales bacterium
GCCGAAACCTCGCCGATATCAGCACGGCCCAAATCGAAGAACACTTCGTACGTCTTCGCCATCTGGCCTTGGCTGCCAGCATCCGTCCCGGGCATCGCACAACCAGCCAACATCACCATGGCGGTAGCGGCGAATATATATTTTATTTTTATCATATTCTTGCGGCCTCTATGCTCAGCAACCGCAATAAATCTTGCTTCGGTCGCTGTCAGAATTTTACCGACATCACCTTATGATAAATTTATCCGACATAATAGTGACGGAAATTACGTAGAGTTAAAATTTACAACATTATTATTGGATCATAGAGCTACATTTCGTAACGATATCAAGACGCCACTTCGACAATTTACGTTGATGCGCATAAACTTGATTAAATTTCGCTGGCTCATGTGAACAACCGCAAACCGCGCTAGCTTTCCGACAAGACACCCTATTCAAAAGCGGGATTAACGCCCAATTGGGGCTGGCAGGTTACACCGCTGTGGGTCATTGTCTGTTCCCAGCCCCTTTGCCCATTTGAGTACCGATGACCACGACCGATGATCTTTGGGTGTTCGGCTACGGTTCGCTGATGTGGCGGCCAGGCTTCGAGTTCGCCGAGGTGCGTCCGGCCCTGCTGGAGGGTTGGTATCGCGCCTTCTGCCTGTACTCGCTGCATTACCGCGGCACCCCGGCGCGACCCGGTCTAGTGCTGGGTCTGGATCGTGGCGGCTCGTGCCGAGGGCTGGCCTTCCGCGTACCGCGTGCCGATGCCGAGTTGGCGGTGGAATACCTCAACGAGCGTGAGCTGATCGGCTATGCCTATGAGGCACACACCCTGCCCATCACCTTGGATGACGGGCGTTCGGTGCCGGCCTACACCTTCGTGGCCGACCGCACCCACCGCCATTACGCAGGCAACCTGCCCTTGGAAAATGCTGCGGCCATTATCATGGACGCTCAGGGCTGCGCCGGGCTGAACCGCGACTACCTGATCAACACCGTGCGCAAACTGGAAGCCGAGGGCTTCGCCGACAAAAGCCTGCATGCGCTTTTGGTGGAGGTCGAGCGCCAAACCGGCCTGATCGATCGCGGCGCGGGCATCTGATACCCTTGCTACCAAGGGCGGCCATACCGACATAAATGGTATGGATTTGGAAGACTACCCCCTGCTGCACTTCGCCGATCTGGTCCTGGCTTTGCTCCGTGCCGGTCAGGACTGCGCCGGCACCATGGCCGAGGCCGCCGACCTGCTGGCGCAAGACCGAGCCCGCGCCCATGAGCGCGCCGCCGTCGATCCCGCCGAACTCGCCGCCCATCTGGACCGGGCACTGCGTCATCTGGTCGCCGCCCAATTGGTGGAAATGCTGGACCAGCACAGCTTCCGCATCACCCCGCGCGGTCGCGCCATGCTGCATCAGCACCCAGACGGGATCGACGACAGCGTATTGATGGCCTTCCCGGAATTCCGCGATTGGATGAAACGGGTTTCCAGCCACCCACCGCCCGAAGACGCCCGCGCCCGCGAGTTTCAGCGCGGCTGGGCCGCCAATGAGGAAGGCGCGGGGCTGGGCGATAACCCCTATTCCACAGACACCGCACAGCATGCGTCATGGAAGGATGGCTGGCTTGAGGCCAACCATATGCGGCGGAAGGAATAGGCTTTTTATTCCGCCATGCGTTTGCTGCAACGCAGCATGCGATAATCGCATTCGCCATCGCACTTGGTTTGCGCAGATAGTGTGCTTGTTCGTTTCTTGAGCACCGCTCAGGTCCGGACGTTTCCTCCCAGACTTGAATGCCCCCGACCTTATTGGCCGGGGGTCTTTTTTTGTGAAAATGGCTTCATCGCCCCGGACAGGCCGTAGCGGTACTAGATCAAAAACAAGCTATCCAGCGCTTTGAACAGATCGTCGCCAAAGGTCGCGCTCTTATGGACGACCGGGATTTTCTTCGGCAGCAGGGACAGCCGATCGTCGCTTTCGTCCAGCGACGTGATGACGGCGATGGGGATATTGCGGGTGGAGGGCATGGCCGACAGGCCCATGGCCAGATCGATGCCGTCCAGATCAGGCATCAACGCCGATAACACGATCATGTCGGGCTTGGTCTGCACCACATGGGCAAAGGCCTCGATGGTGTCGGGAATCACCGACACGCGGTAGCCGCATTGCTGCATCTCACGCTCGACGTAACGGGTCTGGGTGCCGTGGGGCATCACCAGCAGAACCTCGACGCTGCGCACTTGGATGTCGCCCAGCTCGAAACCCAGCCGAGTCGGCAGATTGCGTACCAAGCCGGCGGAGTCCACATCAGTTTCGCGGTTCTCGGCCAAGCGCAGCATGACGTCGAGGAAGGTTTGCAAATCGTCCCACACCCGCGGCGGCAGCACTGCCGGGGCATTGGCAAGGTAGTCATCCAGACGATGGGCGACGGTAGCCAAGGCCCGAAGGCCGAAATTACTGGCGGGGCCGCGCAGGCGCAAGGCGGCGCGGCGGAATTCATCCACAATTTGAGCGCCGGGAATACGTTCGTGGCGGCCGGAATCTAACGAGACGTCCAGATTTTGCAGGGTTTCGACAGCTTCATCCACGAATTCGAGACGAAGTTCCTCGACCACTTCCTGGGCCGCTTTACCGCCGACAACTTCGTTCATGCATCCAGCCCTTCCGCCAATGCTGCCCCCAGCGCGACCACTCTACCCCGGTGGTCCGACCATCTCCACCCCTCAATGGGCTCGGGAACATCCTTCCTAAGACGGATGTCCAAGCAATGGACCTTAAACGGAGGGAACCATGCCCCAACGACAACCACCCGAACCCAAACAATCCAAACCCGCAGAGGCCGCACCGCCGAATGTCCCGGGCACCGGCGAGGCGTTGTGTCCGGTGTGCAGCGGCAAAGGCACCATCGCAGGCCGCAAATGCGAGGAATGCGACGGCACCGGCATCGTCATCCAGGGGATTGGCGGAGCCTAAGGCCTTAAAATGCGAAAGGCCCCGGCTGTCTTGGCCGGGGCCTTCCGCAACGGTGGTCCAGGGTCAAAGCAGGGCTACGGACGCCACCGCGCCGGCCAACACGGCCGCCCCGGTCAGCGAGGCCCACAATTGCGGGCGCAGGATGTCGTATAGCGGACGGGCTTCGTCGCGTACCCGCGCCGCCACTTCGCTGGCGGTCATGCGTCCGCCGTAATGACAGTCGCACAGCAGCCAGTGGGCCTGCCGCTCTGACAGGCCGAAGTAGTCCATGGCATCGCCTAACCGGTCGCCGGCCAACCCATCGGTGCGCAGCACCGGATCGGCAAAAGCAACCGCCAGGGGAGAGTCTTCCTTGCGCATGTCCCGGCGTACCGCGGGGCTGACATATTCAACGTCTTCCAAGGCGCGCAAGGGGCGTCCCGCCATGGAATCAAGCAGGTCGGCCCAATGAGTCAGCCTTTCGCTACGCGACAGCTTCGTCGTTGGTCCGAACAACGGCTCCAGGCTTTTCACCCCCCGGATCCGGTCGAGGTCTTGGTGCTGCATGGGGTCCTCCGGTCTCAATCTCGCCATATGGCGCGGCTTTCGGCCCAGGGGGCCTACACGGCTACAACACCCCCACGCGCAAAAAGGTTCGGCCTTGGTTGTGTAGCTTTGGCACCTCTCCGGAGGAAAACGTTTCTCATACGAATGAGGTGATCCGCAAAGCGAGCAATTTCAGGCAAATGCCACAACCATTTGAGAATGGCTGGTCCGGCGTACGGCAAGGAACGCCCGCATTGCCTTATGAAAAACCAATGTTGCATCTTTAAGGAAAGGGCATGAAACTATCGGCATCTGCTGTGTTTTTGGGGATCTCCATTTTGGCTTCCGATCACGCTATCGAGCGTATCGTTAAGAAGGAAATACTGAGCTGCGCGCCCCATACCTCCGTCTTGGAGGCGGCGCGCCAGATGGCGCAATTGCGGTGCAGCTCCATCATCGTGGTCGAGGACGGATTGCCGGTGGGCATCTGGACCGAGCGCGACGCCCTGGCGGTGGATTTCGGCAATCCCGACGGCTTCGCCCGGCCCATCGCCGAGGTGATGAGCCATCCCATCAAGACCATCCATTGCAAGACCTCCATCGGCGATGCCGGCCTGCGCTTCCAGATGGAAGGGGTGCGCCATTTCGTGGTGGTGGATGATGCCGGCCAAGCCATGGGGATCATCAGCCAGTCCGACGTCATCCTGCGCCACGGGGTCGAGCATTTCCTGGTGTTGCGCAATGTGCGCTCGGGCGTGTCCCGGCCCATGGTCGCCATCCCGGGCGAATACAGCCTGCAACAGGCCGTCGCCCAACTGAACGCCGCCCATGCGGATGCCGCCGTGGTGCTGGGCATTGATGGCGGCGAGCCCGGAATCATCACCGAGCGTGATCTGATCCGCATCATCGCCGGCAACGAACCCGTACCGGCCTGCGTGGATGCCATCGCCAGCCGTCCCCTGGTTTCCATCACCGAAGACGACAGCATGCTGTCCGCCCGCAATCTGCTGGAGGAACGCCACATCCGCCACGTGGCGGTGCGCGACAATGCCGGTGAATTGAAGGGGCTGCTGTCGTTCTCGGACATCCTGTCCAGCCTGCAATACGAATACGTCCAGCGCCTGGATGAAGCCCTGCGCGAGCGGGACGAGGCCTTGCTGCGCTCACGCAAGGACCTCCACCTTGCCCGTCAGGTGATCGAGGCCTCGCTTGACGGCATCATGATCTGCAACGCCCATGGTATGGTGGAGTTCGTCAATCCCGCCTTCACCCTGCTGACCGGCTATTCCTTCGAGGAAGTGCACGGCAAGAACCCCAACATTCTGAAATCCGGGCGCCATGACGCGGCCTTCTACACGCGCATGTGGGAGGCGCTGGAAGCGCGCGGCGTGTGGCAGGGCGAGGTGTGGAACCGCCGCAAGAACGGCGACCATTTCCCCGAATGGCTGACCATCAACGTCATCCGCGACGATGAAGGCCATATCAGCCAATACGCCGCCGTCTTCACCGACATCACCGAGCGCAAGAAGACCGAAGAGCGCATCAAGAACCTCGCTTATTTCGACGTGCTGACCGGCCTGCCCAACCGGCGCCTGTTCACCGACCGCCTGCAGGTGGCCATCGCCAATGCCCATCGCCATGGCAGCAGCTTGGCGATCATGTTCCTTGATCTGGACCTGTTCAAACGCATCAACGACACCTTGGGCCACGGTATCGGCGATAAAGTGCTGGTGGAAACCGCCAGCCGCCTGGAGCTGTGCATCCGCGAGGGCGATACGGTGGCGCGGCTGGGCGGCGACGAATTCGTCGTGCTGCTGCCCGAACTGGACCATGTGGAAGACGCCGCCAAGCTGTCGGAGCGCATCATCTCGCTGGTGCGCCAGCCCTTCGTCATCGACGAGCACGAGCTGTACGTGACCACGTCCGTGGGCATCGCCGTCTATCCCGATGACGGGTTGACCGCCGAAAGCCTGATCAAGAACGCCGATACCGCCATGTACCGGGCCAAGGATCTGGGCCGCAACAGCTATCAGCTCTACACGCCCTCCATGAACGCCCGCTCGTTCGAGCGCCTTGCCATGGAAAGCTCGCTACGCCATGCGCTGTCGCGCGATGAGTTCATGCTGGTCTATCAGGGCAAGGTGGACATGGTCACCGGCCGGATGTCCGGCGTCGAGGCCCTGGTGCGCTGGCGCCACCCGGAAATGGGCATGGTGCTGCCCAACGAATTCATCCCGCTGGCGGAAAACATGGGCCTGATCGGCGACATCGGCGCCTGGGTGCTGAAGGCCGCCTGCCGCCAATGTAAAAGCTGGCACGATCTGGGCCTGCCGCCCGTGCGCATCGCCGTCAACGTCTCGGCCCTGCAATTCCGCGAAGGCGACGTCCCCGCCATCGTCCGCCAAGCCTTGGACGAAAGCGGCCTGTCGCCCCATTTCCTGGAACTGGAACTGACCGAATCCGTGCTGATGCAGCGGGTCGAGGAAGTGGCCCAGGTGCTGCGCGAATTGCGTCAGATGGGCGTGCACATCTCCATCGACGATTTCGGCACCGGCTATTCCAGCCTCGCCTACCTGCGGCGCTTCCCGGTCGACAAGCTGAAGATCGACATCGCCTTCGTGCGCGACGTCACCACCAATCCCGACGCCGCCGCCATCGCGCTCGCGATCGTCCGGATGGCCCACAGCCTGAAGCTCGAAGTGATCGCCGAAGGCGTGGAGACGGCCTCACAGCTCGCGTACCTGCGGCTGCACGGCTGCGACCAGATGCA
>JACMKT010000286.1 GCA_014380005.1 Rhodospirillales bacterium
CGCTGTGGAGGCGCCGGGCCTCCGCTTCCGACAGGGCCAGCGCCGGGATGTCGTCCAGCGCGGTCTCGACAGGAAGCAGATGGGACCGAAGTGCGGGACCTTGCCCGGACTCTCGGAACTTGTCCAGGGGAATCGAATTGCCCTCGTTGAACGGTCCGCAGGCGGTTCGGCGCAGAATAACGATGTGGCCGACCGTGCCCAACGCCAACGCCAAATCGCGCGCCAGCGAGCGGATATAGGTGCCCTTGCCGCAATTCACCTCGAAATCCGCATGATCGGCATCGGGCTGGCCGACCAAACGGAAGCCGTCGATACGTACGATGCGGGATTTCAATTCCACCGTTTCGCCGGCGCGGGCCAGATCATAGGCGCGTTCGCCATTGACCATGATGGCGGAATAGGCCGGCGGAACCTGCTGGATGTCGCCCAGGAACGCGGGCAAGGCGGCGAGGATTTGCTCGGTGGTGGGGCGCACATCCGAGGTGGCGCAGACTGCGCCTTCCATGTCGTCCGTGGTGGTGGACTGACCCCAGCGCACGCGCCATTGATAGGTTTTGGCCCCATCCATGACATAGGCCACGGTCTTGGTCGCCTCGCCCAGGGCGATGGGCAGAATGCCGCTGGCCAGCGGGTCGAGCGTGCCGCCATGGCCGACCTTGGCCGCACCGGTGATGCGCCGCACGGCGGCCACCACCTGAGTGGACCCGATCCCCACCGGCTTGTCGATGGCGAGCCAGCCGTCGATGGGGATGCCTTTGCGCTTACGAGCCATGGGGAGCCTTGAAGAAGATTAGATTAACCACGGAGACACGGAGGCACGGAGATATCTGCCAGAATGGAGGTACGTCCTTCACCACGGCGACGCTCTCTCTGTGCCTCCGTGCCTCCGTGGTTAATCTTACTCTTTGTCATTTCGAACGAGCCGCAGGCGAGGAGAAATCTTGCCTCAGCGCACTCGTTCTTTCCGCGGATGCGAGATTTCTCCGCCCTGCGGTTGTCGAAATGACACTGCGGGAGACACGGGCACGCTCATCCGTGTTTATCCGTGTCCATCCGTGTCAATAAACTCATTCGCCGTCGTCTTCGCCGTCGATGCTATCGGGATCGAACCGGCGCTCGAACTCGGCGTCACCGCCCAGATCGCGGCGGACCTCGGGACGGCGCAGCAGGGCGTCGATCTTGGAGGCCTCGTCGAAGCTGAGGTCGGGCTCGAACGACAGGTTCGGCACGGCGCGCAGATCGACCATGCGGGCGATTTCGTGGCGCAGGAACGGGCGTGCCCGCTTCAGGCCGGCCAGGATGCCGTCCACTTCGCCGCCGCCCAAGGGGACGACGAAGGCGGTGGCGTTCTTGAGGTCGGGGCTGATGCGCACCTCGGTCACGGTGATGGCGCGGCCCTGAACGTCAGGGTCGCGGATCTCACCGCGCTCGATGATGGTGGCAAGGACGTGACGCAACTCCTCACCCACGCGCAACTGGCGCTGGGAGGGGGGCTTATTGCCCTTGGGCATGATTGTGTCCTCCGGAGAAGGGAAGGCGGGGAGCCGGGTCCTTTACAGGACGCCGGCCACCTCTTCCACCTCGAAGCACTCGATCATATCACCGACGCGGATGTCTTCGTAATTGGTGAAGGACATGCCGCACTCATAGCCCTCGCGCACTTCCTTGACGTCGTCCTTGAAGCGCTTGAGCTGGGCTAGGCTGCCCTGATGGATAACCACGTTGTCGCGCAGCAAACGGACACCGGCGCCGCGCTTGACGATGCCTTCGGTGATCATGCAACCAGCCACCTTGCCGTGCTTGGTGATGTTGAACACCTCGCGGATCTGGGCGTAACCCAGGAAGTTTTCCTTCAGCGTCGGTGCCAGCATGCCCGAGAGCATGGTGCGGATGTCGTCGGTCACATCGTAGATGATCGAGTAGTAGCGGATGTCCACGCCGTCGCGGCGGGCCATTTCGCGGGCCTGCGGGTTGGCGCGGACGTTGAAGCCGATGAGCAGACCACCCGAGGCCTTGGCCAGGGTGATATCGGATTCGCTGACCGGACCGACGGCGGCGTGCAGCACGCGCACCTTGACGTCGTCATTGCCGATCTTCTCGACCGAACCGATGATCGCCTCGATGGAGCCCTGCACATCGCCCTTGATGACGATGGGCAGTTCCTTGGCGACGCCCGATTTGATGGCCGAGAACATCTCTTCCAGGGTGCCGCGCTGCGCCAGCTTGGCGCGGGTTTCGCGGTCCTTGCGCTGACGGTAGCCGGCGATTTCGCGGGCGCGGGCTTCGTCCTCGACGGTGACGAAATCGTCACCGGCGCAAGGCGCGCCGTCCAGGCCCAGCACTTCGACCGGGGTCGACGGGCCGGCTTCTTCGACGCGGTTGCCCTTGTCGTCGTTGAGCGCGCGGACCTTGCCCCATTCGGAACCGGCCACGAACACGTCGCCGACGCGAAGGGTGCCGCGCTGAACCAGCACGGTGGCCACCGGGCCACGGCCCTTTTCCATCTTGGCTTCGATCACGGTGCCCTGCGCGCTGCGCTTGGGATTGGCCCGCAGATCCAGAACTTCGGCCTGCAGAAGGATGGTCTCTTCCAGCTTTTCGAGGTTCAGGCGCTTCTTGGCCGACACTTCCACGGTCAGCACGTCGCCGCCCAGATCCTCGGTCACCAGATCGTGCTGAAGCAGTTCCTGGCGGACCTTGTCCGGATTGGCGTCGGGCTTGTCGATCTTGTTGATGGCAACCAGGATCGGCACGCCGGCAGCCTTGGCGTGACGGATGGCTTCCACCGTCTGCGGCATGATGCCGTCATCGGCAGCCACCACCAGCACCACCAGATCGGTGACCTTGGCGCCACGGGCACGCATGGCGGTGAACGCCTCGTGACCGGGGGTGTCGATGAAGGTGATCTTGCCGCCCGAGCGCATGTGCACCTGATAGGCGCCGATGTGCTGGGTGATGCCGCCGGCTTCGCCCGACACCACGTCGGTTTCGCGCAGGGCATCCAGCAGCGAGGTCTTGCCGTGATCCACGTGACCCATGATGGTGACCACCGGGGGACGCGTAATCATGTCTTCTTCGTTGTCGGTCAAGCCATCCAGGCCCACCAGCACGTCCGAATCCGACACGCGCTTGGAATTGTGACCGAACTCGGCCACCACCAGCTCGGCGGTATCGGCGTCGATGGATTGGTTGATGGTGGCCATCACGCCCATGCGCATCAGCGACTTGACCACATCGCCGCCACGTTCGGCCATACGGTTGGCCAGTTCCTGGACGGTGATGGTCTCGGGGATGACCACGTCGCGGATAACCTTTTCCGCGCCCTTTTGCAGGTTCTTCAGACGCTCGCGCTCACGGGCACGGCGGACGGCGGCCAGGGAACGGCCACGCTCGCCGCGGTCGTCGTCGGTCAGCGCGTCGGTGATGGTCAGCTTGCCGGTGCGGCGGCGCGGCTCGGTGCGCTTGACCGGGGCCGGCTTATGGGCGGCGGCCTTCTTGCGCGCGGCCTCTTCCTCTTCCTCGTCGGTGCCGGCAACGCGGGGCGCGGCGGGGCCGAGATTGGTCGGCAGAGTGGTGCGCACCGGGGCATTGGGACCGGGCGGGGCGGTCATGCGCGGACCCTGGCGGGGCTCGGACGAACCCAGCGGGGGAGTGGCCAGCGAAGGGGCGGGAGCCACCGGAGCGGCAGGCGCGGCAACCGGGGCCGGAGCCTCGGCGGCGACGGGCTGAGCCACTTCGACGGCAGTGGCCTCGGCGGGCACATCGGCGATTGCGGGCCGGGCGGCCTCTTCGGCCTCCAGACGCTCGCGCTCGGCTTCCTCGGCGTGGAAGCGGGCTTCCTCCTCGGCGTGCCGGGTGGCCTCTTCCTTGATGCGGGTGCGGGCGTTCTCGGCTGCCTTCATGGCGGCTTCCAGCGCGGCGGCGCGGGTGCCCTTCTCATGGGTGGTGAGTCCGCCGGCGTTGATGGCCTGCTTCAGCACCTCGATATTGGCGACCGCCTTGGCAAGTTCGGCCTCAGCCGCACTGGCGCCCTCACGCACTTCGTGCATGGCGCCGCCGGTGGCGGAGAAGGTGCGCTTCTTGCGCACCTCGACGGTGACCACTTTCGAGCGGCCATGCGAGAAGCTCTGGCGAACCTGGCCAGCCTCGACCGTCTTCTTCAGCTCGAGCTTGCCCGGCTGGGACAGCTTCAACGGCGCCTTGCGCTCCTGATCCTTCGAATCGCTCATGTAATCGACTTCGTCTCTCTCGCGGGTA
>JACMKT010000287.1 GCA_014380005.1 Rhodospirillales bacterium
CACGGTGAAGAAGCGCATGAGGATATGCGGCAGACCGGCGGTGCCGAACATCAGGGTCAGACCCAGCGAGATGGCATCGATCGGGTTGGTCACCAGCGAACCCGGAGCCATGATGGCGCCGTGCTTGGGGTGAACTTCCACAGCGCGGGCGAACAGGGCTTCGAACGAGAAGCCGAACTGGCTCATCACACCGAAGGCGATGAACGACGCACCACCCAGCAGCAAGCAGGCCTTGATGATCTGGACCCAGGTGGTGGCAGTCATGCCGCCGAAGGTCACATACACCATCATCAGCGCGCCGACCGCGATAACCGCCATCAGGTAGTCAAGGCCGAACAGCAGCTTGATCAACTGACCCGCACCGACCATCTGGCCGATCAGGTAGAAGATCACGACGATCAGGGCGCCCGAAGCCGCGAAGATGCGGACCGGACCCTGGGCCAGACGGAACGAGCACACGTCGGCGAAGGTGAACTTGCCGAGGTTGCGCAGGCGTTCGGCGATCAGGAACAGGATGATCGGCCAACCGACCAGCCAGCCCACCGAGAAGATCAGGCCGTCGAAGCCCGAACCGTACACCAGGGCGGAAATACCCAGGAACGAGGCGGCCGACATATAGTCGCCGGCAATGGCCAAGCCGTTCTGGAAACCGGTGATGCCACCGCCGGCGGCGTAGAAGTCGGCGGCGGTCTTGTTCTTGCGCGAGGCCCAGTAGGTGATGCCCAAGGTGATGCCGACGAAGATGACGAACATCACGATGGCATGCCAATTGGTGGCCTGCTTCTCGACATTACCAAGGTCGGCACCAGCGGCGAGAGCCGTGGTGGTGGCGGCCATCAACCCGCCGGTGGCGAGCATGGCGGCCGTGAAGGCGGATCTGAGCGTCTTCATCAGCGGGATTCCTCGATGATCTGGCGATTGAGTTCGTCGAACTCCGTGTTGGCGCGGCGCACATAGATGCCGGTCAAAACGATGGCCGACAAAATCACGCCAACGCCGATGGGGAAGCCGACGGTCATCACGCCGCCGAACAGCGAAGTGCCCAGGAAGGCCTTGCCGTAGGCGATCAGCAAGATGAAGCCGAAATAGATCACCAGCATGGTCGCGGTCAGCGTCCAGGCAAACGAGGTGCGCTTGGTGACCAGCTCGCGGAACTTCGGATTGTTCCGAATGTGCTCGCTAGACTGCGCATTTGTGTTGAGGACTTTTGTCACTATGACCCTCCACTTTCTGGCCGTCCTGCTGCATTGGCGGACGGCTTCGTTGTTTTCGGTGCCGCTCTTGTGTCGGCTCTGTTCAGCACTGTGTGCAGACCTTCCGGAAGACCTATGCGCTTATGGCATAGGCACCCGGCATGTCTGGGGCTTTCAATGTCATTAACATCCGGCTACCATGCCGTCAACTCCATACGAGTGTCTTTGCATTATTGATTAAGGATATGGGTTTATCCGCAAAGTCATTCCGAACTGCCAGTCACAAGAAAACATAAAGTAGTCTGGTAATAAGGTGTGTACTTCCGCTTAGGTTCGATCCAGTAGACCTTCGTTTCGAAATTATTGGACTATCCCCTGGCAGCGTATGAACCTAATATCCACCCCTGCGTGTTCTCAATCGACACTTTCGGGTGGATACGTTTGCGCTTGCAATAACCTTTCTCTCAATATCTATGCGGTTGCCATTCGCGCGTCCGCCACTATGGTGATCTCTCAATGAACGACGTCGCCGCTCTCTCCCGCATCGATAGTTTTCCCTATCAGCACCGCCTGCGTGAGGTGATGAGCACGCCGGTGCTCACCGCTTCGGGGGAGATGTCGCTACGTCAAGCCATCGACCGCATGTACGAAGCCCGCGTGTCCTCCATCATCGGTGTGGACGAGCAAGGCCGTGCCGTGGGCATTCTGACCGAGCGCGACCTGCTGCGTATCTTGTCCACCAGCGGAACTCAGGGCCTGGACGCCACCTTGGCCCAGGTGATGACCCGCCCGGTGGCCGCGGTGGCCGCGGACGCCTTTGTATATGTGGCGTTGGGCAAGATGACCCGCATGGGGTTACGCCATCTGGTGGTGGTTGATGCCGAAAATCGCCCCATTGGCATGATCACCGGCCGCGCCCTGCTGAAGGTGCGCGCTAACGACGCCCTGGCCATCGGCGATTCCGTGCATGAGGCGCGCAATGCCGCCGACATGGAAGCCGCCATGGCGGCGCTGCCGCGTCTGGCCAAAAGCCTGCTGGCCGAGGGTGTGTCGGCGCGCAATATCTCGTCGGTGATCGCCCTGGTCATCCGTGATTTGACCGCGCGTGCCACCGAATTGTGCGAAAAGTCCATGTCCGAGGACGGCTGGGGGCCGTCACCGGCGCGTTATGCCATGCTGGTCCTGGGCTCCGCCGGCCGTGGCGAGAGCCTGCTGGTGTTTGATCAGGACAACGCCATCGTCCATTGCGGCACCGCTGCCGACGATGTGTGGTTCGCCGAATTGGGCAAGCGCGTCAATCAGATGCTCAACGACGCCGGCATCCCGTTCTGCGACGGCGGCGTCATGGCGCGCGAGCCGAAATGGCGCAAAAGCCTGGGCGAGTGGAAGGATGAGATCCACCACTGGGTCTATGCGGTGGAAAACCAGACGGTGATGTCGTGCGACATCTTCTTCGATTTCCAGCCGGTCTGGGGCGACCGCGCCCTGGCCGACGATCTGCGCACCTATGCGGTGGAGAAGGCGGCGCAATCGGCCTTCTTCATGCAGTATCTGGCCCAGCACGTGGCCAAGATGGAAGTATCCCTGGGCCTGTTCGGCGAGTTCGTCACCACTCAAGGCCGCCTGAACGCCAAGAAATTCGGCCTGCTGCCCCTGGTCTCGGCGGCGCGCTTCCGCGCCATCCGTGCCCATGTCATGCAGACCGGAACGGATGAACGTTATACCGCCATCAAGGACCAGGGCCTGCTGCACGAGGACGATTGGCGCGACTTCCTGGAAATCCGCGAAGTGGTCATGCGCATGATGCTGGACCAGCAATTGGTCGATCTGGCCGCCGGCATCGCCCCCTCGGCCCGTATCGAGCCCAAGCGCTTCAACAAGCACACCCGCAACCGGCTGCGTTGGGCGTTCAAACGCCTGCGCACCCTGAAATACATTTGCGGCGTCGCCGGTTAGGCCTGTTCCTGCGGTGACGGATCGCCGTCTCCGTCGCGCCCCATGGCCCTGACCAATTCGTAGACCTGTTTGCGCATGGGCACGTCCAGGCGGTAAAAATGCCGCAGCAATTCCAGGCCTTCGCGGCGGATCAGGCCGTTATCGGCGGCCCGTGCCGGTCCTTCCGACAACGCGTCGAAGAAGAAGGACACCGGCACGTCCAGGGCTTCGGCCAGCCGGTGCAGGGTCGAGGCCGAGATGCGGTTGAAGCCCCGCTCGTATTTCTGGATTTGCTGGAAATTCAGCCCGATGGCGTGCCCCAGCGCCTGCTGGGACAGGCCGATCATGATCCGGCGCATGCGCACGCGGGCGCCCACGTGAATGTCGATGGGGTCGGGTCCCGCTTCGGCGACGGTTTGCTTGCGTTGCCGCCGCTGTTTGGCGGGGATTGGGGGCGATGGTTCGGGCTTGTTCATATGAAGCTCCGGATGCGAACTCTGCCGGTTGAAGATTAGGCGTTGCCGGTGGGATTCTGCGTGCTACGCTGAGGAGCGCGCGTTCTGCACACCCTATTGCCTGTGCGGTCGAACCGTTCGGGGAACAGTTGTTGGACTGTCAGGTCCAAGGCGCCGGCGACCACCGGTTCCAGATGTGCGTTGGGGGTCATCAGGGCGGCACTCATGGCTTGATGGGAGACGCCTTCCGTCTGAGCCAGTTTGCGTAGGCTGTTGCCCCTGATTCGGAGTTGTGCGCAAATCCACACCCGCCTCACCGCGGGGTTTTTTGGAACTTTTAAGGTTGCAATGGCACTTGACATGGCAATGGACACAACAGTGAAAAAGATGACTTGGCAAACAGTTGATGACAGCTTTTCGGCTGCAATTCAACAGTGTATGCATCGTGGCGCCGCGCGGCGCGGTTTATATGGTTCCGGCGGGGGCGTCGCATGATTGAAACGATTGGAAGCCGCTTGCGCTCGGTGCGCGGTAAAATGTCCCAGGACGAGTTTGCTGGCCATTTGAGTGTGCACAAGGAAACCGTCGGAAAATACGAGCGCAATCTGATGCAGCCCGGCAGCGATGTGTTGGTCCGGTTGCACCAGAATTGGCGGGTGGATATCAATTGGCTGTTGACCGGTGAGGGGGATACCAACGTTCCGGCAGGCACCAGCGGCGATCTTAATGAAGCTGCGCTGACTGCTGCTTTGCGTGCCGTCGAGGAACTGCTCGATCAGCGCCATATGGTTCTGACCTATGAGAAGAAGACCAAACTCATCGCCATGGTCTATAAGCAGCTCATGCGTTCGGATTCCGGCCAGTCCATGGAGCTGGGCATGCTGAACGATCTGCTTGATCTGGCGAGCTGAAGGCCGTGGACGACCGCGACTGGCTGGCTGAAGCGCGCCAATTGCTGAGCGAGGCGGCGGGCACCAACGACAACGCGCCCGTCGCCGACGCCTATGCGCAACAGCGCCGCACCTTCCTGGACCGCCTGCAGGGCTATCTGGTCGCTCAGGGCGAACCGGTGGAAGCGGCTTTCCGTGCCGAAGTGCAGCGCCTCTACGGCAAGCCGTCCCTGGAATTCATGGACGACCGCCAATTGCGCGCAGTGCTGTCGCGCTTCAACCATCTGCTGCGCATGGCCCGCGTTTTGGCTGCCACGCCGGTTCGGCGTTAGGGCGGGCTGCCGCCTTATATTCACTACCAAGGGCACCAAGAACACCAAGAAGCCGTGCCAAAGGGCACCCAGCCTGCCACCCGTCAGGTAGCTTGGTGCCCTTATGCCCTTGGTGGTGAATAAAGGAAACTCAGCCCCCCAAAAAGTGTGTTCAAGGCCCCCGTCTACAGCGCCTGTTGCCGCATGTGCAGTTGGATGTTGATGTCCAATTCCTTCACCACCTGATCCAGGGTGGTGATGCCGCGTGTTTCCAGCATCTCGATATGACGCAGCAGTACGGCGGCGGTGACGATGGCGTCGCCCAGGGCGGTGTGGCGGTCGGTGATTTCGATGCCGAAGCGTTCGCAGATGGCATCCAGGGAATGGCCGGCCTCGGGGCCGTCCAGGAAGCTGGACAGCATCATGGTGTCCAGCACCGGATTGTCGAATTTGACGCCGAAATCCCGCTCGCGCATGCGCAGGAACTTCAAATCGAAGGCGGCGTTGTGGGCCACCAGCACGGCGTCGGCGGCGAAGGCGCGGAACTGGGGCAGCACCACGCCCAGCGGCGGCTTGTCGCGGGCCATCTCGTCGGTGATGCCGTGGAACTTGATGCTTTCGGGCGGGATGGTCTTGCCGGGATTGACGATGCGGTTGAAGCTTTCGCCCGACAGGATGCGGCCATTGACCACGCGCACGGCGCCGATCTGGACGATCTGATCGCCCTGGCTGGGCTGCAGGCCGGTGGTTTCCGTGTCGAACACCACGAAGGTGATGGAGCGCAACGGCAGCCGGCCCATCTCGCCGATGTCGCGGGTATTGTCCAGCAGGGACAGATCGTAGAATTCGGGACGCGTCGGCAGGTTGGGCTTGGCCTGGAAATGGACCTCCAGCCCCTTGCGCATGGGCAGGCGCAGCCACGACCGGCCGGCCCGGTGTTCCTGGCGGAAGGCGTCGCCGGCATGGTGGATCAGCACGTCGCGGATGGTCATGTTGCCCAGCAGGCTCAGCGGCGTGGACAGCCAGCCTTCCAGCGCCGGTTTGGCGGCGGTGGAACCGCTCCAGCCGATATCCACCCAGGCTTCGTCCTCGGTGGTTTCGGCGGCCAGATCCATTTCGGTCATGCCGAAGCGTTCGGCGATCTGGCGGATCAGCGCTTCCACCGCCAAGGCCAGGGAGTGGGAATCGGCGTGCAGCCAAACCGGCAGGCCGGTGACCGAGACCTTGAGCGCGTCGCCCTCGAACCGGCGCGCCACTAGGCCGAAGAAATCGCCGGAATGCAGATCGGCCATGGGCCACCATTCGGTCAGCGCGCGCTGATAGCCGTCGGTGACCTTCTGGATGGCGGCCTGGATGTTCTCGGCCTCGCGGGCGACGATGACGGGGTTGTCGGCGGCAATGCGCAGGCGCAGCAGCGGCGATTCCAGGCCTTCGACCACTTCGCGCAGCAGGGCGTCGCGCCGCGACAGCGCCGCCACCTGCGGGCCGGCATCCACCATGGTGATGACATAGCCGGTGGGGTCGCCCTCGGGGGCGCGGATCAGGGTCATGCGCGCCTGCAGCAGCATGCGGCCATCGGCGGTGCCGGCCAGGAACGGCGTGCCGCGCCCGCCCAGTTCCAGCCGGTGGGTCAGCATTTCCAGCATGTGGATGACCGGATCGCGGGCCACCGTCTCGAACAGCGAGCGGCCCAGGCCCAGTTGCCCAGCCTCTACCAGCATGTCCATGGCGACGGAGTTATAAAGCACCACCTGATGGCGCAGATTGCATACCACCACGCCTTCGTGCAAATCGTTCAGGATGGCGGCAAGGCGGGACGCGGTCTCGTCCGCTTTGGCGGTGGCGCCGGCCAATCCGTCGGACAATTCCTTGCGGGCGGCGGCCAGCCGGTTGGTCAGGGTGTTCACCGATTCCGGCAGGGGCGACAGGATGGCATAGCGCTCGGGGTCGATGCCCGCGCGGGTGCCGCCATGGGCGATGGCGCGCACTTCGGTGGCCATGCGCCTGATCAGCCGAACCACTTGGAAATCGACGATCTTCCACGCCAAGGCGAACATCACCGCCGAGCCCGACAGCGCGACCATGGTCAGCGCAGTCAGTTCCTCCTGGTCCACCACTCCCTGGGACAGGAAATAGGCGGCTGCGACGATAACGACGACATTGGCGATGAAAGCGGCCAACAGCCAGGGGAAGGGCCCCCGCCACTTTTGGGGCACGGATCGTCTCCTCGATTTCTTGCTTCTTATGCTTTGGGTTATTTTTAACACGCGCTGGCGCTACGGCAAGCCGTGGTTGCGGGAACTTGGGGGGCTCCCATGCGTTTTTTGTAAAAAGATCATGCCAAAGTGTGGAGGTGACGCCCGTGCCATCCCGCGCGCTGATGTTCATCAATGCAAACAGCCGCAGCGGCCGTCAGGATTTGGCGGCGGTGCGCGGGGTGCTGTCGGCGGCGGGCATGGTGGTGACCGTCCGCGATTGCCCAAATGCCGAGTACCTTTCCGCCGAAATCACCGCACGTGCCCCCGGCCATGATCTGGTCATCATCGGCGGCGGCGATGGCACCCTGAACGCGGCGCTGGAGGGGCTGGTGGCCTGTGGCCTGCCGCTGGGCCTGTTGCCCCTGGGCACCGCCAACGATCTGGCCCGCACCCTGGGCATTCCCACCGATCTGACCGCCGCCGCCCAGGCCATCGCCGGCGGCCGGGTCGCCCGTATCGATCTGGGCTGGGTCAACGGCAAGCACTTCGTCAACGTGGCCAGCCTGGGTCTGTCGGTTCAGATCACCCATGCCCTGACTGGTGGCCTGAAGCGCCGCTGGGGCCGGTTGGGCTATGGCTGGGCGGCCATCACCGGCTGGCGGCGGACCCAGCCGTTTCCGGTGCGCATCCGTTGCGACGGCAAACAGGCCAGTCTGTGGGCGTTGCAGGTGGCGGTGGGCAATGGCCGCCATTTCGGCGGCGGCATGGTGGTGGCCGAGAACGCCAGCATCGACGATGCCCAATTGGATGTGTTCGCCCTGGAACCGGTGGGTCTGTGGACCTATCTGGCGCTGCTGCCGCGTTTGCGCAAAGGGCGGCACGGCGCGTTGGACCATGTGCGCACTTGGCGTGGCAGTGAGATCCTCATTCAGACGGTTCCGCCTTTGCCCATCAACACCGACGGCGAAATCACCGCCATGACACCGGCCCGTTTCCGCGTACGCCCCAAGGCGCTGGGCGTGCTGGTGCCCAAGGAGTCATGATCATGCGGCCCCAAGCGGTGATCTCGCTGGACGAACTGACGGAACTGGCCAATGACAGCGCCGAGGCCTATGCCCAGGCGGCGGATTGGGCCAGCGGCGATTTGTGTGGCCTGTTCCGCCTGTTGGCGGGCCAGCGCCGCGCCATGGCCGAGGCCTTGGCCGGGCAAATCCGCTTGATGGGTCATGCGGCGCGCGAGCGCGACACCCCCTCGGGCACGGCGCACCGGTTGATGGCACGGCTGAAATCCAGCTTCGTGGCCGACCACCCGCGCGCCCTGATCGAGGAATGCGAGCGCTCCGACACCACCCTGGCCCACCGCCTGATCACCGTGGACGACCGCCAGCTGCCGCCGGATTCGGTCACCATGATCCGCGCGTTCCACGCCGAAGCGGTGGCGGCCTTGGGGCAATTGGCGGCGGCGCGGGTGCGGTTGCGGGGGAGCTAACGCGCCAGATTGTACCGTTCGCTGATCATGGTCAGGGCCGAGGACACCGAATCACCGCGATAATAGCGTTCCAGCAGCGAGCGGATTTCCACGCCCAGGGTGCGGGCGGATTTGCCGTGGCGGTCCATCAGCCGTGCGTCCAGATCGGCCGCCCACAGCGTGTAACCGGAATCGAAGAACGGGAAGGACATGGCAGGCTCCAACGCCGCCCCTTGGGAATGGGGGCTCAAGGTGGAGATTGCGCTGTCTTTTGGGCAGGCAAAAGGCGCGATCAGGGCCGAAATGAGGCAAGCACGGCTAGACATTGGCGCGTCAATTAGGCATCAATCATTCGCGTGGGTACATCGGGGGTGGTTTGATGAGGTTTCTCCTCGCATTTGCGTTGATCGCGAGCATGGCGCTGCCGGCCCAGGCGGCCGAGGTGGTGCGCGTGGGCGGCTACGACTTCCCCCCCTTCGTGGAAAGCGACGTCAACGGCCAGCCCAAGGGATTGGCGCTGGATCTGGTGGATGCGCTGAACAAGGTGCAGACCAAATACGAATTCCGCTTCGTCCCCACCTCGGCGCGGCGCCGCTATGCCGATGTGGCCGAGGGTCGCTTCGACCTGCTGTTCTTCGAAAGCCCGGAATGGGAATGGGCGGCCAAGGGCCATCCGGTGGAATTTTCCAACGTCTTCCTGAAGGGCGGCGAGATCTATGTGGCGCCGGCCAAGCCGGGGCGCGGCCAGGAATGGTTCGCGGAGCTTAAGGGCAAACGCGTGGTCGGCATCTTGGGCTACCATTATGGCTTCGCCAATTTCGAGGCCAACCCGGATGTGCTGAGCCGCGATTGGGGCATGAAGCTGGTGGGCAGCCATCGCTCCAGCATCGAAATGGTGCTGGCCGAGCGCATGGATGTGGGCATCGTCACTGACGCCTATCTGTGGAGCTATCTCGCCCGCAACCCCGATGCGGCGGAGCGGCTGCTGGTGTCGGAACGCTATGACCAGCGCTATAACCACCGTGTTCTGGTGCGTAAGGGCGGCCCCATCGCCACCGATGCCGTCAACCAATTGCTGACGCAGATGGAGCGCGACGGCACCCTGGACCGTCTGTGGCGCGCAGCCAAGGTCCTGTCCGCCAAGCCTTAATCGTCATGTCATGAGGATGCGGGCCCGCCTTCTGCTAAGGGAAGGGGCGTAACGGATGCAAGGAAACGCCATGTCCGAAGACGTCATCATTCCCCTGGCCGGTCGGCTGACCTTTTCCGAGAACGCCGGTTTCCGCGAGATCGTCATCGGGCTGGAGAAACACGGCGCAGCCAAGGTGGTGTTCGATCTTGCCGCCCTGGATTTGATGGATTCCACCGGCCTGGGCATGTTGCTGGTGGCCCGTGAAACGGTGACGGAGCAGGGGGGGCACGTGGCCCTGCGCAATGCGACCGGCCAAGTGGGGCGCATGCTGGACCTAGCTAGGTTCGGCGACTTCTTCACCATGGAACAGGTTTAACGGAAGCTTAAGTTGGTTGTCACGGTATCGTCACTGCCACGCCCTATGATCCCCCCCGATGCATTCAGCTTAGGGGTTCCCCACGGTGAGAAACGACGCAGCGACTGTTGACGAGGTGCTGGGATGCTCAATGCCCCAGCCCCATATGCTCCGCCGCTTCTTTGCCCAAACCCGCTCCATCTGGAGCCATGGCGACGTGCCCTGGCTCAGCGACCTGCCCATCGGCCAGCGCTTCGGCTTGCTGGTCGGGCTGGCGGTGCTGGGTGCGGTCAGTTTCGGCACCGCCTATCATCTGGCCGAGGGCCGCATTGACGACATGCTGGTCAGCCAGGACGGCTATCGCCGCCTCAACGATTTGGCCGGTGACGTGCGCGCCAAGGCCGCCGCCCTGCGCAATCACGAAGAACAGTTCCTGCGCGAACGCGACCTGACCCTGGCCGACACCTTCCACCAAGATTCCGCCTTCATCGCCCAAAGCCTGGACGCCATGGCCGCTTTGCCCGAGGCTGCCGCCATGGCCGGCTCGGTGGCGGAGCTGAAGACGGCTTTGGCATCGGTCTCCAGCAGGTTTGACGCGGTCACCCGCCAGACGGAAATCCTCGGCCTGACCGAATCGTCTGGTCTGCGCGGGCAATTGGCCGTGTCGGTCAGGGCCGTCGAGGACGAGCTGAAGATGTGGCCCAATGCCGGACCACTGCTGCCCGACATGCTGCAAATGCGTCAGGCGGAAAAGAATTTTATGCTGTATGGCAGCGAGGGCGCGCTGAACCTGCACCGCAAATATGCCAACCAGTTCGACTTCGCTCTGGATGGTTCCACTTTGCCGAAATCCACCCGCGAGGATTTCCGCAAGCTGCTGACCGCCTATTCCGAGGACATGCACGCCTTCGCCGAGGGCAGCGTCGCCATGGAAAGCGAGGTGGTGCTGTTGCGCAAGCAGTTCCAATCCATGCAGCCCAAGCTGACCCAGATGTTCGCCTATGCCCGCGAGGGCATGACGCGGGCCATCGAGCAGCAGGAAGCGGTGCGTGCTGAGACCTCGCGGCTGGTGGCCGGCTTCGGCCTGCTGGCGGTGGTGTCGTTCTTTTCGGCGGCGCTGGTGCTGGCGCGGTCCATCACCCAGCCGGTGCGGCTGATTGAAAGCGCCATGGAGCGCCTCGCCAACGGCGATCACGGCGTGGTGGTCCCCGGCATCACGCGCCGAGATGAAATCGGCGACATGGCCAAGGCCGTGGCGGTGTTCAAGGACAACGCCATCGCCATGGTGCGCCTGCAACAGGAACAAGACGCCATCCGCTCGGACGCCGAGGCCACGTCACGTCAGCGTATGCTGGCCCTGGCCGATCATTTCGAACTGGCGGTCAAATCCGTGGCCGATACGGTTAACCGGAACTCCCTCGCCATCAAGGAAACCGCCGAACATATGGCCCGGGGCGAGGGGGGCGAGAGTGGGTCTTTGACCGTGGCCGAGGCGGCGGAACAGGCCCGCACCACAGTGGCCGCCGTGGCCGAAGCCGCCAATGAAATGGCCGCCAGCGTGGACGACATCGCCCGTCACGTCTCCAATGTGTCCGAGGTGGTGCGTGTGGCGGTGACCGAATTGGACCGCACCAACGCCCGCGTCCAGGGCTTGGCGGCGGTGGCCGGCAATATCGACCGCGTGGTCAATTTGATCGGCGACATCGCGGCGCGCACCAACATGCTGTCGCTGAACGCCACCATCGAGGCTCAGCGGGCGGGCGAGGCCGGCAAGGGCTTTGCCGTGGTGGCTGGCGAGGTCAAGCATCTGGCCCATCAGACCGGCGAATCCACCCGCGAGATCGCTCAGCAGGTGGCCGCCATTCAGGCCGCCACCGCCGACACCGTGGCCGCCATCGGCGATGTGGGCGACGCCATCCGCCGCATGGACGAAATCGCCGGTCAGGTGGCCGGTGCCGTCGCCCGTCAGGCCCAGGTCACCGCCAAGATCGGCCGTTGCGTGGACGAAGTCACCGCCGACACCCGCACGGTCACCGATGGCGTGGTGGCGGTGACTCAATCGGCGGCGCGCTATTGCGGTTCGGCGGTCAAGGTCATGTGGGCCGCCGACGATCTGGCCGGCCCGGCATCCAGCCTGACGCAAGAGGTGGATGGGTTCCTGCGCACCCTAAGATAGCCACACCGCCAGGGCGAACAGCAAAACGGCCACCAACTGCGCGCCGACGCGCAAATTCATCAAATGGTTGGCGTGGCGCTGATACCACGGCCCGCCCTTGGCGAAGGCCACCACACCGGTGAGAAGCACGGCCACCACCACGGCCAGGGACACGCCCATGAGGGTTTGTACGGCAAGCATGGTTTGAACATGGGGGCAGGAGGCAGCGGTGTGAAGGGCTACGCCCGGCGCCGGGCCAGCAAGGCGGCGCCCACGAAGGCGGGCAGGGCGGCCAGGGCGTAGGTGGCCGTGTAGCTGCCGGTCACGCCATGCAGGGCGGCAAAGGCGCTGGGACCCACCAGCACGCCGCCATAGGTGAAGAATAGCGAGGCACCGGTGATGCGCGGGATCTGGCTGGGCTCGGCGGCGTGGGCCAGTTCGGCCAGATAGATTCCGTTCCAGCCCAGGGACGCCGCGCCGAACGGCACCATCACCGCGAAAGCCGCCAGCGCCGGCCAGCTTGGCCCCATCAGGCCGGTCAGCAGGGCGGTGATGCCGGTCAGCACGCCCAATCCCACCAGGGTCCTGGCGCCGCCGAACCAGCGATCGGCCACGCCGCCGGCACCGACGCGGCCAATGATTCCTGCGATTTGCAGGGCCGATAGCAGCACGCCGGCCTGAACCAACGTCCAGCCCAAATCGCTGACCAGCATGGTCACGGCGAAGGTGGATACGGAGAGCTGCACCGCCGCATAGGCGAAGCCGGTCACCGACAGGGCGCGCAGGCGCGGCGATTGCCAGATCAGCTTTAGGCCGGAAAGCGGGCTGCCGCGCAAGCGTGCGTTTGGATCGCGGTCACTGTCCCAATTGGTGCGGGCGGGCTGCAACGCCAGCGCCAGCAGCGCCGCCACCATGGCCACCGCCACCAATGCCCATTCCCAGCCGAACGCCAGGGCCAGCGGCGGCAGGGTGGCCCCGGCCAGGGTGCCGCCCACGGGCACGCCGCTTTGCTTGATGGAAAATATCAGATTGCGGTTGGCCGGGCTGGTGGCCTTCATCAACATGTGCGAGGCCGCCGGATTGACCATGCCATAGCCGAAACCCAGCACCACCGACGCCAGTGCCATCAGCGGCAGCCACCCGGCAGTCAGTCCCAGGCAACCGGCGGCGGCGGCCAGCAGGGCGATCTGGCTGGTGCGCACTGCCCCCCACCGCCGCACCAGAGACCCCGCCACCAGCGAGGTGCACATGGCTCCGCCATAGGCGATGCTGATCTGAAAGCCCACCAGGGACGAGGGCAGCCCCAATTCCGCCGCCAGCTTGGGCGCGATGGCCGGCAGCGCCAGCATGGCCAGGGACACCAAGGCCTGCACCGCCGTGCTTTCCGCCACCAGCAGGATCAGGGCAAGGCGGCTGAGCGGTTTGGGCGTCACGGGAGGCCTTTCATGGTGGGCCGCCATATCATCCCTGCCTGGGTGCGTGGTCAACTAGGTTGCTTCCCAGGTGCGCCTTTGCTTACGGTGGGGGCATGAAAGTCTTCGGCCCCACGAAAGTCTTTGGCATCGCCGGTTGGAGCGGCAGCGGCAAGACCACGCTGCTGATCCGCCTGATCCCCGTCTTGGTGCGGCGCGGGGTTCAGGTCGCCACCGTCAAGCACACCCATCACCACCCGGCCATCGGCGACGATGAATCCCGTGCGCTGTTCGCTGCTGGGGTCACCGAAGTGATGGCCGCGTCGCCTAGCCGTTTCTCGCTGATCCACCCCTTGCCCGGCGAGGATGAACCCCGCCTGGAGCACATGGCTGGGCTGGTGGGCGGGGTGGATTTGCTGCTGGTGGAGGGCTTCAAATTCGCCCCCCACCCCAAATTGGAAGTGTGGGACCCGGCCCTGGGCAAGCCCATGCTGGCGCCCGAACAGCCTTCCGTGGTGGCCTTGGCGACCGATGGGTCGGTGGAGAATCATGGCCGCCCGGTGTTCCGCCGCGATGACGTGGACTCCATCGCCGACTTCATTCTGGCATGGCCGGCAGCGGCGGACGCGGTTTTCACCGGTCCGCCGGCGTAGTCCATATCCCGCTGATCGTGACCGATCAGCGGCGCCCTCAAGCGGCGGGCGGGCCACCTTCGTGGCCCTTGCCTCCCGCGGCATAAGCCGCGCGGCCGCACTTGCGGCCGTCCACGTCCCGATGAGCCATCATCGGGACGTGGTATTAATCGCGCTTGAAGTAGTGAGGATCGCTGAGGGTGGGAAGTGAAATCGTGAGTGATTCCTTCCCGTGACCTTCTTTCGCCAAAGAAGCGTGGGGCGGTGCTGCCGGAAGATGGAATATTTTTGACACAACCCAAACAGCGCTTTGGAATGTGCCAATCTTTACGAAGCGGTCACCGACCTTAATGGGCGGTTTACGTGCCACGTTAATTAACTCCTATCTAATGAGCTATGGGTATTTACTGTCTCGCTCAAGGCAAATGCTTACACGAAATCGCGACCGAATGCCACGTTTTGAAATTCGCGTGTTGCGACTTAAGGGGGAGTGTGATTAAAGTGCCAGTGGGGGTAGGGAGGCCACAGGTCCGTCCACGGGGGTAGTCTGGAATGAAGGTCTTGCTTGCCGATGACCACGCCTTGTTTCGCGAGGGTGTCAGGCTTGTGCTTGAAAGCCTGGTCGACGGCCCGCTGGAGGTGGTCGAGGCTTGTGACTTCATTCAAGCCCTGGCCGTCATCCGCGCCGGAACCGAGATGGATGTGGCGCTGGTCGACCTGAACATGCCCGGCATGGACGGCTTCTCGGGTATCGAGGCGCTGAAGCGCGCCGCGCCCGACCTTCACCTCGTGGTGGTCTCCGCCTCGGAAGACCCCAAGGATGTGCGGCGTGCCCTGGATTGCGGCGCCCACGGCTACATCACCAAAAGCTCCTCCAGTGCCGCCATGCTGAATGCTATCCGCTCGGTCCTGTCGGGCGAAACCTTCATCAGCCCCGGCCTGGAAGTCCCTGTTCCCACATCGCCCGGCGACACGGAAACAGTCAAACAGACTCTGACCCCGCGCCAGCGCGACGTGCTGGCCATGCTGCGCCAGGGCAAGAGCAACAAGGAAATTGCCCGCGATCTGGATCTGGCCGAAATCACGGTAAAGCTCCACGTCACCGCCATCCTGCGGGCGCTGGGCGTGGAAAACCGCACCCAGGCCGCCATCTTCGCCGCCAAGATGGGGCTGTAGGGCTTCAGGGGCAGTTCCCTCTATAGATTAACACCAAGACGGCGTGCCGGAGTGCACCCAGCCAGCCGCTTCGTGCCCTTGGCGCCCTTGGTGGTGAAACAAACCCGCGGAGGATGATCACTTCCCGTCCACCCCCTCATCGTCATGCCCGGACTTGTTCCACTGCTGTCTGGTTTAGCGGGAAATGGTGGATTTCTGGCATTGAGGTGCCATCCCCTCCGCCGTCATGCCCGTGCTTGACACGGGCATCCACGCGGTAGGGGCAAAATTGTGCCAGATGGAACCACGTGGATACGCGGGGCAAGCCCGCGCATGACGATCTGGGGTGTATCTGCCTTAGGTGCTTCACAACCGGATTTGTTAAACCGGACAGCCGTGGGACAAGCCCGGCCATGACGGTAAAGGGGGCGTGTTTCTCTTCCCAAAACGAAAAACCCCTCCCGGTTGCCCGGAAGGGGTTTTGTCGTTAACGACCGTGTCCGACTAGGACAGCAGCTTGTTCCACCAGCCCTTGCGTGCCGGGCGGGCCGGCGCCGGGGCGTCTTCCGTCTCGGTGGGGGCAGGGGCGGGGGCTTCGGCGGTGATGCTGGCGACCGGGGTTTCCACAGGCTGCTCAACCACGGTTTCCGCGACAGCGTCCACGGGGGCTTCCGCCACCGGTTCAGCTGCCTTCTTGGTGCGCGAACGCGACTTGGGCTTGGCCTCGCCTTCCGGCGCCACTTCGGCGGTTTCCGCCTTTTTGGCGCGCGAGCGGGGCTTGGGTTCGGCCTTCACCTTGGGCTCGGCAGCCTTTTTGACGGCGGCGCGGCGCTTGGGCTTGGCTTCGGCTTCGTCACCTTCGGCAGCGGCAATCACCTCGGCCTCGGCCTGCACGGCGGCGGGGGCTTCCGCCTCTGCCTTCTTGCGGGCGGGGGCGCGGCGGCGCTTGGGCTTATCTTCGGCCTCAGTCTCGACCGCGACCGGTTCCGCCTTGCGGGCGGCTTCGGCTTCGGCGGCGCGTTCGGCGCGTTCGAACACGTCGGCCACGGCGTCGGGGTTCGAGATCAGGTCACCACCGGGAACGGCGGGCTGAGCGACGGGAGCGGGCTGCGGGGCCACGGTCTCGCCAGCTTCGCCTTCACCGGGCTCGCGGTTGCGACGCCGACGACGGCCACCACGGCGGCCACGGCGGCGCTTGCGGCGCTCGTCGCCATTGGCATCCAACTCGCCATCACCTTCGCCGTCACCATCGGCGTCGGCGTCGTTTTCGCCATCGGTTTCGGCTTCGCCTTCACCTTCGGGGGCGTCCTCGGATTCCTCGCCGTCCTCGGCCTCGTCGCCGTCCTCGGAATCCTCACCGGCGGCCTGTTCGCCCGGCGCAGCCGCGTCACCCGGACGGGCCTTGCGGCGGCGGCGGCGGCGGCGCTTTTTCTTGCTGTCGGCGGATTCGCCAGTGGTTTCAGCGGTCTCTCCGGTCTGAACCACCGGGGCTTCGCTTTCCTCGGCGACTTCCTCTTCTTCTTCGTCGTCGTCCTCATCCTCGACCACGGCCACCGGCGGCGGCACGTCCAGAATGGCGGGGCGGAAGTCTTCGGGGCGGTTCTCGGCCTTGATGCGCTCCATGCGCATATTCGGCGGGATCAGGCTGTCATCGCCCAGCAGGAAGACGCGGAAATCGTAACGCGCCTCGATATCGGCCAGAGCCTCGCGCTTCTGGTTGAGGATGTACAGCGCGGTCTCGGACGGCACATAGGTGGTGACTTCCGACGACCGGCGGCGGATGCCCTCTTCCTCGATGGCGCGCAGCACATGCATGGCCGCCGATTCCACCGAGCGCACCAGCCCGGTGCCGCCGCAATGGGGGCAGGGGGTGAAGGTGGTTTCCTGCAAGGACGGGCGCAGACGCTGGCGCGACAGTTCCAGCAGGCCGAAGGCGCTGATCTTGCCCACCTGAATGCGGGCGCGGTCGTCCTTCAGGGCGTCCTTGAGGCGGCGTTCCACGGCGTGGTTGTTGCGGTTCTCTTCCATGTCGATGAAATCGATCACGATGAGACCGGCAAGGTCACGCAGGCGCAACTGGCGGGCCACCTCGTCCGAGGCCTCCAGATTGGTCTTCAGCGCGGTTTCCTCGATGTGGCGCTCTTTCGTCGCGCGGCCCGAGTTGACGTCGATGGCGACCAGCGCCTCGGTCTGATTGATGACGATGTAGCCGCCCGACTTCAGCTGAACCACCGGCGAATGCATGGCATCCAGCTGGGTTTCCACCTGATAGCGGTGGAACATGGGCATGGTCGGGTCTTTGTAGGGCTGGACCTTCTTGGCATGGCTGGGGGTCAGCATGCGCATGTAGTCCTTGGCCAGACGATAGCCCTCGTCGCCATCCACCAGCACTTCGTCGATATCGCGCGAGTACAGATCGCGGATGGAACGCTTGATCAGGCTGGCTTCTTCATAGGTGCAAGCCGGAGCGCTGGACTTCAGCGTCAGCTCGCGGACAGCGTCCCAGGCGCGCAGCAAATATTCGTAGTCGCGCTTGATCTCGGTCTTGGACCGCTCGGACCCGGCGGTGCGGACGATGACCGCCATGCCTTCGGGGCAATCCAGTTCCTGGGCGATGGCCTTCAGGCGGCGGCGGTCGGTGGTGCTGGTGATCTTGCGCGAGACACCGCCGCCACGGGCGGTGTTGGGCATCAGCACGCAATAGCGGCCGGCCAGCGACAGATAGGTGGTGAGTGCGGCGCCCTTA
>JACMKT010000034.1 GCA_014380005.1 Rhodospirillales bacterium
CGGCCAGGGTGTTCTGGGAAGTGGTCGACTTACCGATGCCGCCCTTGCCGTAGAAAGCGATCTGACGAAGTGCCATGTGATGGTTCCTTTCTCTGTCCAAGCCTTCCGAATTTTTTTGGCGGGGGGCTCGACCTCCGCCACTGACCTTGTCTTGCAGACGGCGTGCCAACTAGCATGGCTAAAAAATAACACAATGAAATCAATGGCATGATCAGGAAGAGGTGCGATATGCCCAATTTTTGTGCGGTGTCGCACCCTGTTGGGAATCCGACACTGTGTTGGAACCCGCACAGACCTTGGGGTTTTTACCCCCAGATCGTTTGAGGATATTGGGTATGCTTCTTGCATTATAAATGCTGCCGCATTCAGGGGGGCGGAGCACACATGCAGGAGACCCAGACCCAGCGCCGTATCGGGCACTCCACCAATCTGGTCGGTCTATCCACCGATCTGTTGGGCAGTGCCACGTTCAACGCCCACCCCATGGAGATCCATCTCTCGGGCGTGCGCGAGATGAACAAGAATCTGTTCGAGATGCTGTCCCAGGCCGAGAGCCTAGCCGAGGCCGGCGACGCCTTTTATAAGTACATGATGGCCATGTTCGGCATCGACCCCGAGCAGATGGAGAAGGAGCGGGCCGAGGCGGAGAAGGACGGTGTCAAGCGCCGGCGCTACCGCTCAAGCTTCCTGCGTTTGCTCAAGGGCTGGGGCCATGATTCCAACGGACCCGAGGGCGCCGTGTTGAAGGGCTGGGTGGAAAGCCGCTTCGGCCTGTTCCCCACCTTCCACAAATCCATGCTGGGCCGCGTGGGTGGCCCCGATTGGGCGACCTATGTGGAAGAAAAGATGTCGAGCCGTTTTCACAACAACTCCATCTACACCCAGCTGGACATGGTGTACGAGTTCAGCCAATGGGCGCTGGCGAAGTTTGCCGCACCGGGCCAGCCTCACATTCAGCTTTATCGCGGCACCAATTCCTTCGACGAACATCAGGTGGTGGAACGCATCGACAAGAAGACCGTGGTCATGCGCGTCAACAATCTGGCCTCGTTCTCGTCGGACCGGTCGGTGGCCGATTGCTTCGGCGACACCATCCTGACCGCCCAGGTGCCGGCGGTGAAGATTGTCTTCTTCAATACCCTGCTGCCCATTCACCCCCTGAAGGGCGAGGGCGAGTATCTGGTCATCGGCGGCGATTACCGCGTGACCGCAAGTTATTTTTAGATAGTATGAATTTCAATGAAAGGTAGAGTATGACGGATATGATGACCCTTGAAGAGCGGGCGCTTGGCGCCTTTCTCGGCTTCGCTGTTGGTGATGCACTCGGTGCCACCGTGGAATTCATGACCCGGCGCGAGATCGAGACCAAATACGGCGTTCATCGCAAGATGATCGGCGGCGGCTGGCTGCATCTGGCCCCCGGCCAGATCACCGACGATACGGAAATGGCTCTGGCCCTGGGACGCTCGCTGGTGCGCCAAGGGACTTTCGACGCCACGGATGTGTGCGAGGAATTCGCCACTTGGCTGAAAAGCGGCCCGGTGGATATCGGCAACACCTGCCGCCGCGGCATTCGCCGCTATATGATCCACGGCAGCGTGGAAGGCGCCTATTGCGACGGCGACGGCGGCAATGGCGCGGCCATGCGGCTGCTGCCCCTCGCCATCGCCACCCTGTACCGGCCCGATCTGTTCGAGGCCTGGACCCTGGCGCAATGTCACATTACCCACCATCACCCATTGTCCGATGATGCCTCGCTGGCCTTTGGCCGCATGGTGCAGGCGCTGTTGCTGGGCAACGGCATCAAGGGCGCCCGCGAGGTGGCCAAGACCCTGGTGGACAAGCACCGCATCTTCCGCTTCGAGCCGTTCCGTGGCCAAAGCTCAGCCTATATCGTCGATACGGTTCAGACGGTGTTCAATTTCTATTTCGTCACCGATTCCTTCAAGACCTGCGTCATCGAGACGGTCAACCAAGGCGGCGACGCCGACACCACCGGCGCCCTGGCCGGCATGCTGGCCGGCGCTACCTACGGCATCAATGATGTGCCGTCGGCATGGCTGACCAAGCTGGATAAGAAGATCGGTGAAGAAGTGCGGTCTCAGGTGAGTGGGCTGCTGAAATTGGCGGAAAAGCTGCGGGACGCGTGAAGGTAAAAACCAGGGGCAACACGGATGAACGCGGATATCCACGGATGAACACGGATAAGAATTAATAATCTAAATCCGTGTTCATCCGTGCGACGGCGAAGCCGTCATCTCTGTCCATCCGTGTTGCGCCTAGTTTTATCTTTATGGGCATTTATGCCCGCTGTCGCCTTTTGGACAGCCTTCGCCAACACCTTCGCGCTTCAGCCCGATCCAGGCATCCACCAGCGCTTCGTCCCAACCGGTTTCGCGGCGGTCGCCCACCTGCAGCAGGGGGCGGCGGATCAGCAGCGGGTCGGTCAGCATCAAATCCATTGCCTGCTTGGCGTCCACGGCTTCGGGGACGATCTCGCCGGCCTTGATGCGCGGGCTGGCGCGGTTGAACCATTCGGCCACCGGGCGCGCACCGAAGAAGGCCAGCAGGGCCGCCTCGGTCCATGGCTCGGCCAGCAGATTGCGGGCCTCCACATCGTGTCCAGAGTCCGACAACAGGCTCTTTTGGCGTGCGTTGCCGCCGCAGCCGGGCTTCTCATAGAACACCACGTGGGCCATGGGTTGACTCCCTAAATGTCATTTCGAACGAGCCGAAGGCGAGGAGAAATCTTGTCTCCGCGTTGACGGTGTTTCCGCTGACGCAAGATTTCTCCTCAGCTTCGCTTCGTTCGAAATGACATTGTGTCTCTAAAGAAAAGGGAGGGGAACCGAAGCTCCCCTCCCACATCGACCTGCGTTCGCTTCCGCCACCTTATCGCCGCAGGTCGATCTCGACACCGGGTTCGCCGGTGAATTCCACGAGGATGTCCTCGTCACGGACCACGTACTGACAGGCCAGCCGGTAGGGCGGGGGCATGTCATTGGTCTCGGCTTCTTCCAAAGCCTGCTTGGACAGCTTGCCATTGACCGAAAGGGTCAGCTTTTCCTTCTGGGTCAAGGCGATGGCCTTGGGCTTGTTCGGGCCCAGATTGGTCACCTTGATCAGGCACGAACCGCAATCGCCTTCGTGGCACTGGCACGGAATGACGATGTTGTGCTGCTTGGCAACCGCCAACAGGGTGTTGGTATCGCCGGCGACGGCATAGACGGTGACGTCCTTGGCCAGCGTCGGGCTGCTGAAAGTGATATTAGCCATGGGTAAGGAAACCCCCTTTATTGAAGATCTGCGGGCGCGCCGGTTAGCGCGAGGGCTGCCTCGGCCAACGGCATGACGATGGGTGTAATGCCTTCGACCTCGAAGAATTTG
The DNA here is from genome assembly GCA_014380005.1 of Rhodospirillales bacterium. GTDB lineage: Bacteria > Pseudomonadota > Alphaproteobacteria > Rhodospirillales > Magnetospirillaceae > Magnetospirillum. Next base: position 3,388 of record JACMKT010000034.1, read on the forward strand.
CGCTCGTTCGCGGTCATGTCTTCCGGCATCACGGCGTAATGCGGTCCACCCGAGCGGCGCATGATGCAGCGAGCGAAGGTCCGCAAAATCTGGTCGTAGAAGCGGCAGCCCAGAAAGACGAAACCGGTGCCGGTACGGCGTTCCTGCACGGCCTTGGGAATGGGCGTCTGCAGGTCGATGTCGGTCAGGACTTCCACGTAATCCGCGTCCGACGCCAGCACGTCGCCATCGGGATGGGCGGCGCCGTGGGGCTTGTACAGCAGGGTGGCCCAGCCGGTGGCGGTCTCGGGCGGGACTTCGGCGCCGCTGGCATCGTGATGGCGGGTCCACGGCACGTCGGTGGTGCGGCGCGCCTTGGACGCACCCTGGACCGAGCCCCAATCGCTACGCCCGGCCAGGGCCTCGCGCATGGTGCCGTCATACCAAGTGTCGACGATCATGGGCAGCCGGTCCAGCGAGGCCAGCCAGCGGTGCAGATGGGTGGGCTCGGGCACCGGCTTGAAGGTTTCCGCCAGCAGCTTGTCCACGGTGACGCGGTGGCGGAAGGTCTCGATATACTGGGCGGTGTGCCACAGATTGTTGCGGATGCGGCCCGGAACGGCGCAGCGGCTGGACAATTGGTGCGCCAATTCGCGCGCCCCCGTGGGCACCGGCGATTCGACCGGTCCCAGGGTCAAGACCTCGGGGCCAAGATAGGGGATCATCCGACCGGCAGCCATTTCAGCCGCCAGGGTTTCCATCAGCGCACGGGTCTCGGGGGCAACGCTCATACGCATCAATCCTCGTCGCCGAGTTTACGGGCTTCGACGGTCAGCGGCAGGGGAGTGTCCGCCGGCATGTCGGGCATCTGGAACTTCCAGCCGTTGCTGATCTTGATGACGCCACCCCAGGGGGTGCCGTTCTCCATCTCAACGATCTTCTCTTCCAAATCCTTCTTGGGGACATAGATCTCGTAGTAATCGGCAACTTTACGCAGCGTGACCTTCATGGTGCGGGCTCCAGCATTTCAAGTTCGTGCCGGCGCATGCCGACCATGATGCCGCGATCAACGAAGTCGATGGCGTAGACGTAAAAGCGGTTCAGGTAGGTGCCGACGGACTTCACATATCCGATGTCGCCGCTCTGGATCAGGAACTGACCCATGGGGACACCGGGGTAGGTTCCGTCATTGCGGACGGCGCGCGCGGCTTGAACTTTGTCGCCGGGCTCGAAAGCCGGGTCCTCGTACAGCTCGCTGACAACCTCTTCCATCGGCACCTCCTGCTTATACGGGATACCGGTTTAGGCCTGGCTGATGCAGCCATCCACCGGGCAGACCGCGGCGCATTTCGGATCGTCGCCGTCGCACTCGGTGCACGACGCCGCCTTGATGACGTAGACGTCGCCCTTCATGGAGATGGCGGCGTTGGGGCACTCGAACTCGCAAGCACCGCAAACGGAGCAGCTGGACGCATCGATCTTCAGGGCCATGGAAAATACTCCTCTTCTCTCGACACAACAGGGGGTTAGGCGAAGTCCCGCGCAACGGCCGCAAACGCTTCGGCGTACCAAGCGGCGATGGCGGTTTCGATATATTCGAACGGATAGGCGTCAACCGCAACAATGCCGGCCTTGGCGAGGTCCTTCTTGGGGCAGCCGCCGATCTTGGCGACGAACACCGCGTCTAGGCCCTCAAGCACGGGGATCACCTTGTCTTCCAGCACGTCGTCGTCGCCCCAGCCGCCCTTGCAGTAGTTCTCCACCTTGCGGTGACCGACGAAGCGCACGCCGGCGGCATCCACCTCGTAAATCTGGAACTCGCTGGCGTGACCAAAGTGCTGGTTGATGCGGCCGCCGCCCTTGGTGGCGATGGCGACCAGCTTGGCCGGAGCGGCAGGCTCGGTGGCGGCCAGTTCGACGCTGGCGGCTTCGGTGGCCTTACGGTGGTCGGCGCGCTCGCGCTCCACCACTTCGCGGTACAGGCGGCGGGGTTCGGGGTCGTAGACCACCTCGTCCGCGATCTTGTCCATGGTGAAGTCCTGGGACAGGTCTTCACCCAGCATGCCCACCGCATCGGCGCGGCACTGGCGGCAATGGCGCATCAGATTGGCACCGCCGGCCAGCTTGTCCTGAAGGTCCTTCAGCTCGGCCGGGGTGGGGCCGCGCTGGCCGGTCAGGCCGAAATGGGTGCCGTGGGCGGCGTCGCTGATCAGCGGCATGACGTTGTGCAGGAAGGCGCCGCGCTCTTTGATGGCGGCGTTCACCGCCAGCAGATGCTGGTCGTTGATGCCGGGGATCATCACCGAGTTGACCTTGACCAGGATGTCCTTGTCCTTCAGGCGCTCCAGGCTTTCCATCTGGCGCTCATGCAGGATTTTGGACGCTTCCAGGCCGGTGTAGCGCTTGCCGTTGTAGTAGATCCACGGATAGATCAGCGTGCCGATCTCGGGGTCCACCATGTTGATGGTGATGGTCACGTGATCGATATTGTGCTCGGCCAGCTCGTCGATATGGTCGGGCAGGGCCAAGCCGTTGGTGGACACGCAGAACTTCAGGTCCGGCAGCGTCTTTTCCACCAGCTTGAAGGTGGCGAAGGTGTTGCGCCAGTCGTACATGGAATCACCGGGACCGGCGATGCCCAGCACCGACATCTGCGGCACCTTATTGGCCACCGCGATGACCTTGCGCGCCGCCTGTTCGGGCGTCATGCGCTCGCTGGTCACGCCGGGGCGGGATTCGTTGGAGCAATCGTATTTACGATTACAGTAATTGCATTGGATGTTGCAGGCGGGCGCCACGGCCACATGCATGCGGGCGAAGTAGTGGTGGGCCTCCTCGCTATAGCAAGGATGGTCCTTGATCTTGTTCCACACATGCTCCGGCATGTCGCCGGCGCCCTTGGACGAACCGCACGAGCTGGAAGAACAGCCGCCGGTGGGCTTGGCGTCAGCCGCCACTTGAGGACGCTGAGCCAGAATGCTCGAGAGGGGGATGACGTTGCTGCTCACCGGCGGCCTCCGCGATCAGGGGATCGTACCGGAATGAGTAAAAGCAATGGCCGTGCCAACTGGCAGAAGTGGCGGAAAGCCTGGGATCGCTCCTGCCAGTCCATTTGTTTGCCTGTCGGATGTCGTACGCCCTGTCGGGGTTGCGACAAAGTCCTGAAGCCTTGATCCCCGTCAATGCCGGGGGGATAGTTCAGCCTCAGTCTCGGCTGAGATTTGCGTTAAGGAGTCCCCCATGGCCACCATTCCGCTGCAAGAGCCGAGTTATCGCGGCAAGGACGGCCCCTTGTTCTTCGCCGCCGGCTTCCGTCCGTTCTTTCTGTTCGCCGGCATCCAGGCGGCGGTGATGCTGCCTTTGTGGCTGGCGGTCTATACCGGGCTGCTGTCGCTGGATCTGCCCTTCGCGGGCGCGGTGTGGCACGGCCATGAAATGGTGTTCGGCTTCGCCGGTGCGGCGGTGGGCGGGTTCCTGCTGACGGCGGTGCCCAATTGGACCAACACGCCCCATGCGAGCGGCCGTCCGCTGATGCTGCTGTTCGCCGTGTGGCTGGCGGGCCGGGTTGCCTTTACCCTGGCGGGGGCGTTGCCGCCTTTGCTGGTGGCGGCGCTGGACCTTCTTTATGTGCCGGTGCTGGCGGTAATGCTGGCCAAGCCGCTGATCAGCGCCGGCAAATGGCGCAACATCGCGTTCCTGCCCATCCTGGCGCTGTTCCTGGCGGCCAACGCTCTGGTCCATTTCGGCGCTGATCCCATGCGCGGGGTCTATCTGGGCATCATGCTGCTGCTGGTGATGATCGCCATCGTCGGCGGACGCATCATTCCGTCCTTCACCCAGAATTGGCTGCGCATGCAGGGCCAGCCGGTGGAACTGAAGCCGCTGGCCTGGATCGAGAAGGGTGGTGCCGTCGGCAGCGTATTGCTGGGCGGCGTGCTGGCCTCCATCTTTCCGGGCTCATTGGCGGCGGGCGTGGTGCTGCTGGCGGCTGCCGCCATCCATCTGCTGCGCATGAGCCGCTGGCTCGGCCTGCGCACCCTGTCGGCGCCCATTATGTGGGTGCTGCATCTGGGCTATCTGTGGCTGGTGATCGGTCTGGCCTTGCTGGGGCTGGCCAGTTTCATCGATGCGTTGCCGGTCTCGGCGGCGGTGCATGCGCTGACGGCGGGCTGTATCGGCACCATGATCCTGGGCGTCATGAGCCGCGCCGCCTTGGGCCATTCCGGGCGTCCGCTGGTGCTGTCCAAGGCGGTGGTGGCGGCCTATGGACTGGTGTCCCTGGGCGCCGTGCTGCGGGTGGTGGCGCCGCTGCTGCCCAATGGGCAGATTGGCTTGACCCATGCGGGCGGCACATTCTGGGCCTTGGCGTGGGTCTTGTTCGTCATCGTCTATCTGCCAATCGTGATACGTCCACGCGCTGATGGGAGGGCGGGCTAGGGATTAACGTGTCGGCAAGGTGCACAGCGTAGGAAAGAGGCGTCGCCACACTTTCGCCAGGAGCGCTGCAGGACCATGCCTCTCGTCATCATTCAAACTACCATCCCCGGCACCGATGCCCAGCCCTTCCGTATTACCGAAGTTCTGGACCGTGTAGCCGATTCCGCTGCCGAGGCATTGGATATCGCGGCCTGCCATCTTGGCGGCGAGCGCCATGAGACCGAGGATTACTTGACCGCCCGTTGGCACGAAAAGGGCGGTTATTGGATCGTCGCCTACGAGCCCGCTCCCGAGGTCAAGGTGGGCGAACGAAGGTTGTTGATGTAGTGCGGATGGGGCCGGTTCCTTGGGGCCGGCCCCATTCCCCTTGCCAGCCGGCTCTGTCCTTGGGATAGTTGCCCATGGTTTTCGAATTGGGGCTGGGGGCATGGGGGTTCGTTTGATTGCGCGATTGGCTGCGCTGGTGGCCGTGGGCGGGCTTGCCGCCTGTGCCTCGGTGGTGGGTTCGACCCAATCCACCGTGCAGATCCGCACCAATCCCGACAAGGCCCGCTGCGAATTGCGCGGCCATGAGGGCTACACCGCCTCGGTCGAGACTCCCATTTCCATCAGCATCCCCAATGGGGCGGCGCCGGTCACGGTGACCTGTCAGGCCGCCGGATTCCGCCCGACCTCGTATACTCTGGACGCCACTGCCGGCGGCTGGATTTGGGGCAATTCCGCCTTCATGGTCGCCACCGGCGGTGTCGCCGTACTGGGCGCCTTGGTGGACGAACACCGTTCCGCCGGCAAATCCTATGCGGAAGAGGTCAAATACGATTTATCCCCCGACCATCCCCGCCCGGTCCGCGCCCGCAGCCGCAGCGGCGATGTGGATTTGAACCTTCAGGCCCGCTAGGCGGCGTGCGTCAAATCTGACGCGCGGCGCGACCAGCGGCCATTGCGGCCGCGGCCAAGCAGGCGGAGCCTGCGCCCGGCGAGGGCTGACATGACGAGGCGTCTCACCCCTCGCACTCCACGAACGCCGTCACCTTCTTGACGATCTCGCCCACATCGGCGGGTGACAGGGTGGTGGTGGCTGGGGCGGTTTCAAAGGACAGGCCGTTATCGGTCAGGAATTTACGGGCCATGTCCGACTTGATGGCGAAGTTCACGTTTTGCGGCAGATCGCCCGTGCTGTCGGCGATCTTCATGGCGTTGAGCTTGGCGCTGACGATGCCGACCACATTGCCGCTCATATCCGCCAGCGGGCCGCCGGAATTGCCCTTTTGCACCGGGGCGGTGATCTGATAACTGCGTTTGTCGCCTTTCAGACCGGCCAGGGCGCTGATCACGCCGGCGGTGACGTTGGGTTCACGCGATAGCAGGGTGGACAGCGGATAGCCGATCACCACCACGTTATCGCCCGAACGCAACGGCTTGTCCTCGCGGAAGCGCGCCACTTCCGCAGGGCGGAACGACGCCTTCAATGCGGCAAGGTCGTTGCCGGCATCGCGGGCGATGACCGTGGCGGCCTCGGCGGGGACGCCTTCCAGGGTGATTCGGATGTTGCGGCAGCGCTCGACCACATGGGAATTGGTCAGGATCAGGCCGTTGCGCCCGACTACGATGCCCGACCCGGCGGAAAATTGAGGACGGGGCGGGGCGGAGACGCTGGGCTCAGGCTTGGCGCTGGTGGATTCCACATCCGTCGTTTTGGGCGCCCAAGTGGCGGCCCTCTGTTCGGCCCGCGCCCAATTTTCGTCGCCAGTGCGTTCGCGCGTCTTGTTGCGGGCTTCCTCGAAACGGGTCTTGTCCACCGGTTTGGCGTAACGGGCGGCGAGGATGGCGTAAAAGGCGGCCATTTCGCTGTCCTTGCCGGTCCCGATGCCATGCAGATGCGCCACCGACATGTTGTAAAGCGAACCGCCATCGCCTTGGGCCGACGCCTTTTCGAACCATTTCACCGCTTCGGTGACGTTCTTGGTGGTGCCGTCGCCATTCCACAGGGCCGCGCCCAGGCGGTTCTGCGCCAGTACCATGCCGCGCTCCGCCGCTTTGCGATACCAGCGCACCGCCTCGGCATGGTCGGTGGCGACGCCCCGTCCATCCCAATAGGCCATACCCAGGGCTTCCCAACTGGCGGGGACGTTCTTGTCCGCGGCTTGGCGCAGCAGCTCCAATCCTTTGGCTTCGTCCTTGGGCAGGCCGTTGCCCGCCATATAAAGCTGGCCGAGATTGTTGATGGCGCGGGCATCGCCTTGTTGGGCGGCACGGCCAAACCACATGGCCCCCCGAGTCACGTCGCGCGGGGTGCCGGTACCTTTGAAATACATGCTGCCCACGGTGTTCTGCGCCGACGCATCGCCTTTTTCGGCGGCCAACAGCAACAGGCGCAGGGCCTCGCCGTCATTCTTGGCGACGCCCTGACCATTCAAGGTCATCTGCCCCAGCCGGGAGAGCGCCCCCACATGGCCAGCGGCGGCAAGCGGCTGAAATTCCTTAACGGCAGCCGGCCAATCCTTGCGTTGCCACGCGCTCACACCGTCTTCCCAGCCGGCGAAGGCGGGAAGGGCGGTCGTGCACAGCAGCAGGGCGGCGGCATAAAGGGGCAGGGCGCGCATATGGGGAACCGTGACAAACCATGGGGCAGCTACTATCCCACCGTGTCGCGCCCAACGCCAGTGAGCGGGACAAAGAAAAACCGCCCCTCCGGAGACCGAAGGGGCGGTTGATCATTATAGTGCAGCCTAGAACTCGGCCCAGTCCTTGTCAGCCGAAGCGGCGGATTTGGGCTTGGCTGCCGGCTTGACCGTCGCCTTGACCGCCAGTTTGGCCGCCGGCTTGGCGGCGGGGCGAGGTGCCGGACGGGCTTCGGCTTTCTGGGGCACGGCCTGGGCAGGCTGCGCCCCAGTGTGGAAGAACCCCATCAACCGGTTCAATTCCCGCGACTGATCCTCCAGCGCATGGGCGGCAGCGGCGGATTCCTCCACCAGGGCCGCGTTCTGCTGGGTCATTTCGTCCATCTGGGTGACGGCGGAATTGACCTGATCGATGCCGGACGCCTGCTCGGTGGACGCCGCGGCGATCTCGGCCACGATGTCGGCCACCCGTTTGACGCTGCCCAGGATGTCGTCCAGGGTCTTGCCGGCGCCCTTGACCAGATCGGCGCCGGTGCGCACCTGGGTCGAGCTTTCGGCGATCAGCGTCTTGATTTCCTTGGA
>JACMKT010000035.1 GCA_014380005.1 Rhodospirillales bacterium
CCCCCCACGCCGCCCAGGTGGCGGCGCTGGCGGCGCGGCGCTGGGCGGACGGCACCGCCTTGCCGCCCGAGCCACTGTATCTGCGCCCCGCCGACGTGACCATGCCCAAATGACCGGCGTGGAGTTACTCCCCGCCGCCTTGGTCCATGCCGAGCTGCTGGCCGGTATGCACAAGATATGCTTCGCCGATCCATGGGGAGCCGATTCCCTGGCCGCCACCTTGTCCATGCCGGGCGCCGCCGGGCTGGTCGCGGTGGATGGCGGCAGCCTGAGCCCGGCCCTGACTCCACCCGGCCCCGCCGGTTTCGTGCTGTGGCGGGCCATCGCCGGCGAGGCGGAAATCCTGACCATCGCCGTGCTGCCGCCATGGCGCCGGGCGGGCCTGGGCGGACGGTTGCTGGACGCGGCCTTGGACGCCTCACGCGCCGCCGGGGCCGAATTCATGTTCCTGGAAGCCGCCGTGGATAATATCGCCGCCCTTGCCCTGTACGAAAAACGCGAGTTCCGGCGGGTGGGATTGCGTAAGGGCTATTATGCCGGCAAGGACGCGGTGGTCATGCGCCGTGATCTGGACACTATTGGGCCTTCCGAATAAGCAGTCTGTGTATACCTGTAGTGCCCTCGGCTTCTTCCGGGGTAAGCGAGATGATGTGATGGCCCAATTCCGCCACCGATTTGGGGACATTGAGCAAAGGTTCCGAACCCTTCAGGCGCACTTCCAGGGTCTCCCCGGCAGCCATGCGTTCCACCAGCAACTTGGTGCGAACGAACGTCATGGGGCAGGCATCGCTGGTTATGTCAAGGTAGTAGTTGGCATTGTCAGTCATGCAATTCCCGCCACTTTCATTTTTCGTATTGGTTATTGCCAGCTTCAGTCGAAAGAATTATATACGGGCCATTCGTTGTAACTGGAGGCCTGCTCTCGATGTCGGAGCGTTCTAACACCAGCGACCTTTTGTCGCTCACCACTGAAATCGTTGCCGCGCATGTCGCCAACAATACAGTGCCCGTCAGCGATCTGCCGCAGTTGATCAACGAGGTCTACAAGACCTTGGCCACCGTCGGCAATGCCCCCGTCGCTCCCGAGCGTCCGCAGCCTGCCGTTCCGGTGAAGAAGTCGGTCACTCCCGACTACATCATCTGCCTTGAAGACGGCAAGAAGCTGAAAATGCTGAAGCGCCACCTCAAGACCGCCTACAACATGACGCCCGAGGAATACCGCGAGCGTTGGGGCTTGGCCGCCGACTATCCCATGGTCGCCCCCAATTACGCCGCGCACCGTTCGACCCTGGCCAAGAAGATCGGCCTGGGCACCAAGCCGCGCAAGCGCCCGGCCGCCAAGCGCGCGGTCTAAGCGCTCGCACGCATGCGACTTAAAGGCGCCGCGCGCAGTTTGCCCGCGGCGCCTTTTGGTTTATGATCTCCAGCCTACATTCAAGAAGGTCTGGCATGGTGTCCCGTATCGAGCAGCGTTGCGTCGACAAAGGCATGAAGATGACCGACCAACGCCGGGTGATCGCCCGCGTGTTGTCGGAATCCGAGGATCATCCCGATGTGGAGGAGGTTTACCGCCGCTCCACCGAGATCGATCCGCGCATTTCCATCGCCACGGTCTACCGCACCGTCCGCCTGTTCGAAGAGGCCGACATCCTGGAACGCCATGATTTCGGCGATGGCCGGGCGCGTTACGAGGAATCGGTGGAAGACCACCACGACCATCTGATCAACGTGCAATCGGGCGCGGTGATCGAGTTCACCAGCCCGGAGATCGAAGCGCTTCAGCGCAAGATCGCCGAGTCCTATGGCTTCCGTCTGGTGGGCCATCGCCTGGAGTTGTACGGAGTTCCGTTGACTTCCAACGGCGAAAAAGACGAGAAATGACCGTCGGCCGAGGGGGACTCGGCCTCGCTGGCGACGACGGAGCGCGAGGAGACATGGGGACTCTGGACAATCAAGCCGAGACTGGCCAAGCCGAGACTGGCCAAACAGAGACTGGCCAAACAGAGACCGGCGGTTCCCGCCTTGAAGTGCGGCTGGCTGCGAACGAGGAAGAAATCGTCGCGGCCCAGGCCCTGCGCTACCGCGTCTTCTATGAGGAAATGGGCGCCAAGCCGACACCGGCCATGGCCGCCAAGCATTCCGATTTCGACGATTTCGATTCCATCTGCGACCATCTGCTGGTGCTGGACCCCGCGCGGGGTTCGGGCGGCGCCGCTGTGGTGGGCACCTACCGCCTGATCCGCCGTTCCGTGGGCGAACAATTCGGCCGCTTCTACACCGCCGGCGAATACGACATCGCCAAGCTGTTGGACAAGGGCGGCAATTTCATGGAATTGGGCCGCTCTTGCGTGGATGCGGGCTACCGCACCGGCACCACCATGCAGCTCATGTGGGCGGGCATCGCCAGCTATGTGTGGGATCGCGGCATTGATCTGATGTTCGGCTGCGCCTCGCTGCCCGGCACCGACCCGCAAGCGTTGGCGACTCAGCTGTCCTATCTGTACCACTATCATCGGGCGCCCGATGAAATCTGCCCGCGCGCCTTGGCCGATCTGTTCGTGGACATGAACCTGCTGGACAAGGACTCACTGAACCCGCGCCGCTCGCTGGCCTCGCTGCCGCCTTTGGTGAAGGGCTATCTGCGTCTGGGCGGTTTCGTCGGCGATGGGGCGGTCATCGACCACCAGTTCAACACCACCGATGTCTGCGTCATGGTCAAGACCGAGCTGGTCACCGCCAAATACATGAAGCACTACGACCGCACCAGGGACGTGCTCGCCGCCACGTGAGAACCACCATTTCAATGACCAATCCCTTCGTCGCCACCCTGCGTTTCCTTGGATTCCTGGTGTGGACGCTGGCCGCGCTGCCGGCCTATCTGATCCTGCTGGCCTGTGGCTGGAAGGGTTACCCCCGCTACATGCGCGCCTATTTCGCATTGGTCACCCGTATCCTGGGTTTCCATGTGGTGCGCCGGGGCGTGCCCACCGCCACGGCCAAACCGGTGCTGTTCATCGCCAACCACGCCAGCTATCTGGACATCATCGTACTGGGCAGCCTGCTGGAGGCCAATTTCGTCGCCAAAAGCGAAGTGGCCGGCTGGCCCGGCTTCGGCTTCCTGTCGCGCATTGCCCAGACCGTGTTCGTGGACCGCAAGCGCGGCGCCACCCATAAGGAGCGCGATGCGCTGAGCACCCGCCTAGCCGCCGGCGATTCCCTGATCCTGTTCCCCGAAGGCACGTCCAATGACGGCAACCGGGTGCTGCCGTTCAAAAGCTCGCTGTTCGCCGTGGCGCAGATGCGCGGGGCCGACGGCGCCATCCTGCCGGTGCAGCCCATTTCCGTGGCCTATACCCGCCTGGACGGCCATCCCATGTGCCGCGCCTTCCGCCCGTTCTATGCGTGGTACGGCGACATGACCCTGGCCGGCCACCTGTTCGCCTTGCTGGGTCTGGGCCAGCTGACCGTGGAAGTGGTGTTCCATCCACCCGTGACCATCGCCGATTTCCGCGACCGCAAGGCCCTGGCCAATCATTGCCATGACGTCATCGCCAATACCGTGGTCGCCACTCTGTCGGGCCGCCTGGACGAAGCCAAGATCACCGCCCACCGCCCGCCGGCCAAGATCGAGACCGAAGCTGAAGCCGCCCCCATCCTTGACTCCGCGCCCATCAATGCTAATTCTTGATCCATGCTTAGGCGCGTAACTCCCCTTGCCGGCGGCGGAAAGGCTGCAGGCTGACGACATTGGCCAAGAAACTCTTCGTCAAAACCTACGGCTGTCAGATGAACGTCTACGATTCCGCACGCATGGCGGACGTATTGGCGCCCCTTGGCTATGCCGAGGCCGCCAGCCCCGAAGATGCCGACATGGTCATCCTCAACACCTGCCACATCCGTGAGAAGGCCGCCGAGAAGGTGTTCTCGGAACTGGGCCGCCTGCGCGTGCTCAAGACCGCGCGCGACGGCAAGCTGATCATCGCCGTGGCCGGCTGCGTCGCCCAGGCGGAAGGCGCGGAAATCCTGCGCCGCGCCCCCTTCGTGGACATCGTGCTGGGGCCGCAGACCTATCACCGCCTGCCCGAAATGGTCGCCAAGGCCGCCCGCGCCGCCCTCAAAAACGGAAATGGCGGGGCGGTGCTAGATACCGAATTCCCGTTGGAACCCAAATTCGACCATCTGCCCGACGCCCGCGCCGACGGCCAAGCCGCCTTCCTGTCGGTGCAAGAGGGCTGCGACAAGTTCTGCACCTTCTGCGTGGTGCCCTACACCCGTGGCGCCGAGTATTCGCGCCCGGCCCAGGCCATCCTGGACGAGGCCCGCAAGCTGGTGGCCCAGGGCGTGGTGGAAATCTCGCTGCTGGGGCAAAACGTCAATGGCTGGCACGGCGACGGCGCCAGCGGCGGGGCCTGGGGTTTGGGCCGGCTGATCCGCGAATTGGCCGACATCCAGGGACTGGAGCGCATCCGCTATACCACCTCGCACCCCAATGACATGGACGAGGATCTGATCTCGGCCCATGCCCAGGTGGACAAGCTGATGCCGTTCCTGTCCCTGCCGGTGCAGTCGGGCTCGGACCGCATTCTCGACGCCATGAACCGCAAGCACGACCGCGCGTTCTATCTAAGTCTGGTGGAGCGGCTGAAGATCGCCAAACCCGATCTGGCGCTGACCACCGATCTGATCGTCGGCTTCCCCGGCGAGACCGATGCGGATTTCCAGGACACCATGGACCTTGTGCGTCAGGTCGGCTTCATCAACACCTATTCGTTCAAATACTCGCCCCGTCCGGGCACTCCCGCCGCCGGCATGCCCAATCAGGTCGCCGAAGCGGTCAAGGATGCCCGTCTGGCCGAATTGCAAACCCTGCTGTGGGACCAGACCAACCAGTTCAATCAGCAATCCGTGGGCAAGACCATGGCGGTGCTGCTGGACCGCCCCGGCCGCTATCCCGGCCAGTTGACCGGGCGCTCGCCGTTCATGCAGCCGGTCCATGTGGACAATGCCAGCGACCGCATGGGCCAAATCGTCCATGTCCGCATCACCGAATTGCATTCGAACAGCTTGGCCGGCGAAGCGATTTCAGCTGAGAGGATATGCGCTTGAGCGCGCCCCCTACAGAGCAGCACACCACGCTGTCCCGGGAATTCCAGGATAACGCCCTGTTGCAGGTGCTGTTCGGTCCCCACAACGTGAACCTTGAGCGCATCGAACGCCATCTGGCGGTGGCGCTGAACGCGCGCGGCAATGCCATCGCCATTTCCGGCTCGCCCGATAGCGCCGAGGATGCCGCTCAGGTGTTGGATTCCCTTTACGACCTCGCCCGCCGCCAGGGCCATTTGGAGACCGCCGACGTCGATGCCGCAGTCCGCATGACCCATCACGAACCCGATCCGGCAGAGGATCTGGTGTTGCGCACCCGCAAGCGTCACATCGCCCCACGCACCCCCACCCAGGCTGATTACCTGTCGGCCTTGCAAAAGAACCCGCTGGTGTTCGGGCTGGGACCGGCGGGCACCGGCAAGACCTATCTGGCCGTGGCCAAGGCGGTGTCCATGATGCTGTCGGGCGAGGTCGACCGCCTGATCCTGTCGCGCCCGGCGGTGGAAGCGGGCGAGCGTTTGGGCTTCCTGCCCGGCGATTTGAAGGACAAGGTCGACCCCTATCTGCGCCCGCTTTACGACGCCCTGTACGACATGCTGCCCGGCGATCAGGTGGCGAAGAAGCTGCTGGCCGGCGAGATCGAAGTGGCGCCCCTGGCCTTCATGCGGGGCCGCACCCTGGCGAATTCGTTCATCATCCTGGACGAGGCGCAGAACACCACCTCCATGCAGATGAAGATGTTCCTGACCCGCATGGGCGAGGGCTCGCGCATGGTCATCACCGGCGACCTGACCCAGGTGGATTTGCCCTCGGGCGTGCGCTCCGGCCTGCGCGACGCTCTCGACGTCATCGGGGGAATGGAGGGCGTGTCCTTCATCAATTTCACCGACAAGGACGTGGTGCGCCACGATCTGGTCACCCGCATCGTCCGCGCCTATGACCGCGCCGACCGCGAAAAGAAAGCTGATAACGAGGCCCGGCGATGAACCCCACCGCGATTGAGATCAATGTCGAGCATGCCGCTTGGTCCGAGGCGGTGCCCGATCTGGAAGCCCTGATCACCCGCATGGCCGAGGCCGCGCTGGCGGATGCCGATTGTGATCTGGGTGACGACCCGTTGGAAATCAGCGTGGTGCTGGCCGACGATGCCACGGTGCAGGTGCTGAACCGGGAATGGCGCGGCAAGGACAAGCCCACCAACGTGCTGTCCTTCGCCAGCCTGGACGACGACGACGCCCCCCGCCCGCCCGGCGCACCGCTGCTGCTGGGCGACATCATCCTGGCCTTCGAGACCTGCCGCGCCGAAGCGGTGGAGCAGGGCAAACCAATGGCCGAGCATCTATCCCATTTGGTCGTGCACGGAGTTTTGCACCTTTTGGGTTATGATCACGAAGAAGACGAGATTGAGGCCGAAGAAATGGAACGGCTGGAGGCGGCCATCCTGGCCCGCTTCGGCATAGCCGATCCCTATTTGCCGTCATTGGACGACAACCCCACAGAAAGTAACATCGCCGAAGGAGGGCGATGAGGACCATGAGCGAACCCCATAGTCGCCAGCCCCGCGAAGCCGGGGCAACACCATTCAGGATTTCCCGCGACGGAGGAACTCCGCAATACGGCTTTTCCAAAGCCGCCCGCGAAGGGGTCAATGACGACACCCTGATCGACACCATCCGCGGATGGTTGCGCGCGCTGCGCCGGTCCAAGGGCAGCGAGACGGTGCGCGAGGCCCTCGAAGAGCTGATCGAGGACCGCGACGAATCCGGCATCCCCATCGACGAACAGGAACGGGTGTTGCTGGGCAACATCCTGCATCTGCGGGAACGCAGTGCCTATGACGTCATGGTGCCGCGCGCCGACATCGTCGGCGTGGATGCCGTCACCCCCCTGGACGAATTGTCCGAGCTGTTCATCAAATGCGGCCATTCGCGCCTGCCGGTCTATCGCGGCCGGCTGGACGACGTCATCGGCATGGTCCACATCAAGGACGTGCTGGCCGTCGGCAAAACGGACAAGCCGGTGCAACTGCATCGCATCGTGCGCCGGGTGCTGTTCGTCTCGCCCTCCATGCGGGTCATGGACATGCTGCTGGAGATGCGCCTGAAGCGCACCCACATGGCCCTGGTGGTGGACGAATATGGCGGCATCGACGGGCTGGTGACCATTGAGGATCTGGTGGAACAGATCGTCGGCGAGATCGAGGACGAACACGACCGCGACGTGGAACCGGACATGGTGGTCCGGCCCGACGGCGTGATCGAGGCCGATGCCCGCACCCCCATCGAGGAATTCGAGCAGGTGGTGGGCCAAGTTCTGACCGAAGAGGAACGGGAGGACGTGGACACCTTGGGCGGTCTGGTCTTCTTCATTGCCGGTCGGGTGCCGTCGCGGGGCGAGTTGATCGCCCATCCCTCGGGCCTGGAATTCGAGGTGGTGGACGCCGATCCCCGCCGCATCAAATGGTTGCGGGTGCGCAAGGTCTCGCCCCAGCCCGCGCCCGAGACCGCTGGATGAGTCTTGCCGATCTGGCCGTGACCCGGTCATCTCCCGCCTCAGGCTGGTTCGGCACTGCTGCCGGTGGCCTTGCCGCACTGGCCGGCTGGAAGCGCCGGGCCGTCGCCATTGCCCTGGGCGCACTGGGCGCCTTGGCCTTGCCGCCGGTGGGATTCCTGCCGGTCTTGCTGATCGCCTTGCCCGGTCTGGTCTGGCTGCTGGACGGCTCGCCCAATCGCCGCGCCGCCTTCGGGGCCGGCTGGTGGTGGGGCTTGGGCTGGTTCCTGGTGGGACTGTATTGGATCGCCAATGCCCTGCTGATCGAGCCAGAGAAATTCGGCTGGATGATCCCCTTCGCCACCTTGGGCCTGTCCTCGGTGGTGGCGGTATTCACCGGCACCGCCACGTGGCTGACCCGGCTGTCGGGGGTCACCGGCGTGGGCCGGGTGCCGGTGCTGGCAAGCGCCTGGACGCTGATGGAATGGGCGCGGTCCTGGGTGCTGACCGGCTTCCCGTGGAATCCCCTGGGCTCGGTGTGGGATGCTGCGGCCCCGGTGCTGCAGGCGGGCGCGCTGATGGGCGTATTCGGCCTGTCCCTGTTCACCCTGCTGGTGTTCGGCCTGTTGGCCACCCTGGCCGATTCCGCCCCCCGCCGGCAAAAGATTGGCGCCGTGACGGTGTCCCTGCTGCTGCTGGCGGCGGCGTTTGGCTACGGCACCCTGCGGCTGGCCGCAGCCAATGACGATTCCGTGTCCGATGTGCGCCTGCGGCTGGTCCAGCCCGCCATCGGCCAATCCCATAAATGGCGGGAAGATCTGCGCGAGGCCCATCTGCAGGCCTATCTGCAACTGTCCAAGGCCCCCGGCTGGGACAAGGTCACTCATCTTATATGGCCGGAAACGGCGGCACCGTTCCTGCTGGACCATGACGATGCCCACCGCGCCATGGTCGCCTCGGTGGCGCCGCCCGGCGGCATGGTGCTGACCGGCGCGCCACGGGTCACTCCCCAAGGAGTGGCACCGTTCCGGGTGTGGAACAGTTTGATGGCCATCGACGGCGCGAGCCAATTGGTCGGCCTGTACGACAAGGTCCATCTGGTGCCGTTCGGCGAATATGTACCGTTCCGCGCCATCCTTCCGGCAGCGGTCAATATCGGCGGCATGGATTTTTCCCCCGGCGCCGGCCTGCGCACCTTGACCCTGCCCGGCCTGCCACCCGTATCGCCGCTGATCTGCTATGAGGCGATTTTTCCCGCTGAGGTTGTTGGTCGCGACCAGCCCCGGCCCGCTTGGCTGTTGACCATCACCAATGACGGCTGGTTCGGTCATTCCGCCGGCCCGTACCAGCACCTTGCCGCTGGCCGCATGCGCGCCATCGAGGAAGGCTTGCCCCTGGTGCGCGCCGCCAACACCGGCATTTCCGCCGTTTTTGACGCCTGGGGCCGCGAATTGGCCCGGCTGGAACTGGGCCATCGCGGCATCGTCGATGCCGTCCTGCCCAAACCATTGCCGCCGACCTTGTTCGCCCTATACGGCAATACACTTCCCCTAGCGCTCTCCCTGCTATGCACGATGATCGGTCTGGCGCTCTGCCGGGTTCAACGTCGCGCCGATTAATGTTCGGCCTGTACGCGTTCGTACCCTGTGTGACACCCGATTGACTTGTATGCACCCTCGGTCATAATGAGGCATACGGCCCGTAGGTTCGTAAAATCGTATTTTCGTAAAATTGTTTGAAACTGGACTATCCGATGGCTCAGACACCGCGTAACACAGTGGTTGGCGCTCGCAACGGCAGCAGCCGGGGGCGCACGCCCTCGGGCAAACCCAATCCCATCGACGTCCATGTGGGCAGCCGCGTGCGCTTGCGCCGCACCCTGCTGGGCATGAGCCAGGAAAAGCTTGGCGAGGCCCTGGGCCTGACCTTCCAGCAGGTGCAGAAGTATGAACGGGGCGCCAACCGCGTCGGCGCGTCCCGTCTGTTCGACCTGTCGCGCGTGCTGGACGTTCCCGTCAGCTTCTTCTTCGACGACATGTCCGACCAGCTCAAGACCCAGACCCCGGCGCTGATTGCCGGCGTGGGTGAATTGGCCGAACCGGCGGCTCATTTCGAGCACGACCCCATGGCCAAGCGCGAGACCCTGGAATTGGTGCGGGCCTATTACCGCATCGCCGACCCGCAGGTTCGCAAGCGCGTCTACGAATTGGCCAAGGCCTTGGCCGACGCGTCGGACGCGGCCTCGTCCTAACAGCTTTGCCACGCTATCCCAAAAGGGAGACCAGCTATCCGCTTGGTCTCCCTTTTCTTTCGGCTAGTAGAAAAAGTCGATTGTCCGGCGTTGACGCTTGACGGCAGGGTTCGCCCCCTGCCACAAGAACTGCCTTGGAGAGGTCTGGACCATCACGGTCGGGCCGCTCCCGTGGAGATTTGTGACCGCTTGCCACCACGCTAAACACCGGCTAAGTGGGTGCATCACGATGGCGCCTTAAACCCATTCCATCGATGCCCCTGGTCCAAAACACTGGAACTAGGAGTCTCGCCGTGTCGAAGAAAAATTACCTGTTCACCTCCGAATCGGTGTCCGAGGGTCATCCCGACAAGGTTTCCGACCGCATTTCCGACGCCATCGTCGATGCTTTTCTTGCTGCCGATCCCCACTCCCGTGTCGCCGTCGAGACCCTGTGCACCACCAATCTGGTGGTCCTGGCCGGCGAAGTGCGCGGCCCGGCCTCGGTCACCCCGGCGCTGATGGAAGACATCGCGCGCCACGCCATCAAGGATATCGGCTACGAACAGGACGGCTTCCACTGGAAGAACGCCGAAGTCCAGGTCCATGTGCACTCGCAATCCGCCGACATCGCCGTGGGCGTTGACGCCGCCGGCGAAAAGGACGAAGGCGCCGGCGACCAGGGCATCATGTTCGGCTACGCCTGCAACGAGACCCCGGTGCTGATGCCCGCCCCGGTCTATTACGCCCACGAGATCCTGAAAAGCTTGGCCGAGGCCCGCCATTCCGGCGCCCAGCCCCTGCTGGGTCCGGACAGCAAGTCCCAGGTCACCCTGGAATACCGCGACGGCAAGCCGGTGCGCGCCACCTCGGTGGTGGTTTCGACCCAGCATGACGGCGCGCTGAGCCAGTCCGACGTGCTGGAAATCGTGCGCCCGCACGTGCTGGACGTCCTGCCCAAGGGCTGGATGTGCCCGGAAGAGACCTTCTACGTGAACCCCACCGGCCGCTTCGTCATCGGCGGCCCGGACGGCGATTGCGGCCTCACGGGGCGTAAGATCATCGTGGACACCTACGGCGGTGCGGCTCCCCATGGCGGCGGCGCCTTTTCGGGCAAGGATCCGACCAAGGTGGACCGTTCGGCGGCCTATGCCTCGCGCTATCTGGCCAAGAACGTGGTCGGCGCCGGTCTGGCTGACCGCTGCGTCATCCAACTCAGCTACGCCATCGGCGTGTCCAAGCCCCTGTCGGTCTATGTGGACACCTACGGCACCAGCAAGGTGGACGAGGACAAGCTGTCCATCGTGCTGCAGCAGTTGATGGATTTGACCCCGCGCGGCATCCGCACCCATCTGGGCCTGAACAAGCCCATCTACGCCCGCACCGCCGCTTACGGCCACTTTGGCCGCAACCCGGACGCGGATGGCGGCTTCTCGTGGGAGAAGCTCGACCTCGTGGATCAGCTCAAGCGCGCTTTTGGTGCCTAATGAGCCATATGACCGACGAGACGCGGCCAGTCATCGATGACCGGCCACGCTTCTATGGGCGGCGCGCCGGCAAGCGTCTGCGCGCGTCCGCCCTCGGTCTGATGGAAACGCTGCTGCCCCGGTTCGCCATCGCGGTGCCGGGGCAGGGCGAAACGCTCGAGCCCAAGGACCTGTTCCCCCGCAAGGTGGAGCAGGTCTGGCTTGAAGTGGGCTTCGGCGGCGGCGAGCATGTGGCCGCCCAAGCCGGCCTGCACCCCGAAATGGGGATCATCGGCTGCGAACCGTTCAAGAACGGCATTGCCAGCCTGCTCGGACACCTCAACGGGTCCGATATGGACAACGTCCGCATCTTCCCCGAAGACGTCCGCCAATTGCTGCCAGCCTTCCCCGAAGCCAGTTTGGGCCGCGTCTTCGTGCTGTTCCCCGATCCGTGGCCGAAGAAGCGCCATTGCGACCGCCGCTTCATCGGCCGGCCCAATCTGGACCTGCTGGCCCGCGTCATGGAAGACGGCGCCGAACTGCGCGTCGCCTCGGACGATCCGGTCTATCAGGCGTGGGCGACCGAACAATTGCGCGGCCATGAGGCATTCGAGGAAGTCCTGGTCACCACCGACAGGACCCAGCTTCCCGACGATTGGCCCGCCACCCGCTACGAGCTGAAATGCCTGGCCGAGAACGCCCCGGTGTTCTTCCGGTTCAAACGCAAGGCGCGCTAAGCAGGCCGGGGTACCCCGACTCTTCCCTTGCCACCGTGCTAATTTCCGCTTAAGGTCCGGGCAAGACACATTCTTACTTCCCCTCCAAGAAGCGTCTCGCAGGAGGAGGGGGTTGTGGGAGTGGGCCGTAGGCCCACTTTTTTGTTTTTTTAAGGACCCTTCAGGTCGCAAGGCATCGAGGGAATGGATCTTCAGCAGCGTTTGGAAGTATTGATCGCCCCCCCGCTCGACGGCTTGGGCTACGAGTTGGTGCGAGTGGTACTTCAAGGCCGGACCCGGCCGACACTCCAAATCATGGCCGAGCGAAAAGACGGCAACGGGATGACGGTGGATGATTGCGCCGACATCAGCCGGTCGGTCTCGGCCTTGTTGGACGTGGAAGACCCCATTCAGGGTGAATATGTACTGGAGGTCAGCTCGCCGGGCATCGACCGCCCGTTGACGCGGTCCAAGGACTTCGTCAGTTGGGCCGGACACGAGGCCAAGGTCGAAACGCTGGCGCCGGTGGATGGGCGCAAGCGCTTCCGTGGCAAGCTGCTGGGACTCGATAGCGACGGCCGGGTGAAGATACTGACGGAAACGGGTGAGGTCGCCATGGATATGGCCGACATCAAATCCGCCAAGCTGGTGCTCACCGACGAGCTCGTCGACGCTGTGACCAAAGGGCCCGAAGGCCAGGGATAAGAGACACGATGGAACGAATCGCAGCGCTTCCCCGCCCCGAATTGCTGCAGGTCGCCGACGCGGTGGCCCGCGACAAGGGTATTGATCGCGACGAAGTGCTTGAAGCCATGGAGCAGGCCATTCAAAAGGCTGGCCGCTCCAAATATGGTCACGAGCACGACATCCGCGCCCATATCGACCGCAAGACCGGCGAGATCCAGCTTGCGCGCTTCATCGAAGTGGTCGAAGAGGTCGAGAACGAGCTGACTCAGCTGCCGCTGGCCCGCGCGCTGAAGAAGAAGCCCGACGCTCAGCTGGGCGAGTTCCTGGTCGATCCCCTGCCGCCCATCGATTTCGGCCGCATCGCCGCGCAGACCGCCAAGCAGGTCATCGTGCAGAAGGTGCGTGACGCCGAGCGTCAGCGCCAGTTCAATGAATACAAGGACCGCGTCGGCGAGATCAGCAATGGTCTGGTCAAGCGCGTCGAATTCGGCAACGTCATCATCGATCTGGGCCGGGCCGAAGGCCTGCTGCGCCGCGACGAGCTGATCCCGCGCGAAACCTTCCGCACCGGCGACCGCGTCCGCGCCTATATCTACGACGTGCGGCAAGAGCCGCGCGGCCCGCAGATATTCCTGTCGCGCACCCATCCCACCTTCATGAGCAAGCTGTTCGCTCAGGAAGTGCCCGAGATTTATGACGGCATCATCGAGATCAAGGCGGTCGCCCGCGACCCCGGTTCCCGTGCCAAGATCGCCGTGATCAGCCACGATTCGTCCATCGACCCGGTGGGTGCCTGCGTCGGCATGCGCGGTTCGCGCGTCCAGGCGGTGGTGGCCGAGCTGCAGGGCGAAAAGATCGACATCATTCCGTGGTCGTCCGAATACGCCACCTTCGTGGTCAACGCCTTGGCTCCCGCCGAGGTGACCAAGGTGGTGCTGGACGACGAAAACCATGCCATGGAAGTGGTGGTGCCTGACGACCAGCTGTCGCTGGCCATCGGTCGCCGCGGCCAGAACGTGCGTCTGGCGAGCCAGCTGACCGGCTGGTCCATCGACATCATGACCGAGGCCGAGGAATCCGAACGTCGTAACGAAGAGTTCCGTTCGCGCTCGAAAATGTTCATCGACGCCCTGGACGTGGACGATGTGATCGCCCATCTGTTGGTGACCGAAGGCTTCTCCACCGTCGAAGAAGTCGCGTTCGTCCCCCTTGAGGACCTCACCGGTATCGAGGGCTTCGATGACGACGTGGCCGCCGAACTCCAGCAGCGTGCGCGCAACTTCCTGGCCGAACAGGACGAGCGCTACGACGCCATGCGCAAGGATTTGGGCGTGGTCGACGAGATGGCCGCCATCGAAGGCCTTGCACCGGTCATGCTGGTGAAGCTGGGCCATAAGGGGATCAAGACCCTGGACGATCTGGGTGACCTCGCCAGCGACGAGCTGATTGATGTCGTCGGCAAGGACGAGATGACCGAAGATCAGGCCAACGCCGTGATCATGGCCGCCCGCGCCCATTGGTTCGAGGGCGAGGCTGGTCAGGCCTGAGGATGGAGTGGGCCGAAAGCGACGATTTGGAGCCTGAGCCCGAGACGGGGCCGAACCGGCGGTGCATCGTAAGCGCGCTGGTTCGCCCCAAGGGTGAACTGCTCCGTTTCGTGGTTTCCCCCACCGATGAGGTGGTGCCCGATCTGGAACAACGCCTGCCCGGCCGGGGAATCTGGTTGAGCGCGCGCCGGGATGTGGTAAATACGGCCGTGGCGAAACGTTTGTTCGCCAAGGCCGCGCGACGTAAAGTTGTGGCGCCCGAAGATTTGGCGGACCGCATCGAGGCTATGCTGCTGCGCCGCTGCCTGGATATCCTTGGTTTGGCGCGCCGCGCCGGCCATGCGGTGACCGGGTTCGAGAAGGTTAAGGCCGAGCTGAAAGCTGGCCGGGTGATGGCGCTGGTGGAAGCCCGCGACGCCGCCGAAGACGGAAAAGGCAAGCTGCGGGCTTTGGCCCGGGGCGTAACAGGTGAGAATGCCGGGGACTCCGGCGGGCTGCCTGTGGTTGAATTGTTTGACGCGGTCGAGTTGGGCACTCCCTTCGGTCGCGATCAGGCGGTGCATGTGGCCTTGGCCCCCGGTGGGCTGGCCCGCCGGCTGATAGAGGAGGCGGGTCTGTTGGCCGGCTTCCGCGTGAGTTTGGTGTCTGCCTCGTCCCCCGAAGCCATTGCTCGGGGACCTGGGACATCGGAACGAAGTTGAGTCTGAACAGGCCGGGCGCCCTGCCCGTCCTACCCGCGAGAGAGACGAAGTCGATTACATGAGCGATTCGAAGGATCAGGAGCGCAAGGCGCCGTTGAAGCTGTCCCAGCCGGGCAAGCTCGAGCTGAAGAA
>JACMKT010000036.1 GCA_014380005.1 Rhodospirillales bacterium
AGGCCCGGTCCCACCACCAGCTTCTTCACCGCTTCGGCCAGCTTGGCGGCGAAAATGTCGTAGATGCCGGCCTGGACCAGAATGCGGTTGGCGCAGACGCAGGTCTGGCCGGTGTTGCGGAATTTGGAGGCCAGGGCGCCGGTCACCGCCGCATCCACATCGGCATCGTCGAAGACGATGAAGGGGGCGTTGCCGCCCAGTTCGAAGCTGACCTTCTTCATGGTGTCGGCGCATTGCTTCATGAGCAGCTTGCCCACCTCGGTGGAGCCGGTGAAGCTGAGCTTGCGCACGATGGGGTTGGCGGTCAGCTCACCGCCCACGGCCACGTAATCGGCAGTGGGCAGGATGTTGAACACGCCCGCCGGGATGCCCGCCCGCTCGGCCAGTTCGGCCAGGGCCAGGGCCGATAGCGGAGTATCCTCGCCCGGCTTGACCACCACGGTGCAGCCCGCCGCCAGCGCCGGGGCGCATTTGCGGGTGATCATGGCGTTGGGGAAGTTCCACGGGGTGATGGCGGCGACCACGCCGATGGGCTCCTTGGTCACCAGAATGCGGCGGCCGGGGGCGTTTTCGGGGATGATGTCGCCGTTCACCCGCTTTGCTTCTTCCGCATACCATTCGATGAAGGCGGCGCCGTAGACCACTTCGCCCTTGGCCTCGGCCAGGGGTTTGCCTTGCTCGGCGGTCATGATGATTGCCAGATCGTCGCCGGCGGCCAGGATCAGCTCGAACCACTTTTTCATAATGGCGGCGCGGTCCTTGGCGGTGCGCGCGCGCCAAGCGGGCAAAGCGCGGTTGGCCGCGTCGATGGCGCGCCGGGTCTCTGCTGCACCCAGCGAGGCCACCTGGGCGATGACCGAACCGTCAGCCGGATTGGTGACCGCAAGAGTCGCACCGGAATCCGCATGAATCCACTGCCCATCCACATAGGCTTGGCGGCGCAACAGCGTGGGGTCGCGAAGGTCTAGCATGGCGTGGTTTCCTTAGGCGTCGGCGTTTATCCAGATATACTCAGGTCCATCCCCAACGGAAAGGCCCTCTCCGTCATGTCCAGCACTGCCAACGGCCCGCGTTCGCTGTACCTGTCCATCGCTGGCCACGAGGTGCATGTCACCGAATGGGGCGACCGCGACGCACCGGCGCTGGTCATGTGGCACGGGCTGGCCCGCGTCGGGCGCGATTTCGACACCATCGCGCGGCAATTGGCGCCCATGTTCCACATCATCTGCCCCGATACCATCGGGCGCGGCCTGTCGAGCTGGTCAAAGGACCCGCAGGCCGATTACACCATCCCTGCCTATTGCGGTCACGCCATTGAGATGCTGGACCGCCTGGGGCTTGAGCAAGTGCGTTGGGTCGGCACCTCCATGGGCGGCATCATCGGCATGGCCCTGGCCGGCACCAAGGAAACCGCCGGACGCATCGAACGCTTAGTCATCAATGACGTGGGACCCGAGATCAATCAGGCGGCGGTGGATCGCATCAAGGCCTATGTGACCATGGTGCCGGAATTCCCCTCCATCGCCCATTTCGAGGCCTTCCTGCGCATCGCCTATGCGCCCTTCGGCAAAATGACCGATGCGGAATGGCGGCTGATGACCGAGACCTCACTGCGCCGCCGCGACAACGGCACCTATTCGTCCCATTACGACCCGGCGGTGATGACTGTCTTCGCCGAACACATGGACGAATTCGACATGTGGGACATTTACGACGCCATCACTTGCCCGACCCTGCTGGTTCGGGGCGAGACATCCGATCTGCTGCTGGCCGAATCGGCGGTGAAGATGACCCAGCGGGGGCCGTGTCCGGCGTTGATCACCATCCCCGGCTGCGGCCATGCCCCGGCATTGAATACTCAGGATCAGGTTGCGGTGCTGAAGGGCTTTTTGGCTTAAGC
Source organism: Rhodospirillales bacterium (assembly GCA_014380005.1). GTDB lineage: Bacteria > Pseudomonadota > Alphaproteobacteria > Rhodospirillales > Magnetospirillaceae > Magnetospirillum. Next base: position 1,901 of record JACMKT010000036.1, read on the forward strand.
GGGCCCCCTCTCCCTCCCATGCGTGCCGCATGGGCCCCTCCCTCCCCCGCGAGGGGGGAGGGGCTAAATGTGCGCTTATCCCCTCCCCCCTCGCGGGGGAGGGAGGGACCCGGCGCGTCAGCGCTGGGAGGGAGAGGGGGCGTTTGCCGCCAAAACCGCAGCTAACCGCGCTTCCACCCCGTCAATGTGGTCCAAAATTTCTTCGTTCCAGAACCTGACAACCGTGAACCCTTGGCTGCGCAGCCAAGTGTCACGCCGCTTGTCATGTTCGGACCCGGCATGCTGACTGCCATCGGCTTCCACGATGACGCGGCACTCGAGACACACAAAATCCACGATGTAGGAGCCGATGGCCTGCTGGCGTTTAAACTTCCAGCCGTAGCGTCTGGCCCGCAGCAGGCCCCAGGCGGCGGTCGGCTTCAGTTTGATTGCGGCGAAGTTCTCGGGCGCGGTCCAGCATCCCCCTCTCCCTCCCATGCGTGCCGCATGGGCCCCTCCCTCCCCCGCGAGGGGGGAGGGGAATTTACGTCCCCGGCCAGTGATTCTCGCCGTCCATGATGAATTCGGCGCTGCCTTCATCCTTAAGCTTCTTCTTTCGCGGCTTTCTCTTCGCGCCATCTTCACCCGCATCGGCGCGTTCCATCATCTTGGCGACGGTGGCGAGGACCGTTTCCACGCTGGGGGCTTGGCGTTCGGTGACGTTGTCGTCATCTACCGCCACAGGCTCCGGTTCCGGAACCTCCTCGTGCACTTCGATCTCGGGGCGGCGACGCAAGTGGTAGACGATTTGCTTGCCGAAATCCTTGGCCAGCGACAGCACGCCCACATACTCGCTGACGAAATGTTCCTCGAACTCCTCGCCATTATTGACCGCTTCCGAGCGCAAGGCGGATTGCTCGGCGGTCAGCACGGCGACGAATTGCTGGGTGGCATAGACGTGGCCGATGACGGTGACCGGCTCTAGTCGGGCGGCACGGTTGATGTGGCTGCCGTAGAAGTTCTTGCGTCCGCAGATGGGGTCCAATGCCTCGAACACCGGCCCGGCATGCAGCGAGATGCGCAGGTTCAGCGGGTTGGGCAGTTGCTCGCGCATTTCCTCGCCCAGGCGCGCCACCGCTTCCTGCATGGTCAGGGCGTATTCGGCCATGGGGGTGGCTTTGTCCATGACCGCGAAGATGGCGTCGCCCCAGGTGTTGATGCTGGTGGGCTCGGCGCCCGCGGCAACCATGCCTTCCTTTAATCGCGCCAGGAAATCCAGGAAGGCCGGGATATTTTCTTCCTTCAGCTTGGAATAGCCGGCGATGTCGCAGAACAGCATGGAGCGGATGACGCGGCCCTGTTCGGCCTCTTCCTCGTCGTCGCCGCCGAAGTCCAGATTGGGCATGGCTGGGCCGTCGGGACCAATCAATTCGGGAAATTGCTGCAGCAAGCCGTCCAGATCGATGATGCGCAGCTTGGCGATGTCTTCCCATTGGTCGATGAAGTCACCGGCGCCGCCCACCAGCGAGCCGGGCATCATGTCCCATAGGGCCAGCAGATAGGGGGCGGTGCGCAGGAAGCTGGAGCGCAAGGTCGCCAAGCCGTGCAGGCACTGGTTGGCGAAGCGGTACAGCATGTCGTGGCCGAGATAGCGTTCCTCGGTGGCATAGGTGACAGAAGTCGCCAGCTTCAGCGCGTTGCGGAAGCGCATCTCCCAGCGCGGGCCGCCATAGCGCACCTGATTGGCGATGAAGTCGTCCATGGCGAAGGGCATCACCACGTTGACCTCGGCGCCGCGCTCCAGCATGGCCTCGATGAACAGCAAATCAGAGCCGCAGGCGGCCATGGAATAGCCGATCTGGGCGTCGAGCTCTTCCAATTGCTGGGCGATCTCGGCACGCACGGCGGCTTCTAAAGCGGGCGGGAAGTGGGGGCCTTCGCCGGGGCGGTCCAAAGCGTGGCCGGTGAACACCACCACGGTGGGCGGCTTGACGATGTCGTCCAGTTCCGCCGGTACCTCAATGCCGCCCTGACGCACCAGTTCCAGTTGCTTGAGCGCGGATACCACTCGGCCGTAATGCACGCCTTCAATGGTGCGCGCCCATTCGAAGGTGCCGATGGCGGCTTCGCTGTCGCCCACCAGCAACTGGGCCAGCCCCTGGGTGGCGAGGATGCGGTAGCGGATGTCGGGCGTCAGGGATGGATCGACCTCGCCATCGCTCATGATCTTGTTGATACGGGCGGCCAATTGGCGCGCCTGGGCGCGGTCGCCCAGCAGCAGCGACATGATGGCCGCTTCGATGCCGTCGCGCGGATTGGAACTGGAATGGAAGGCGCGCAGGAACAGATCGCGGCAATGGGCCAAGTCACGGCGCCGGCCTGAAGACAACCAAGCCTCGCGGAACACGCGGGCCAGGGCGTTGTAGGTCTCGGCATCGGCGGTAGCGACCAGACTCTTGCCGCGCACCAAATCGATGGATTCAGCCAGTTCAGCAATGGCGGCCAGCGAGCGGTCGGCATCCTTGTTGTCCAAGGTGTCGATGGCGCTTTTCAGGCTGGCCTGTAGGCGGCGGAACGGGCCTTCATCGATGAGGATGGCGTCCAGCAGCGGCCCCAGCAGGCGCCGCGCTTCGTCCACCGCGCCGGTCTGCGACAGGGCGATGGCGCCGAAGATGGCCAGTTTCACGCTGGCGGGATGGGCCTTCAGGCCGTCGCGGCAGACGTCGTGGGCCAGGAAGTTCTGGCCGTCGTCCAGCAGCGCACGGGCTGTGCGCTCCCACTCATCTTGTGTTCGCGGCATGGACGTCGTATCGGCCACGGGCCCCAGCCCTCCCAGCATTTGTGTCCCCAAATCCTTTTAACACGGCTTTTGTCCGAAGGGGTAGGGGCGCCTAACTTCTGGTGGGCGACAGGCGGAATTCCAGCAGTCCGTCCAGGCGGCCCAGCGCTTCCACCAGTTTGATGGGTTTGGTCGGCGCCTTGGCGTACAGCACCAGATCGTATTCGAAGCGGGTGCCTTCCTGGGCCAGATGGAAGGTCCAGTCCGAGACCTCCCAGCCGAACTTGTCCATCAGCGCGCGGATGTCGGCGGCTTCGGGGGTGCGGTCGTGGGGGAATTTCAGGGACAGGTGCATCATGGTCTGATGGGGCAAGGCGGTCTCGATGCTGCGCACGCCGCTCATCAGCGCCACGGCGATCAGGGCGGCGCAGATGGCGGCGCCGTAAAAGCCCACGCCGATGACCACGCCGATGGCCGCCGTCATCCAGATGGAGGCGGCGGTGGACAGGCCGCGGATGGACAGTCCCTCTTTCATGATGACGCCGGCGCCCAGGAATCCGATGCCGGTCATGATGCCCTGCATGACGCGGGTGGGGTCCGCCAAGCCGGGCGGAGTGGACAGGCCGCCGAACCAGTGGGCGGGATAGGCATTGATGACGGTCAGCAGGCACGACGCCACGCAGACCAGGGCATAGGTGCGGATGCCGGCGGCGCGGCCGTGATAGGACCGCTCGTAGCCGATCAAAACGCCCACCGCCAGCGCGCCCAGCAGATGCAGGAAAATGATGCCGTTGGTGGCGAGTTCCGGCGCCGACCAATAGGCCTTGAGCACGTCCATGACCGCATTCCCCCTCCTGAGATAGCGGTGAGTATGGGATATGACGGTTGAATTAGACTTAAGGCCGTGCCCCGCATTAGGTCGGGCTGGTGGATATTTGCTTGCGCAAGCAACAACCCTGAGCTATCCAAACGTGCCGCCTAAAATAAAAATCGGGCAGGCCAATAAAAGTTAGGGAACGTTTCACGAATGTCCCAGATCGCCTCTATCTCCATGGACTCCGCCGTCGCGGTGGCCAAGCCCAAACTGGGCAATCCTGCTGTGGTCGGTTTGGCCGGTTTCGGCCTGACCACCATGATGCTGCAGTTTCATAATCTTGGCTGGGCCGGTATCGGCCCGGTGGTGTTCCTGGGCCTGATCTTCGGTGGCCTCGCCCAGATGATCGCCGGCCTTCAGGAACAGAAATGCGGCAATAACTTCGGTTACACTGCTTTCACCTCGTATGGCTGCTTCTGGATTTCCCTGGCCGGCATCCTGATCGGCAACCGCTACGACATCTTCAATACCTCGACTACCGACATGGGGTGGTTCCTGGTGGCGTGGACGGCGTATAGCGCCATCCTGTGGGTCGCCTCGGCCCGCATCAGCAAGGCCATGTTCGCCACCTTCACCACGCTGATGATCGGTTTCGTGCTGCTGGATCTGGCCCATTTCGGTTATCCCGAACTGACCAAGGCCGCCGGTTGGGACCTGCTGATCTGCGCGTTGCTGGCCTGGTACATGATGGCCAGCGCGCTGTTCGCCGATGTGTTCGGCCGTAACGTGCTGCCGGTGGGCAAGCCCATCCTGGCGTAACCCGCCTTATGCGAAAGCCCTCTGCCGTGCATCGGCGGAGGGCTTCGTTTCCTACGGCTTGAAGTTTTCGCCCTTGCGGTGCCGGTAGGTCACCAGCTCGTGCACGATGCCGTGCAGGGTTTGAACTTCCTGATTGGTCAGATTGGCGCGTTGGAACAGGTTGCGGATGTTGCGCACCATCACCGGGCGCTTTTCCGGATGGCGCAGGAAGCCGCACTCGTCCAGTTCGCGCTCCAGATGGCCGAAGAATTCCAGCAGCTTGTCCTTGGTGGTCAGCTCTGCGGCGCCCTTCGTCATATGCTCGTCGGGCAGCACCGGGTCGGCGGTCTGGAACCACTCATAGCCAATCAGCAGCACGCATTGCGCCAAGTTCAGCGAGGTGTATTCCGGGTTCAGCGGCACGGTCACCACGGTGTCGGCAATGGCCACGTCGTCGTTTTCTAGGCCGGACCGTTCGGGTCCGAACATCACACCGAACTTCTGACCCCCGGCGGCGATGGCGCGCATGGCGCTCGCGGCGCTGCGCGGCGTGTCCACCGGCTTGACCATGAAGCGGTTGCGCGCCGTGGTCGCCCACACCCGGTGCAGGCCGGCCACGGCTTCCTCGGTGGTATCAAACACCTTGGCGCCCAGCAGGACGCGGTCGGCGCCCGAGGACGCGGCGATGGCGCGGTCCGACAGCCAGTCGGGCTTTGGCCCCACCAGACGCAGATCGGTCAGCGCATTGTTGAGCATGGCCCGCGCGGCGGTGCCGATGTTTTCCGACAATTGCGGACGGACCAGGATGATCGCCGGCCCGTTAGAGGAAGAAGTTTCGGTCATGGCCCTATCGATTAATGCAGAACGCCCATGAGGTAACCGGCCAGCACGCCGATGACGGCGGTGGCGGGCAGGACGATGTTGGTCAAAGTCCGGCGGGTTTTGTCCGACGACTTGGCGGTAAACACGAAATGGCGCTGCATGGTGCGCACCACCACTTCCACAGCCGCCGCCCCGGCGAAGTCCGAGAACACTCCCGACACCGCCCACGGGGCATAGGCGCCGTCGGCGAATTGGTTCAGCACGGCGCGCGAGGATTTGTCGTTTTCGTCCAGGAAGGTCTCCCAGCCGCACACCACTTGGCGGCCCTGGACCTTTTCCATCTGCGCCTGGATACGCTGGAAGGTGTAGGTGGTGTCGATGACGCGGACGATGCGCGAGGTGGCTTCCTCGCGCTTGGGAATGGGATTGGCCATGCGCGGCGGCGGGGGCGGCGGTGCCTCGGCTTCAGGCGCCGGACCGCCGCCCAGCAGGGCATGCAAAGGGTGGTCTGGTGGCGCCAAGAGCTGCCAGCGCTTCAACGCCTCACGGGCCAGCTCGATTTGGCCCGCCGAGACCAACTTTTCCGCCAGGGTGCGCCACAGCTCCGCCGGGCCGCCTTCGTCCGATTGCTGGGTGGCGGACAACGCGGCCAACAGCTCGGGGCGCAAGGGTGCCGGGCAGTGCAGGGCTACCCAATTCAGCACCTCGGATAATGCGTCGGCCATATTTCCGTCCTTTTTGCGGCCCGGAGCATACTAGCCGAAAGGCGCCTACGCCAGACGGTTTAAGCCCCACGGCCAATTGCAGCCTGGGCCACGGGCGGGGTCAAATGCCGCAAAATCATAGGGAGGCGGAAATGAACGTCATTGCCAAACTCGCCCAGCGCGTGGTGGAAACCGCCAGCCTGGGCCTGAAGCAATCGGCAGAGCTTAACCGGCGGCTGTCATCGGGCCAGGTCGGCGGGCGGCGATACTTGCGCGAGGCGCTCGCCATCTGGCGCTATAGCCTCAAGAACTTCTGGCATCCCGAGCCCGATCCGGCCCATTCCGCCAAGGAATTGGTGGGGCGGCATTAAGCCTTCGCCAGCACATTCACCCGCATGGGCTGCTCGAAGTTCCAACCGTCTTCGCTGCGGCTGCCATTGGCGTTGAACAGCGCCTGCAATTCCTCGCCCATGGCATCGAAGCGGGCTTCGCGTTCGCTATTGGCCGAGATGATGCGCTCGCGGAAGGCCGAGAACGTCTTCATGGTCATGGTGTGCAGGTAGCGGAATTCCTGCACCGGCTTCAGTACCGTACAGGCCTTCAGCGCCTGATAGGCCAGGGCGCGCACTTCGGTTTCGTCATCCACCGGGCGGCAGGTCTGGAAGAACAGGCCCTCGGCCAGGGGCTCGGAGATATAGACCTGACCGCCGGGGCACAGCACGCGGGCGGCCTCCTCCAGGGCTTTGCCCATGAAGGCCGGCGGCACGTGGTGCAGCGAGTTGAAGAACACCACGATGTCAGTTTGACCGCTGGGGGCGGGCAGGGCTTGGCCGACGCCCTCGACGATCTCGGTACGGGGAACGGCAGCAGCGGCGCGGGCCTTGGACAGCTGATAGGGGCTGCATTCCACCCCCAGCACCTGGGCGCCGAACTTCGCCATGTGGCGCACCAGCGAGCCGTCGCCGCAGCCCACGTCGATGACGCGCTTGCCTTCCAGCGCCAGGGTCTCCACGATCACGTCCGTATTGCGCCGCCGGTCCATGGGCTTCCTCCACATTTATCAGCATTTGCTTAACTGATGCGCACTGTCCCTGTCGAGAATTACGATGCCGCCATCGTCTTAGGCGCCAGGATCCAGCCTGATGGCACCCCATCGCCGGCCACGACGCGCCGTGTCGCCCACGGGCTTGCCCTGTTGAATAGCGGGCAGGTGGGCGCGCTGTTGATGACCGGCGGCGCCACCACCACGGCCACGCCCGAGGCTTGGGTCATGCGGCACATGGCGCTGCAAGCGGGCGCGCCGCCTGAGCTTGTGCACACGGAGGATCGGGCGCGCAACACCATCGAGAACGCCCTGTTCTCACTGCCCCTGGTGCGGCTGCATGGCTGGCGCCGGCTGGTGGTGGTGACCGACTCTTTCCACCTGCCGCGTGCCCGCTATATCTTCCGCCGCTTCGGCCTGGATGTGGATATGTCCGGCGCCCGGCCTGAACAGCCCTCGCGCCATTGGTGGCTGGCCCATCTGCGTGAAGCGGCCGCCATCCCGTGGACCATCCTGCGGGTAGAGCGGGCGTTGCTGCGCCGTTAAGCGCATGGCGATCAGTGCCGCCCGTTTCGGTTGGCGCGGGCCAAGCCATTCTATATGCTTGCTGTCCCCGCGTTCGCCATCACAGTTGAAGCCCCTATGACCAGCAGCAACCGCGTCTATCTGTACGACACCACCCTGCGCGACGGCGCGCAGACCCAAGGTGTGGATTTTTCCGCAGCCGATAAGGCGCGGATTGCCCGTGCGCTGGATGCCCTGGGGCTGGATTATATTGAAGGCGGTTGGCCGGGCGCCAACCCCACCGACGATTCGTTCTTCTCGAACCCGCCGGTGTTCACCCGCGCCAAGCTGGCCGCATTCGGCATGACCCGCCGCGCTGGCCGCTCCGCCGCCAACGACCCCGGCCTCAACGCGTTGATGGCCCATGAAGCGGTCAAGGTCGTGACCATGGTGGGTAAGGCCTGGGACTTCCAGGTCACCGTGGCGCTGGGCATCGAGTTGGAAGAGAATTTGCGCATGATTGGCGATTCCGTCGCCCATGCCTGCACCAAGGTGGGCGAGGTCATGCTCGACGCCGAGCATTTCTTCGACGGCTACAAGAAGAACCCGGACTTCGCTTTGGCGTCGTTGAAGGCGGCCTATGACAACGGTGCCCGCTGGATGGTGCTGTGCGACACCAATGGCGGCTCGCTGCCCCATGAGATCGACCGCATCGTCCGCGAGGTCATCGATGCCGGCATCCCCGGCAGTCATCTGGGCGTTCACTGCCATAACGACACCGATGCCGCCGTCGCCAATTCCCTGGCGGCGGTCAAAGCCGGTGTGCGTCAGGTTCAGGGCACCATCAACGGCTTGGGCGAGCGTTGCGGCAACGCCAATCTGGTCTCCATCATCCCCAATCTGATGCTGAAGATGGGGTTCGAGACCGGCATCGGCGAAGGCGACCTCAAGAATCTGGTGGGCGTCAGCCGCGCCCTGGACGAGGTGCTGGACCGCAAGCCCAACCGTAGCCAGCCCTATGTGGGCGGCTCGGCCTTTGCCCATAAGGGCGGCCTGCATGTCTCGGCGGTGGCCAAGGACCCCAGCTGCTACGAACATATCGACCCGTCGCGCGTGGGCAATGCGCGCCAGATCGTTGTGTCGGATCAGGCCGGGCGCTCTAACATCGTCGCCCGCATGGCCGACCTTGGCATCGATATCGAGATGGTCAAGCGCGACGCCCTGGTGCGCGTGGTCGAGCAGATGCAGGTGGATTTCGACCCACGCGAGGTCACCGATCTGGTGGATTTGATCAAGCGACTGGAGCATGAGGGTTACGCCTACGATACCTCCGCCGCCAGCTTCGAGCTGCTGGTGCGCCGTGCCCTGGGCCAAGTCCCGGAATATTTCATGCTGGAGCGCTACCGCGTCATCGACGAACGCCGCCGCAATGCGGTGGGCGAGTGGGTCACCCTGTCGGAGGCCACGGTGAAGGTCGAAGTCGGTGGCCGCGAGTTTATGCAGGTGGGCGAGGGTAATGGCCCGGTGCATGCCTTCGACGTGGCCCTGCGCGCCGTGCTGACCGGTGCCTACCCGGAATTGGTGGCGTTGGAATTGGCCGATTACCGCGTGCGCATCGTGGAAAGCACCGCCGGCACCGGCGCCAAAACCCGCGTCACCATCGAGAGCACCGACGGCAAGGGGCAGCGTTGGACCACGGTTGGCGTGCACACCAACGTGCTGGAGGCGTCGCTAGAAGCGTTGCAGGATTCCATCGCGTATATGCTGTATACATTCCGGCAAGCAGCGTAAAGGCGCGAGGCCTTTCTTTTTAATTCTCGTTATAGTAACTTCCCCTTCTCGTTTTAGGGGAGGGGTGGCTATGGCTGAGTTGGGCGCGCTGAATTGCTATGAGCCCGAGGCATTGGCGGCTGCGTCGGTCATCATCGAGGGTGCCGACGTTCCGTATCCACCCATGCCGGCGCCGCCCTATCGCATGACCGAAAGCGGAGTGTGGCGGTTCCGCCAAGCCTGCCTGCCTGCCGCGCCGGGCTATTTCAGCGGACCGCGCCTGCTGAACTGGACGACCTCTTTGCTGACCAAGGACGGCATCACCTGGATGAGCCTTGTCCCCATGGAGGTGGAAAGTCAGATGCCCCATCTGGCGGCTTGTCACGGCACTGTGGTGGTGTGCGGCATGGGTCTGGGGCTGATGGCCTATGCGGTCTCGGCGCTGAAAGCGGTGACGCGCGTCATCGTGGTCGAACGTGACCCGGAAGTCATCGCCATGGCCCGCCAGTTCACCGGTTTCGACACTTGGCCGCAGCGCCACAAGGTGGAAATCGTCCAGGCCGATGCCTGCGAATACCGCTTCGACGGTGCCGATTTCCTGTATGCCGACATCTGGCCATTCTACCGCATGGATACCATGGTGCCCGACATGCAGCGCATGCACCGCAACATCCCCACGTCACGTTGCGGCTATTGGGGCCAGGAATTGGACATGGTCGACCACGCGCTTGCCCAAGGCGTGGCCCTGGAAGATTTCAACGCGCAGCATGTGGAAGAATTCTGCACGGCCACCGGCTTGCCGCTGATCGGGCTGGAGCAGGACAGCTATCCCATTCTGTGCCGGCAGGCGTCGGTGAACCCGGCTATCGGGGCGGTGCGGCGGCCTATGGCGGCGTAACGTGTCTTCGTGGTTCAATTAAAGCGCTTGTCCGAAGGTAGGTGGCTGTTTTTCAAAGAGGTTGTCATCTCGAACGAATGTGAGAGATCTCATCCTTGCACGGCATCGGCCAGTGCGAACTCCCCAACCGTTGTGCCAAGCGGAGATCCCTTACATTCGTTCGGGATGACAAGCGGGCGGGATGACAAGCGGGGCAAACGGCTGCTGCAGTCGTGCACCGGCATCCCCCCGCATCCCAGATCACAGCGCGAACTCCGCATCCAAATCCGCCACACTCTTGCCGCCGCCGCTGGTTGGGACATAGGGGGCGCGGTCGCCTTTGAACAGCACCCCGATGTTGTAGCCGTCATCGGTCATCAGCCGCTTGGCCGCCGTGGCGGAATCGCTGGTTTCCGCCGCCGAGGGGCGGACCAAGGTTTTCCACTCGCGCTGTTCCTCGCGGAAGGTGACGCAGGGGCTCATGACCAGCACGAAGGAAAAGCCGGGATGGCGGATTGCTTCGGCGATGGTGGCCGCCGTGCCGTTGGGATCGCCCGAGAACGCGCGGGCAATGAAGTTGGCGCCCGCCGCCAAAGCGATCGCCAGCGGGTTGAACGGGGTCAGGCCGGTGCCGCCGGGCGGGGCCATGGCGGATGCGTCCCAATCGGCTTCGGTGGTGGGGCTGGGTTGGCCCTTGGTCATGCCGTAGACGCGGTTATCCATGACCACGTAAGTCATGTCCACGTTGCGCCGACAGGCGTGCAGGAAGTGGTTGCCGCCGATGGAAAAGCCGTCGCCGTCGCCGCCCGCCACCAGCACGGTCATGTCCGGCCGCGCCAGCTTCAGCCCCGCCGCCACCGCCAGGGATCGGCCATGGATGGTGTGGAAGCCGTAGGTGTTGGTGTAGGCGGGAATGCGCGACGAACAGCCGATGCCCGAGACAACGGATGTCTTGTGGGGCTCCAGCTCCAGATCGGCGAAGGCCTTGGTGATGGAGGACAGCACGGCATAATCGCCGCAGCCCGGGCACCAGACCGGCTTGATATCGGATTTGAAATCTTTGGCCGTGTACGAGGCAGCGCAAGTGTCTGACATGGCTTATTTCCCCATGGCAAGAAGACGCTTATGGATCTCGCCCGGACGGATGGGCAGCGGGCCAGCGCGGTGCAGCGATTGGCTGGCAGGGAAATCCTCGTACTCGCCGCGCAGGTAGCGGCGGAACTGGCCCAGATGGGACAATTCGACCACCAGCACCTTTTTGACGCCCGCCAATGCCTTCGCCATGTGCTCGGGCCGGATGGGATACAGCAGGCGGGGCGAGATCAGCTTGGCGTGGACGCCATCGGCGCGGGCGCGGGCAATGGCTTCGCGGGCGGCGCCGGTGCATGAGCCCCAGGTCACCACGGCCATGTCGCCGTCACCTTCAATGGTGGCCCAATGGTCGCCGAAATCATGGGCCGTCAGCTTGCCCAGGCGCTTATCCGATTGGGCGAAATGGTCGCTGGCTTGGGACGAGGGCAGGCCGGTCTCGGTGTGCTCCAATCCGTCGGCGGTGTATTGGCAGCCGGGTGTGCCGGGGATTGCCATGGGCGACACGCCGGTATTGGTCAGGGCGTAACGCTTATAGGCCACACCCTCCGCCGGGCTGTCCGCCACCAGCCGCTTGCCGACGAAGGCCAGTTCCGCAGGCGCCGGAATGATGGAGCGGCTTTGGCCGAGGGCCTGATCGGACAGTACCAAGCAGGGCGTTTGCAGGGTCTCGGCCAAATGCACTGCCCATTGGGTGGTGAACAGGCAATCGCCGGTGGAGTTGGGCGCGACCACCAGATGGGGCGCGTCGCCATGCAGGCCGTAAAGCGCGATGTTGAGGTCCGATTGCTCGGATTTGGTGGGAATGCCGGTGCTTGGGCCGCCGCGCTGGACGTCCACCACTACCAACGGGGTCTCGGACGCGGTCGCCAAGCCCAGACCTTCCATCATCAGCGACAGGCCGGGGCCGGAGGTCGCCGTGATGGAGGGCGCACCGCCATAGGACGCGCCGATGCACATGTTGATGGAGGCCAATTCATCCTCGGCCTGGACGAAGGCGCCGCCCAGCTTGGGCAGGGCGCTGCTCAGCCATTCCAGGATTTCGGTGGCCGGAGTGATGGGATAGGCGGCGCAGAAGCGGATGCCGCCGCGCACCGCGCCCAATCCGGCGGCTTCGTTGCCGGTAATGGTCCAGCGCTTGGGCTTGTCGCCGGTCAACGCACCCAGGCGCTTGGTCGCACCCATGGCAAGTGCCGCCTCGGCCCCCTTCTGGACCGCAGCGACCGAGGCTTCGTAGGCGTCGGCGCGCTTCTTCTTCAGGGATTTGCCCAACACCTCAGTGACGGTGTGGATGGGCAGGCCGATCAGCTGGCAGATGGCGCCCAGGGCGATCATGTTGGGGCGCCCGCCGGGGATTTCCTTGGCAAGGTCCTTCATGGGCAGCGTGACGATGCGCGCCCCCGATTTTGACAGCACCTCGGGGACTTCGCCTTGGGCCGGGTCGGTGATGATGATGCTTTTCGGGTCCAAGGGCAGTTCGGCGGCAAAGCGGTGCACGTTCTGCCAATCCACCGCCAGCAGGATTTCCGTGGTGTCGTCCACCGAGGTCACCGGCGCATTGCTCAGGCGCACCAGGGCCGCTGCCTCGCCGCCACGGATTTGCGGCCCCGAGGATCGCCCGAACAGCGCGTAATAGCCGGCATCGGCAGCGGCATCCAACAGCATGTTGGCAGCCGTCATCACCCCGGCGCCACCACTGCCGCATAGGGCGATGGAGACGGAGCCGGACACTCCCGAATGTCTTGTCATGCTTGCTTACCCCCGAAGGCCCGCTACGAACGAGCCTGACCACGGTTGCCGCGAATCATACATGAAGTTCAGGCGGTCGCATCGGGAAAAGGGGGTGTTGGGGTATTTCACAAAAGTGTGAATTGTCATTGTCAACGCAGCCCTGCGAGGGATATACGCAAGGGGCATCGGTGCCGTGCCGCCGGCGGTCCCCCATGGGGAATCAGACAGAGGAAATTCGACGAATGTCGCTCAAGATCAACGACGATTGCACCAGCTGTGACGCCTGCGTGTCTGTGTGCCCGAACACCGCCATTTCCGCTGGCGACGTTATTTACACGATCGACGCCGCCCGCTGCACCGAATGCGTCGGTGCCGAAGATAGCCCGCAATGCCAGCTGGTGTGCCCGGCTGACGCCATTGTCGCCGGTGCGGTGGAAAGCAATGACCAGCTGATGGCCAAGTACAAGGGCCTGCACGCTTAAAGGCTAAGGCCTGCTAGCTGCGAAAGCCCCTGGCGCGTTCTCCGCGCCGGGGGTTTTTTATTGCCGTCACACCACCCGCACGTTCTTGAACTGCCACGGGTCCTCGCGGTCCACATCTTCGGGGAACAGGACGCCGCGATCTGCCAGCGGGGTCCAGTCCGTATAGGCGCCCACCAGCGGGCCAAGATAGGGTATGGCGATTTCCAGGATGCGCTGGAAGTCCAGCTCTTCCGGCTCGACCACGCCGCGCCGGGGATTTTCCAACGCCCACACCATGCCGGCCAGCACGGTCGCGGTGACCTGCAGGCTGGTGGCGTTGTTGTGGGGGGCAAGGCGGCGGGCCTCGGCGATGGACAATTGCGAGCCGAACCAATAGGCGCCCTTCTTGTGGCCGGCCAGCAGCACGCCCAACTCGTCCATGCCGGCGGTGATCTCAGCCGACATCAACCGGGTCTTAGGCTGCATGTGCCAGTTCTTGCCGGCCAATTCGTGCACCGAGGCCACCGCATCGTCGCAGGGGTGATAGGCATAGTGGCAGGTCGGGCGATAACGCACGCCGCCATTATCCTTCACGGTATAATAGTCTGCGGTGGAAATGGCTTCGGAATGGGTGACCAGGAAGCCGTGGAACGGGCCTTCATTGGGGGTCCAGGTGCGCACGCGGGTGCTGGCGCCGGGCCGCATCAGGAAGATGGCGGAACCGCTGCCGAAATCGTGGCGCATGGCGTCATTGGGCCAATGGCGTTCGTGACTGCCCCAGCCCAGTTCGGCGGGCTGGCACCCTTCACCCACGAAGCCGTCGATGGACCACGTGTTGACGAATTCACCCACCTGCTTGAGCGTGGGCGAGGCCTGGGTGTCGCGCTCTGCCACGTGGATGACCTTGATGGACAATTGTTCGGCCAATGCGGCCCAGCCCTCGCGCTCGGTGGGGGCGGTGGTCTCGATCCCGGTGTCGCGGGCGATGTTCAGCAGGGCTTGCTTGATGAAGTGGCTGACCAAACCGGGATTGGCGCCGTGGGTCAGGATGGCGGTGGGCTGGTTGGAGCCTGCCGCCTTCAGCTTCAGCGCCTGCTCGCGCAACGCGTAATTGGACCGTAAACTGGGCGACAGCGCCATGTCGGTATAACCGCCGGCCCAAGGCTCGATACAGGTGTCCATGTACAGCGCGCCACGCTCCCAGCATAGCTCGACCAGGGCCAGCGAGGACACGTCCACCGACACGTTCAGCAGGAAGTCGCCCGCCCCCAGCATGGGAGTCAAAACGTCGCGGAAATTATCGCGCGTCAAGGGGTGGTTAAGGAACTTGATGCCATATTCATCAGCAACATCATGACCGCGTTCATCGGCGGTGATGATGGCGATCCGGGATGGGGCGATGTCGAAATGGCGCAGAATCAGGGGCAGGACTCCCTGACCGATGCTGCCGAATCCGATGAAGACCAAACGGCCGCCGAAGCTGGCATGTTTGTTCATGTAAAAACCTCCTCTAAGCACTTCGCGCCGGTAACGCCGAAAAAGCTTCGGCGGATTGCTCCGCCAAAGGCTTTCCCTTCGTTCCGGCCGTTCTTTTGTCAGGCCGCCTGTTCAACCGGCTGATAGCCGGGGGTTTCCAATAGCGGGCGGTCGTTCACGTCGACCATGACCGCTTGGTCAAACCCATTGAACGCGGTTCGCAGGCAGGTGCCATAGGCACCCAACTGCCCGATTTCGATCCAATCCCCCTCGCGGGAATCGGCGGGCAGCAGAAACGGTCCCTTCATTCGATCGGCAGAGTCACAGGTAGGGCCGAAGAAAGAGAAAGGAACCAACTCATTGATTGGTGCCACTTCTCCCGCGCGGATTAACCGGCAGGGGAAGCGGAAACCGGGAATTCCGGCGTCGGACAGGGTGCCGTAGACGCCGTCATTGATGAACAGATGGTCGCCGCGCCGGCCTTCGATGCGCACCACCAGCGACTGGGCGGGGGCGACCAAAGCGCGGCCCGGTTCGCACCACACCTCGGTAAAGGGCGGCAGGTTCAGACGCGCAAGGCCATGGGCGATGGCGGTGACGAAGTCTTCCAACGGCGGCGGAGTGATGTCGGGATAGCTGACCGGGAAGCCGCCGCCCACATCCAGAATGTCCAGGGGCACGCCGGCTTGGGCGATGACTTGGCCGACCCGGTCCAGCGCGCGCTCCCACGCATTGGGGTCCAGGCACTGGCTGCCCACGTGGAAACACAGGCCCACGCGGCCTGCCACGGCACGGGCGGCGCGCAGCAGGCGCACGGCCTCATCCGGTTCGGCACCGAACTTGCCCGACAGATCATAGATGGCGCCGCCCTTGGGCAAGGCCAGCCGCACCACCAGCCCCAGATCGCCGAAGGCGCCCGAGGTCTCTTCCAGGATCTTGGCAAGCTCATCCATGGAATCGAAGACGAAGTCGCGCACGCCATGCCACTCCCACGCCTCGCGGATGGCGGGACGGGCCTTGACCGGGTGCATGAAATGGATGCGGGCATCGGGGAACATCTGGCGGACCAGACGGACTTCGCCCGCCGAGGCACAGTCGAAATGGCGCACGCCGCCGGCCCACAGGGCACGCAGCACGCTGGGGGCGGGGTTGCACTTGACGGCGTACAGCACTTGGCCGGGGAACTGGCCCAGGAAACGCTCTGCCGCCTGGGTCAGCACGGCGGGCCGCAGGCAGTGCATGGGTACGCTGGGACGCTCGGTCAGCACGGTCTCGACCACGCCCGGCAATTGGCTGCGGCGCATGTCACGGTCACGCCGGGACTCGAACGAGCGGCGGATGGGGGCGACGGCGGAACGGAAACGCATATGGCTCATGGCCAGTTCTCCTCGCAACAGCGAGTCAACGACGGGGCGCGCTTCCCTGGGTGGATTATACCACAAGGTGCGGGCCCAGCGAAGGCAACGACAGCTCCAAGACGGCGCGCGAAACGGGCGCCGTCGGGCTGCCGCTACATACTGGCTTTACTATTGAGGAATCGGGTATTCCCACGGGTCGAAACGACCATGTCCACCTCCCTTAAGGGGCTGTCGGCCCACTAGACCGACTCTCCGCCGAAAAGGACGCGTCCGTCGTTGCTTGACCCTTCTGGCTAGGGAAACTGTCCCTGCCAGCCCACTGGATCGCGGCTTGCGCCGCAAGGGCCATGGGCACGTGCGTTATGCGTCTGCGGCCTATATACGCTGACCGCCCCCGCCAATCAAGCACCATTGGCCCATGAGGCCCGTGCCTGACGCAACGCCGGCTTGTTCAATCGACCTTAGCGTCCCATTTGCGGGCCGATTGATAGGGTGCGGGGGTTGCGAATTGCTGAATCCGGGGAGGGCTGTGCCGCTTTGTGGGCCGATGCCCCATATTTGTATCAGCGCTACTCGCGGCCCACCCATTCCGGGTCGATGATCTGTCGCGCCTTGCGGTCTTCGGCCAGTTTCTTCACATGGGCAAGGTTGCGGGCGGCGACCTGGGCGGGGCCTTTGGCGCCATAGGTCTTGAACACCTCCAGCGCCTCTTCCAGCACGTCCATGGCCAGCAGCAGATGGGTGACGCCGCCGCCGTGCTTGTCCAGCAGGAACAGGGCCGAGCCCAGGGTGTTGCGGGTGGCCGCCCAGGCCAGCGGGGTGCGGTCGCGGTTGCGCACTTCCAACACTGAATTGCACGCTTCGATTGCGCGTTTCAGCACCTCCGGGTTTTTCATCTGGTCGCCATAGACCTCAAGCACCTGGGCGATGGTGTGCATGATCTCGGCCCAGCGCTGGGGCGCGTCATTGCGGGTATAGACCTGCTGCGACGCCTGCAGCGCCTGCAAGGCCTCGCGCAGCAACTCACTGTCGCCGGTCAGCAGGTCCAGCCGGTACAGGGTGGTGCCCAGCCGGGTCTGCACCGCCGCCCATTCCTGGGGCATGGTGGCGCGGTTGAGCACTTCGGCGGCGGCGCGCCATTCGCCCACGGCTTCCTGCAGGAATTCCACCGCGCGGTCCTTCAACCGCTCGCCGCGCAAGGTCAGGGCGGCGGCCAGATGCTTATGGATCAGCCCGGCTTCCCACGGCGGGTCCACGCGCGGGTTCAGCCGCTTTTCTGCGGCGCGATAGGCGTTGATGGCCTTTTGGAACCACTCGCCCGATTGCGAGGGCGGCACCGCCGTGGCGCAGGCGGCGCACACATGGCCGTGCACCAATTGCAGGGTGCGTTGCTGCGGCATGCTAAGCGCCACCGGCGGCTTGGCGGCCATGACTTCCAAGGGGGCCGCGGCCAGGGGCAGCAGGCGGCGGATACCGGCGCGCTGAACCTCGGTGGCGGGTTCGGCAGCGGCCAGGATGGCGGCGTACAGCAGATTAAGCTGAGGCTCGTCCAGCTTAAGCGGCAGTTCCATGCGGGTCGAGGGACCGAAGGCGGCGGGGCGTTCCTCGTCGGGGATGGCGGTGCCCGACAGGCGTAGGCGATAGCCGTCCTTGGTCACATCACCCCAAAGCATCAAATCCGCATTCTCGGCGGCGACGGCATGGCGGGTATTGGTCACCGCCGAAGCTACCTGCGCCGGGTCGTCCAGTACGTCTAGCTGGAATGGGCGCGGCAGCGGTTTGACCTTCAGCGTGGTCTTGGTGTCGAGCAGCTTGAACAAAGCCTGCGACGCGGCACCGTCCGCCGTATCGCCGTTCATGGCCGCCACCAGCACGGTGAATACCGGCGGGTCCACCGGCGGCATGGCGGGCTGGGCGGGTTTGGCTTCCGGTTGCGGCTTGGGCTGCAGCATTTTGGCGACGGCTTCCAGCAGGCGCGCCAATCCGCCCGGCGCCGCCGGGTGCTGTTCGTCCGCCGCAGGTGGGGCCTCGGGCTGATCCATCCGCCGGGCGGGCAGGTTCAGCGCTGGCCGTTCGAGCGGCTTTTTAAAGCGGTTGCGGTCTTCGGGCTCGCTCATGGCCTTAGTTCTAGACCACTGGCGTAAAGGCGGCAATAAGCTCAGGCATTAATCAGGTCGAGCCATTCCTGTTCGGTCAGCACCGTCACGCCCAGTTTCTCCGCCTCGGTCAGCTTCGAGCCGGCGCCCGGTCCGGCGATGACGTAATCGGTCTTCTTGGACACGCTGCCCACCACCTTGGCCCCCAGGGATTCGGCGCGGGCCTTGGCTTCCTGGCGGGTCATGGCGACCAGTTCGCCGGTGAACACCACGGCCTTGCCGGCCACCGGGGAATTGGTGGCGACGGGGGCCTGGGCGTCCAGGATGGTCAGTTGGTCGGCTAGATCCTTCAGGGCCTCGCGATTATGTTCTTCCTCGAAGAACGACAGGATGTCGCCGGCCACGGAGGGGCCGATGTCTTCGATGCTGACCAACTCGTGATAGGCCTCGTTCTCGCGGTCCACGGCGGCAATCATCTGGTCGCGCCAATGGGTGAAGCTGATGTAGTGACGCGCCAGCCGCTTTGCCGTGGTTTCGCCCACCTGACGGATGCCCAGGGCATAGATGAAGCGCTCCAGCGCTATGGAGCGGCGGTCTTCGATGGCCTTCAGCAGTTTTTCAACCGACTTGTCCTTCCACCCCTCGAAGGCGATCAGCGGCAGGGTGCCCAGCCGCGAGGTGTTGAACTCCAACATGTTCTTGGGGATGGCCTGGGCCAGCTTGTCCTTTTTGGGGCTGCGCCATAGGGCCTTCTGCTCCTCGGGGATGGACTCCTCGATGGCCTTCAGGCGGAAGATGTCGGCGGGTTTGGTGACGCGCCCGATGTGGAACAGGAAGGCGAGGTTCCTTTCGCCCAATCCCTCAATGTCGAAAGCATTGCGGCTGGCGAAATGGATCAGCCGTTCGGTTGCCTGGGCGGGGCAGACCAAACCGCCGGTGCAGCGCCAGGCGGACTCGCCCTCAATGCGCTCGGCATGGCTGCCGCAAGCGGGGCAGACGGGGTGATCGCCGCCGGCCTTCAGCATCTCCACCATGGAAAATTCAGTGGGGCCGCGCTGGGTGCCGGGGACCGGGCCGACCACCTGGGGAATGACGTCGCCAGCACGTTGGACGATGACGGTGTCGCCGGCGCGGATGTCCTTGCGGCGGATGTCGTCTTCGTTATGCAAGGTGGCTTGGCCGACGACGACTCCGCCCACATTGACCGGCTCAAGCTCGGCCCACGGGGTCAGCACGCCGGTGCGGCCCACGGAAATGTGGATGGCCTTCAGGAAGGTGCGCGCTTGCTCGGCGGGGAATTTGTGGGCGATGGCCCAGCGCGGGCTGCGGCTGACGAAGCCCAAACGCTGCTGCCAGTCGAACCGGTCCACCTTGTAGACCACGCCGTCGATGTCATAGGGCAGGCCGGCACGGCGCTCGCCGATGTTGTGGTAGAAGGCGATCACCGCGTCCACATCATCGCACCGGGTCGCCAGCTGGTTGGTGGGGAAGCCCCACCCCGTCAGCTTTTCCAGGAAATGCGCATGGCTGTCGGCCACGGGCTCCGACACCTCGCCCATGGCATAGGCGAACAGGCTCAGCGGGCGGGTGGCGGTAATGGCTGGGTTCAACTGGCGCAAGGACCCGGCGGCGGCGTTGCGCGGATTGGCGAAAATCTTGTCGCCCGCCGCTTCCTGACGCTGGTTCAGGGCCATGAAATCGGCCTTGGTCATATAGACCTCGCCGCGCACTTCCAGCACGGCGGGGGCGTTTTCGATGCGCCGCGGCAGGGTGGCCAGCGTTTTGAGATTTTCGGTGACGTTCTCGCCCTCGGTGCCGTCGCCGCGCGTGGCACCTTGGACGAAGATGCCGTTCTCATAGCGCAGGGATATGGACAGGCCGTCGATCTTCGGCTCGGCCACCAAAGCGATGGGGGCGTCGGGGGCCAGGGCCAGGAATCGGCGGATGCGGCCCACGAATTCGCGCACATCGTCATCGGCGAAGGCGTTGTCCAGGGACAGCATGGGCACCGCATGGCGCACTTTGCCGAAGCCCTCGGCTGGCGCCGCGCCGACCTTGGCGGTGGGGCTGTTCTTGGCCAGTTCGGGGAACACCGCCTCGATTTCCAGCAGCCGGCGCTTGGCGGCATCGTAGACGGCATCGTCCACTTCCGGCGCGTCTTCGGCGTGGTACTGGCGGTCCCAACGCGTTACCTGCTCAACCAGGGTCGCGTGTTCGATGCGGGCCTCGAAAGGCGTCAGGGCGGGCGTGTTCATGGCGTTGTTATAAAGTGCGGGGGCGGCGTCACACAACGAGCATGGATATACCACTCGCGATAATGTAAATGAAAAGGTATGGGGTTCGAACGGTCACGCATAACCATTCTGGTGGGGATACTCACTGGCGCCTGCCTGTTGGTGGCGGCGGCGGTGTGCGTCATCCTTTATATCACCTTCGTGGATGGTCAGAAGGCGCGGCTGGTGGATGCGGTGCGGGCGCAGGCCAGCCTGATGTCGGCCATCGCCCGTCAGGCCAAGCTGGATTCGCCGCCGGGCAGCGATTGGCGCCGCTATGCGCTGATCCAGGTCGTGTCGGGGCAGGCGGATTTCCCCGGCTTCGGCAAGACCGGCGAGTTCACCCTGGCCGCCCGTGAGGGTGACGCCATCGTTTTCTATCTGAGCCACCGCCATCTCGATATGGACAACCCGTTGCCGGTGCCGTGGGAGTCTTCCTCGTCTTCGCCCATGCGGGCGGCGCTGTTGGGCGAAAGTGGCGTGGGCTTAGGCCTGGATTACCGTGGCGTCCAAGTTTTGGCCGCCTATCAGCCCTTGCCCGAATTCGGCATGGGTCTGGTCGCCAAGATCGACATGGACGAGGTCGAGCACCCCTTCGCCATCGCCTGGAAGGCGGCTGGCGTGCTGGCCCTGCTGGTGGTGGCTGCCGGCGCCTTGATGTTCCATCGGGTCACCCATCCGGTGCTGCGCCGCCTGTCCTTGAGCGAGCAACGCTACCGCGATCTGGTCGAGCATATGCGCGGCGGCGTCACGGTAATGAAGGCCATCAAGCTGGGCCGTGACTTCCAGGTGATCGAGGTTAATGCGGGTGCGGAACGCATTGATGGCTTGGCGCGGCTGGAGATTGTGGGGCTGTCCTTCACCTCCATCTTCCCCGGCGCGGTCGAATACGGCCTGCTGGATGCCGCGCGGCGGGTCTATGCCACCGGCACACCTGAGCATCTGCCCATGGCGTTCTATCAGGACGACCGCATTTCGGGCTGGCGCGACCACAGCTTCTACCGCCTGCCCTCGGGCGAGGTGGTGCATATCTATGACGACGTCACCGACCGCAAGCGGGCCGAGGCAGGACTGCAAATGGCCGCTGCGGTGTTCCAGCATACCGGCGAAGGCATCGTCGTCACCGACGAACTGGGGCGCATCCAGCGGATCAACCCCGCCTTCAGCGCCATCACCGGCTACGCCGCCGAGGAGGTGGTGGGCCGCTCCCCCGCTTTGCTGAAATCCGATCGGCAAGCGCCTGATTTCTACAAGACCATGTGGCAGACCTTGACCGCCAGTGGCCGCTGGCAGGGCGAGATATGGAACCGCCGCAAGAACGGCGAAGCCTATCTGGAATGGCTGACCATCAACGCGGTCAGGAATGAACACGGCGAGGTCGCCCATTACGTGGGCGTGTTCGACGATATCTCCGAACTGCATGAGAAAGAGCAGCGTATCCGCCATCAGGCCTATCACGACGCCCTGACCGGCCTTGCCAACCGCACCCTACTGACCGATCGCCTGGAACATGCCATCGCCACCGCCGACCGTGGCGAGTTGAAGGTGGCGGTGATGTTCCTGGATCTGGACCGCTTCAAGGTGGTCAACGATTCCTTGGGCCATGACGTGGGCGACGAATTGCTGAAAGCGGTGGCGCACCGGTTGAAGGGCTCGCTGCGCCGCGCCGACACCGTGGCCCGTCTGGGCGGCGACGAATTCGTCATTCTGTGCACCCATTGGGACAATCCAGGCGAGATCGCCCAATTGGGCGACAAGGTGTTGGACCTGTTGAAGGAACCGTTCGCCATCTCGGGCCATGATCTGCATGTGGGCTGTTCCATCGGCATTTCGCTGTTCCCCGCCGACGGCGAGGACGCGCGCACGCTGCTGAAGAACGCCGACACCGCCATGTACACGGTCAAGGAAGGCGGCCGCGACGGTTATCGCTTCTTCGATGCCAGCATGAACGCCCAGGCGGTGGAACGCCTGACCCTGGAAAACGCCCTGCGCCAAGCGGTGGAGCGCCAGGAATTCGAGGTCTATTACCAGCCGAAAATCTACCTGCACACTGGCCGCGTCGCCGGTATGGAGGCCTTGGTGCGCTGGCATCATCCGACCCAGGGCATGATCTCGCCGGTGCGCTTTATTCCGCTGGCCGAGGAAACCGGTCTGGTCATCGCCATGGGTGAATGGGTGCTGCGCCAGTCCTGCCGTCAGGTCAGACTGTGGGCGGAAGCAGGCGTCAATCCCGGCCCGGTGGCGGTCAACGTCTCGGCCCGCCAATTGGGCTTGGCCGATTTTGCGGCCCGCGTCGCCGCCATTCTGGAGGAAGAGGGCGTGGCCCCCGGCGCCATCGATCTGGAAATTACCGAAACCGCCATCATGAGTGACCCCGACCGTGCGGCGGCGCAGTTGGAGCAATTGGCGGACATGGGCGTGCGTATCGCCTTGGACGATTTCGGCGTTGGCTATTCCAGCCTGGGCTATCTGAAGCGGCTACCCATTTCGGTGTTGAAGATGGACCGCTCGTTCATCCAAGACGTCATCGAGAACGAAGATTCGGCCCAGTTGGCGCGCGGCATCGTGCGGCTGGCCATGGCGCTGGACATCGACGTGGTGGCGGAAGGCGTGGAAACCATCGAACAGGTGGAGTTCCTGCGCGCTTGCGGCTGCGGCATGGTCCAGGGTTATTACTACTCGCGCCCGCTGCCGCCAGCCAAGTTGGACGAGGAATTCCTGCACGGTGGCGTTCGGGAATACCAGTAGGGGCGGCGCGCCCTACTTCCCCACCAGCATCAACCCAGGCTCGGCAGTGCCGGCGGCTTTGACGTGGTCGGTGAAGTACTTGATGCGCTTCGCCCCATCGATAGCCGGGTGGGCGAAATAGTAGCCCTGGGCGTAGTCCACATTGACCTCGCGCAGGATCTGCATGGTGGCGGCATCCTCGACGCATTCGCCCACGGTGATGATGCCCAGATCGCTGCACAGGCCGGTGATGGCCTTCAGCACGGACTTTCCCTTGGGGTCGCGGGCATCCAGGATGTAGCTGGCGTCGATCTTGGCAAAATCCACCGGCAGCATGCGCAGCAGGTCGAAGGCCGATCCGCCCGTACCGAAATCGTCCAGCGAGATTCGGGCACCCAGTTTGCGGATGCGGGCCAGCAGGCGTTTGGCTTCGTCCAGATTGTAGATGCTGACGGCGTCGGTCACCTCGATGACCAACCGGCCCAACACTTGGCGGTTATCTTCCAACAGGCGGAACAGCGACTGGTAGAAGGCGGGGTTGCCCAGCGATTGGCCGGACACGTTCACCGCGATGATCGCCAGGGGCGAAATCTCGGTGGGCTCGCGCAGCATCTTCAGCGCCTTGGCGATGGTCAGCAGATCGAATTCGCCTATCAGGCCCACATCGGTGGCAAACGGGATGATCTGCGCGGGCAGGAAGAAGTTGCCATTATGGGTGATGCGGCAGAACGCTTCGTATTTCAGCACCGCGCCGGTGCGCAGATTGACCACCGGCTGGAACAGGAAGGCCAGCTTGTCCTCGCCCTTGACCATCTTGCGGAAGTTCTTGACCCGCACCAGGGTCTCTTCCACCGCCAGCCTGGCGCCGTCGGCCAGGGTTTTCATGGTGAAGCGGGCGCTGTCGCGGGTAAAGCCGTTGATGATATAGGTCATGGCCTTGCCGATATCTTCTTCGGACAAGGTGCTGTCTTCCATCTCCAGCGTGGAGGACCGCATCTTGATGGCGGCAGCGGCACCGGATTTCCCGGTGAACTTTCCGGCCAAAGCGGCAATGCGCTGCTGGACCGATGCGGCAGTTACCTTGTCGTCATGGATCAGGCCGAAGGTGCGTTCGGACAACGACCCCGCAGAGTTGCCGCGCACCGAACATTCTTCCAAGGTGTGCAGCACCGTGGACATGAAACTTTGCGCCGCCGCCGGTTCGATCGCGTCGAAGTTGGACCCGGATAGGTCGAACAGGGTCAGCGTGTAGTCCTGGCCAATGCGGTTGGCTTCGTTCAGGCGCTGCTGCACCATCTCGATGAACTGGGCCTTGTGATCGATTTCGGTGCCCATGCGGTCGGGCTCGGCCACGGCCATGGGCGGAATACGTGACAGCACCAGATGATAGGTCTTGGGGAATTGGGGCAGGCGGATGCCGGCCAGGCGCAACCGCGCCACCGAGCCCGAGGCGGTCACCAGGGTCAGGGCCATATGGTCCAGCCGCCCGGTATTCCTTAGCTTGAGCACGGCGTCGTCGAAACGCTTGCGGTCCTTGGCATGGACGAAATCGCCCAAGCGCTTGTTGGTCAGGTCGCTGTCCGACAAGCCATACAACGCCTCGCCTGCGCCGGCGGAATAGGTGATGACATCGTCTTCACCGATTTCCAGCAACAGGTCAGCACCGGCAAACGCAAACGCAATGAAGCGGTCGCGTTGCGCCTTCAGCTTATCGATTACAGAAGCGTCCCCAACGCCCATATCCCCCCCCCGAGACTTGGCCGCCCGCACGGATTTACACCGTGGTTCACGACACGGTAATAGAAGTTAAACCTGTGCGCAAGATTTACGTGCCGAAAGTATTAGTCCTATGCGCAAACGGACGAGAGATTCCGCAGGGGCGGCGGTGGGGGCACTACGCCTTCGAGGCTGGTCATTCCCTTCCGCGCCGGAATGCATCGGTCTCTTGGTCTGATGGGCAAGGTGGCTTGATACGCCCATGGGCAGGGGCCACCTGTCGCGACGCAATCCCTGGTTTGGCAGGCCCCGGTTCCCCCGGGAGGCGGAGACTATCGACCGCCTTTCGCCCGCATATGGGACTTGCCGAACCCTCGCGGGCGTGCCCTCGGGGCGGGGTTCCTCTCACTGGACGTGCAGGAGAATGGCATGGCGGTCGGTATCGTTAAATGGTTCAATGCGACCAAGGGTTATGGCTTCATTCAGCCCGAAGGCGGCGGTAACGATGTGTTCGTGCACGTGACCGCCGTCCAGCGTGCCGGGCTGGACAAGCTGGATGAAGGCCAGCGTGTTCGCTATGAGCTTGTTCGGGATCGCGGACGAGTTGCAGCCGGAAACCTTGCGGCGGATTAAGCCGCCGCCTTGAACGATTTGGGCGGCCCCCTCGGGGGCCGTCTTCCTGTTGGGGGGACTATGAAGACCTGTGTTGCCATCCGCCATGTGGCGTTCGAGGATCTGGACCTGTTGGAAGGCGTGCTTGCCGCCAGGAATTTCCAAATCCGTTATGTGGAAGCCCCCCTGGACGATCTTAGTCAGCTGGATGCGTTGGCGCCCGACCTCATGGTGGTTCTGGGCGGCCCCATCGGTGCCTATGACGAGGCGCTTTATCCCTTCCTACTGCCCGAATTGGCGGCGGTGGAGCGTCGCCTAGCCGCCGACCGCCCGCTGATCGGGCTGTGCCTGGGCGCCCAATTGATGGCGCGTGCCTTGGGGGCGCGGGTGTACCCCAACCCCAATGGCAAGGAATTGGGCTGGTCGGCGTTGTCGCTGACGCCCGAGGGCGAGGCCTCGGCGCTGGGCGGCCTGGATGGCGCCGCCGTGCTGCACTGGCATGGCGACACCTTTGACCTGCCCCATGGCGCGGTGCGTTTGGCCTCGACCCCGATTACGCCCAATCAGGCGTTTTCTTGGGGCCAGCGGGCGCTGGGGCTGCAATTCCATGCGGAGGTCACCGGGCGCGGCCTGGAGCGTTGGTTCGTGGGTAATGCCGGCGAAATTTCCTCGACGGCTGGGGTGACGCTGCCACAATTGCGCACCGCCACGGCCCAGCATGCACCGGTTATCGAACGCGTTGGCGCCGCTATGTTGGGTCAATGGGTGGATCAGGTCTGCGCATGACTATTCAGGTCGTTGGAACGGTTGTATAGTACGCGCCGGTCGCCAAGGGGAAACCCGCAACCCGAAAGAAAGCGGATTTGGACCAAAAGCTGAAAGAGGAAGATGTCGCCCGTCTGCTGGCCAATCCTACGGCCGAGACTCGGGTGGAAATCGCCGGCAAGATCGCCGGTCAGCACGAATCGCTGAGCGAGAGCCAGCGCAAGTTGGCCGAGGACATCTTCCGCCTGATGGTGAAGGACGCGGAAGTGCGTGTCCGTCAGGCGTTGTCCCGCCAGCTCAAGGAAAACCACCTTGTCCCCCACGATCTGGCGTTGTCGCTGGCCCGTGACGTGGATTCCGTGGCGCTTCCCATGCTGCAATTCTCCGACGTGCTGACGGACGAGGATTTGGTGGAGATCGTCAAGAGCCAGTCCACCGACAAGCAGGTGGCCGTGGCCCGGCGCGCCCATGTGTCGGCCCATGTGGCTGACGCCCTGGTCGAGACCCACAATGAAGCGGTGGTCGCCACCTTGGTTTCCAACGAAGGCGCCGAGTTGACCGAGGAAACCTTGCAAAAGGTGGTCGACGAATTCGGCGGCTCGGACGCCGTGGGCAAGCCGCTGGTGGAGCGGGGCGGATTGCCGGTCACCGTGGCCGAACGATTGATGGCCCAGGTGTCGGAAAATCTGCGCCTCGCTTTGATGGCGCGCGAGGATTTGTCGCCCGAGACGGTGACCTCGCTGATGCTGCAGGCCCGCGAAATGGCCGTGCTTGGTCTGGCCGACACCAATACCGACGTGTTCAAGCTGGTGGACCACCTTTACCGCAATGGCCGCCTGACACCGTCCATCATCCTGCGCGCCGTGTGCATGGGCGACATGAC
The DNA here is from genome assembly GCA_014380005.1 of Rhodospirillales bacterium. Taxonomy (GTDB): domain Bacteria; phylum Pseudomonadota; class Alphaproteobacteria; order Rhodospirillales; family Magnetospirillaceae; genus Magnetospirillum. The sequence continues at coordinate 29,177 of JACMKT010000036.1, forward strand.
CTTCTTCGAGACGGCCATGGCCAAGCTGGCGCGCATCAAGCTGGAAAATGCCCGCACCCTGATCCATGACGCTGGCAAGCGCGGTTTCGATGCGCTGTTCGACAAGGCCGGGCTGCCCAAGGCGTTCTTCCGTGCCATGCGCGCCGCCATGGACGTCATCAACGAGATGGAATATGACGGTGGCCCCAACGACCGCGAGCGTTTCTCGCGTCGTATGATAGAACGTATCCTGACCCAGTACGGCGATCTCGGCGTTGAGTTCGAGAATGACGATCTGGAATATCTGCTGGCTAAAATGAACCAATTGCCGGCCACCAATCTGGCCGAGTAAATGGCATAAATAATCCGGGGCCACCGTGAACAAAGGGGCCCGGAACATGGGGGTAGCGCAAGGGATGTCCGAAAGGGCCAAGCCGGTCGCCAAGGCGGTCGATGCCGACGCACAGCATCGCAAGGATATCATCCGCACCATCAAGGGCCCCGTCGTGGAGCGCTTGCTGGAGCTGATTCCGGCTTTCCGCGCCTATGACGATCCCTATGGCACGGTCATGGCGACGCCTGACCTGCTGTTCGCCTGCCTGCAGTTGGTCAAGACCAAGCGCGACAAGTTTCAGGACTTGCTGGTGGATAGCGCCGGCACGCCGGTCGAGGATGACGAGACCCCGCTGAAATGCGCCCGTTCGCTCAACCAGATCGTCGGCATGGTGGTGCGCTCGGGTGCCAAGGCCTATTCGGAAAAGCGCTGGGGCACGGCAACCACGCCGCCCGCCAAGACGGCGGTCAATCCGCACACCAAGTCGCTGCTGGATAAGCTGTCTGAACTGGTCAAGGGTAAGTGGAGCGAGGCGGAAGTTCCCAAGCCGCTGCCCACCGAAGGCGATAAATTCTACGCCGCCATCAAGGACCATCTGGATTTCGATTGGCAGGTGCCGCTGATCCCGTTCTTTGCCGAAATCCCGGTGAAGCTGATCAACGAATTGGGCAAGGGCGTGACCACGCTGCGCACGCCCGAGGGCATTGCCGCCTTGGCCGATATCGGCCGCCACAACATGCAGCAGGCCCGCAAAATCCTCTCGGACGAGATGATGCGCGAGATGCTCGACACCCAGCCCTTAGCGGCCAAGGGCGTCGCCTTCCTGGGTAAAGAGCGTTACGAATTCCTGCACGGCGCCGTCTACGATAAGATGGGCGACAAGTTCTGGGAGATGTGCGTGGACTGCGACCGCCTGGAGGCCATGGAGGTCCAGAACGCCAAGGATCTGGAAAACATGGCGGAGTGGCTGCACCTGATCTCGGGTGACACCATCAACCAGTTGGTCCATTACCTGCAGTTCAATCAGATTCCCACGTTCTTGAGTGTGGCCGTGGAAAGCCTGGGCGAAAAATTCGCCAAGGTTTTCGGTCCGCCCGGCAATAAGAAGCTGATCAAGATGTTCTGCGAGAAGGTCAAGCACACCCCGCTCGACCCCGCCGACCCCATCGAAGATCTTCGTCGCCGCCTGCCTGACGTATTCGGTGCCTATTTGCGCAATCCGGCGGACTTCGAGAAGGGGCTTTAGGCGATTTCCAGCGTGGGCTCGGGCTTGCCCGCCCACTTCAGGCGCATTATTCGGCCTTGGGCAACCGACTGCACGGCCTGGGGGCGCAATGCAACCAAGCAGGTGTTTCCCTCATGGCGCACGGACGGGTAGATAATGCCGTTCAGTCCATCCGCGCGGGCGGCGTCGGCAAGATTGTTACCCGATGGATAGGCAGTGGCTGGGTCTGGGTGCAGACATAGCGGGGCAGGGGTTACCCCACGTAAGTCCACAAACTCTCCCGCGAACGATGCGAACATTTCCGCGTATTCCACAGTGGCATGGAAATCGTTGATGCGCTCCAATTCCCGGACCATGTGAAACGTAACTTCCGCCAGACAAGTTTCCACTCCAAGCGCCGCGTACCATGCTCCCCGTCCGTGTCCGTTGAAGCGGTTCAGTTCTCGTGGGCGCCAATAGGCAAATGCCGCATTGATGAAATGGGCATGAGGAATTCCCGCGACGAATTCACGTGGGTTAATATCGTCTCCCCCTTTACTCTGTGCATTCAACCTGCCGCTGGTTGCCCCCTCGATTTCAGTCAAGTCATCAAGCAGGGCATTGTCTATCACCAACTTCCGTAGAACCGGATCGCGTAAGCGTGCAGAGGGAACCAGTCGGACTGTTCTCGGTTCCGCAATGCGTCTAATGGGGAACTCCATTAGAGGCCGCCCCGCAGGGCATCCACGTAGCGGCGGACTTCGATCATGATGGGAATGCCGCCTTCAATCATGGCATTTACCGGACTTTGTTCACTGAACAACGGTCCTGCATTCGGTAATTGCGGCCAGCGGTCGGCCATATCGTCCGCGAAAAGCAAGTGAAGCCCCTTGTAAATGCCTATCAGGGCGGACACTCGGGTCATCTGGTCCTGATTGAGGGTTTGCTTCCAGGTAGACGCAGTGATGCGATCCCACGTGCTGGAGGAAACGGAAAGGAGTGCTGCCATGTCCTCGCCTCTGAGCTTCCAGGCTTCGGCAAGACTCCGAACGCCAGCCAAGGCTGCGGGGGTGAGCCGGCGGCGGTCGTCCTCAGAGGCGAACGTTCGTGGCTTAGATGGTCCGGGGCCGAAGCCGGATGCGTGGGCCGTCGAGATTGGCATGTGTTGCGCTCCATCATGTGATGGAAAATGTAGCATCATGTGACGCTTGCTGCAAGAGCTACTGAGAACAAATCATGTATCTTCTTACCCCGCCGCCTTCTTCTCCAGATGCTTCCTCAACCCTTCGCACTGGTCCTCGCGCTCGGCGCGGGGGGTGAACCAGATGGCGTCGAAGGGGACAATGCTGCTGTCGAACAATTGGCCGTAGGTGGCTGGGTCGTTTTCATCGTCGCGCACTTCCAGGAAGGCCATGGCAAAACTGTGCTTGGCCGGGGCCATGGCGGCAAGCTGGACGGGGACGCCACGGTCCAGGCGGGTGTGACCGGCCCCGGCGATCAACACTGCCGAGCCCTGGGCGGCTAAGCCGTCAGCCAAAGCGCGGGCCATGATGGCATCGCGGGCGCGCTGAACCTGGACCATGCCGGGCACCAATGAGGCCGGCAGCATGCCGCAATGGCCGGCGACGATCTCTTGCTCCATGGCCTGCTGCACCGCCGGGGCGAGGGGCACGTCCAGACCCAATTGGCTGAGCGTCGGGGGAACGTCGCCCTTGGCGATCTTGCGCAAATCGGCTTTGGCGAGGTTGGCCGTCGCCAACGTGCCGCCGCCCAGCAGTGCCGCTTCGGCGATGGGGCGGTAATTGGACCAGGCGGGCCAGCCGCTCTTTTCCCACGCCACCGCTTCTCCCAGACCAGCGGCATCCAGCGGGTTCTCAGTCAGATGCTTGTCCAGGCGTTCCTGCTGGCTGGCATCGAACATCTCGAAGGCGACCAGCGGGCGTTTGCCGCTATCCAGCACCCGGCGCAGCATCCAGGCCTGCAAGGCGTGGTGGTCGGGATTGTCGTGGGTCTCACCCAGCAGCACCGCATCGGCGGCCTGGGCGCGGCGCACCAGCTCGTCCACGGCCATGAATTCACCCGATGCCGGCAGCCACACTTTGCCCACCAGCGGGTTGCTGGCAGCCATGGTGGTGGTGAAGGCGGGCGGGGGCTCGGCAGCCAGGGATGGGGGGGCCAAGAGCGCGAGCAAGGTGACGATGGCGCAAAGGCGCATGGCGGGCTTCCGGAAAATGGACACCGGAGCCCAATGTAAGCGCAAACAGCACGCCCGTCGCCCCCTGCCACTGGGCCATAAGAAAAGGGCCGGTCCTCGCGGACCGGCCCCAATCTTTATTGACGTCCAGCTTACATGACGCCCAGGAGTTTGGGCAGCCACAGGGTGAGCGGCGGCCAGTAGGTCACCACTACCAAGAAGGCGAGCATGGTGAGCAGCCACGGCATTACCGCCACGGTCAGTTCGGAAATACCCATCTTGGTGATGCCCGAGGCCACGTAGAGGTTCAGGCCCACCGGGGGATGGCACATGCCGACCTCCATGTTGACCACCATCATGATGCCGAAATGCACCGGATCGATGCCCAGCCGCATGGCCACCGGGAACAGGATGGGGGCCATGATCAGCACGATGGAGGACGGCTCCATGAAGTTGCCGGCCATCAGCAGCAGGATATTCACCACCAGCAGGAAGGCGATGGCGCCGAAATCCATGCCGACGATCCAATCGGCGATGGCTTGCGGGATGTTTTCGTTGGCGAGCACGAAGCTGAACAGCACCGCATTGGTGATGATGTACAGCAGCATGGCCGACATGCTGGCCGAAGACAGCAGGATCTTGGGCACGCCCCGCAGCGGCATGTCCTTGTAGACGAACACGGCGATCAGGAAGGCGTAGACCGCGCTCATGGCCGCCGCTTCGGTGGGGGTGAAGATGCCTGAATAGATGCCGCCGATGACGATGACGATCAGCATCAGGCCCCAGATGGCATCCTTCAGGGTCTTCAGCCGCACTGCCCATGACGCCTTGGGCAAGCGCGGGTAGTTGTTCTTTTTGGCGATAACCCAGGTGGTCACGCCCAGCAGGAAGGCCAGCACTAGACCGGGGATGACGCCGGCCATGAACAGGGCGCCCACCGAGGTGTTGGTGGCGACCGCGTACATGACCATGACCAAGGACGGCGGGATCAGGATGCCCAGCGCGCCCGAGGTGGTGATGACGCCCGCACCGAAGCTGCGCGGGAAGCCCTGCGCAACCATGGCCGGCAGGATGATGGAACCGATGGCGACCACGGTGGCCGGGGAAGAGCCCGACACGGCGGCGAACAGGGCGCAGGCCATGACGCCGGCCAAGGCAAGGCCGCCATGCCAATGGCCGATCATGGCCGAGGCGAAGTTGATCATTCGCCTCGCCACGCCGCCATGGGTCAGGAAGTTACCGGCCAGGATGAAGAACGGGATCGCCATGATCTCGAACTTCTCGATGCCGGTGAACAGCTTCAGTGCCACCGACTGAACCGGCACGTCGGTCATGGTGAACAGGAAGGTAAGGACGGTCAGGCCCAGGGAGATGGAGATGGGCATGCCGGTCAGCATGAGGACCAGCAACAGGGTGAAGATGATGGCAGCGCTCATCGACGGGGCTCCCCTTCCTTATTCGAGGCGTCGCCGCCTTCCCAGTCGTCGGGGGTTGGGCCCTTGGACGTGCTCACCTTGGTGTTGCCGTCCAGGGACGGGTCGCCGCTCTCGCCCTTGTGATGGGCAAGGTCCTTGGGGTGCAAATCGTCGTCCATTTCGAACCAGTTGATGTCCTGGGCCGCGCGCTGTTCGTCGGTGGTGTCTTCCTCCAGGCCCTCCACATGACCATGGTCATGGTGGGGCAGCTCGCCGGTGCGCATGAAGCTCCAGCACACCTGCACGAAGCGGAAGCACATGAGCGACGAGCCCAGCGGAATGGCGCTGTAGACGATCCAGGTGGGCATTTCCATGTCCGGCGTGATGGGGCCTTCGTAAAGGTCGCCGATCTCTAGGCCGAACAGATTGGTGAAGAAGTAGTGAGCGCCGTTTTCCCACACGAAGTGCCCGCCTAAGCCCGCCACGGTGCCGGTGAACAGGGCGCCCGCCAGCAGGCCGAAGACGATGAATTTGCCGCGCATGCCGTCTTCAAGGCGGTTGATGATGACGTCCACGCCCACATGGATGCCCGTGCGCACGCCATAGGCGGCGCCGAACTTGGCCATCCACACGAACATGATGATGCACAACTCCTGCGCCCACGAGAAATCCAGGTGGCCGACATAGTCGTACAGGAAGGGCACACCGGCAGCGTAGCGCTGCATCACGGCGACGAAAATGATCGTCGTCGCGGCGGCCATGAGGAAGGCGATCAGCGATTCCTCAAGATGGTCGAGGACTTTAAGCATGTTTGCTCCGCAGGCGGGAAGCGGGGGCGCCGAAGTGACGCCCCCAGCAGCCGATCCTTAGTTCTTGAAGCCGAACTTCTCGGATTCCTTGTAGATCGCCTTAATCAGATCGCCACCAACGCGGCCTTCCATGTCCTTGTGGACCGGCAGCAGCGCCTTGCGCCAGGCTTCCTGCTCTTCCTTGGTCGGCTGATGGAACTCGGTCTTGCCCGAGGCCTTCATGCCGGCCAGGGCATCGTCGTTCTCCGACTGAGCGATGGCATTGGCGAAGCGGCTCGCTTCGTTCATGGCGCCTTCCAAGGTGGCGCGGATGTCCGTGGGCAGGCCTTCCCAGAATTTCTTGTTCACGATCACCGCATAGCCCAGATAGCCATGGTTGGTGATGGTGGCGTACTTCTGCACTTCGTGCATCTTCTGGGTGTACATGTTGGACGGCGGGTTTTCGGTGCCGTCAACCACGCCGGTCTGCAGTGCCTGATAGACTTCCGAGAACGCCATGACCTGGGGCAGGGCGCCCAGGGCGCGCATTTCGGCGTCCAGAACCTTGGAGGACTGGATGCGCATCTTCAGGCCCTTGACGTCGGCGGGCGAGTTCAGCGGCTTGTTGGCCGACAGCACCTTGAAGCCGTTATCCCAATAGCCCAGGCCGATGATGCCCTTGCTTTCCAGCTTCTTCAGCAGCGACAGGCCGATGGGGCCGTCGGTGACCGCACGCAGAACGTCCTTGGACGGGAAGATGTAGGGCAGATCGAAGACTTCGAATTCCTTGACGCCCAGCGGGCCGAACTTGGCGAGGGACGGAGCCAGCATCTGGACCGCGCCCAGTTGCAGTGCCTCAAGCTCTTCCTTGTCCTTGTAAAGCTGGCTGTTGGGATAGATCTCGACCTTGACGCGGCCCTTGGTCCGTTCCTCGGCCAGCTTCTTGAACATCTCGGCCGCTTTGCCCTTGGGCGTGTCCGCCGCCACCACATGACTGAACTTGATCACGATGGGGGCAGCCTGCTGCGCCATGGCCGAACCGGCGGCCAGAACGCCGGCTACCACGCAGCCGACGAGGGTACGAAGTTTCATCTGTCTTTTCCTCCCGAAAAGATTACGCAAGCCTTCTAGCGGTAGATTGTTAGAAAGTTTCGCTAATTCGGCTATTGTGGATTTCCGAACAAGCAGGTAACAGCTTGGATATACTCAGGTTTCTCCGCTGGAAGCCTTCCCCATTTTCGCGAAGTCACGGCCAGTATGACCTTATCGAACGGATTACACGGCCGACCCACCCTTCAGGCCATGCCCATTGTCGCCATGGTTCTGGTGGTCATGCTGTTGGGCGTGCTGCTGTGGCTGTTGAACCGGAACGAGGTGGAAGAGTCCCGCCTGAGTCTGATCAAGGACATTCTTTGGGTTGAGCAGAACATCCACTTCCATTTGACGACGGGTGAGGAAAAGCTGGGCCAGCTGGCAACGGAAATGTCGCGTGCCGAGCTGCCGTCCGAGACCTTCGAAGTCCAGGCCCGCGCCATGATCGCCAATAGCGCCGAATTCGATCGCGTCCTGCTGCGCGATGCCGAGGGCGGTCAGGCGGCGGCAATTCCGCCCGCCGATGGTGAGCCCATCAGCCAAGCGGCGCGCGAGGCGTTCATCCTGGCGAAATCCATTGGCCGGGCGGCATGGTCGGCGCCCTTCGTCATGGCCGGGCGGGGTCAAGTGTTCGAGGTCCATGTGCCCCTTTTCCGCCATCAGAGCTTCGTCGGCATGCTGGTGGGCGTGGTGTCGGTGGATTCCCTGCTGACCCATCACGTGCCGTGGTGGGTGGCCGAGCGCTACAAGATCGAGATCATCGACGGCAACGGCACCACGCTGGGCGCCAAGACTCTGGTGGAACTGGCCGAGCCCGGCCCCAGCCATCAGGTCCGGCTGGAGCCGCCGGGCCAGGGGCTGGCATTGGTCGCCACCGTCTATACCGGCGAGACCAATCTGGCCCGCAACCTACTGGCGGCGGCCATTTTCGGTCTGGCGCTGCTGTCGCTGTCGTCATTGTGGCTGGTGCGCCGCCACGTGCACCGCCGTCTGGCCGCCGAATTGGCCCTGCGCAACGAGCATGCCTTCCGCAAGGCCATGGAGGATTCCCTGACCGTGGGCATGCGGGCGCGCGATCTGTCGGGCCGCATCACCTATGTGAACCGCGCCTTCTGCCGCATGGTGGGGTGGAGCGAGGACGAATTGGTGGGCCAATCGCCGCCCATGCCCTATTGGTCGCCCGATGCCCTGGAAGCGACCATGGAAATGCACGACCGGGTCATGGCGGGCGACGCCCCGGCCCAGGGATTCGAGATCCAGTTCCGCCGCTTCTGCGGGGAAAAATTCTGGGCGCTGATCTACGAGGCGCCGCTGATCGATGCCCATGGCCGCCATTCCGGCTGGATGGCCTCGGTCCTGGACATCACCGAACGCAAGCTGGCCGAGGAAATGGCCCGTCAGCAGCAGGAAAAACTGCAACGCACCGGACGGCTGATCACCATGGGCGAGATGGCCTCGACCCTGGCCCACGAGTTGAACCAGCCGCTTTCGGCCATCGCCAGCTATAATGCCGGCTGCCTCAACCGCCTGGGTGCCGCCGGTTTCGACCCCGAGGAATTGCGCCCAGCCTTGACCAAGCTGGGTGTGCAGGCCCAGCGTGCCGGCCAGATCATCCGCCGCGTCCATGATTTCGTGCGTAAATCCGAGCCCCAATTGGAGCCCTGTCCGCTCAACAAGGTGATCGAGGACACGGTGGGCTTCATCGAATTCGATGCCCAACGGCGCGGCGTCACCCTTCAGGTCAAGTTGGCCGCCGGAGACATTCAGGTCAGCGCCGATCGCATCCTGCTGGAACAGGTGGTGCTCAACCTCGCCCGCAACGGGCTGGAGGCCATGGGCCACACGCCGTCGCGCCAGCGCAAATTGTCCATCACCGTTTCCGCCGCCGAAGGCCAAGCCATCGTGGCGGTGGCCGATCACGGCCAAGGTGTCGCCCCGGAAATCGCCGAGAACCTGTTCCAGGCATTTTTCACCACGAAAGACGAAGGCATGGGGATGGGGCTTAACATCTGCCGCTCGATCGTCGAGTATCATCAGGGCCGGTTGTGGTTCGAGCCCAATACTGGCGGCGGTGCCGTTTTCCGTTTCTCTCTGCCCATGAGGGCCACATGAGCTATGGCAAGGTTTTCATCGTCGATGACGACGAGGCCATCCGCGACGCCCTGACATGGCTGTTGCAGTCGCGCGGCGTCACCGCGGTCGCGTTTCCGTCGGCGGAAGCCTTCCTGGTCCAGTGGAACCCCACCATGGCCGGTTGCCTGCTGCTGGATATCCGCATGAGCGGCATGAGCGGCTTGGACCTGTTCGACCGCCTGCGCGACGTGCAATCGCGCCTCCCGGTGATCTTCCTGACCGGTCATGGCGATGTGCCCATGGCGGTGGGGGCGTTGAAGCGCGGCGCGCGGGATTTCGTGGAAAAGCCGTTCAACGACAATGAACTGGTGGACCGCGTCATCGAGGCGCTGGAATGGGACAGCCAGCGCCGCGCCACCGAAGCCGGCAACGCCACCGTGGCCGCCAGCCTGAAAAACCTGACCATGCGCGAACGTCAGGTCATGGATCTTGTGCTGGCCGGCAAGCTCAACAAGGTGATCGCCGACGAATTGGGCATCACCATGCGCACGGTGGAAGTCCACCGCGCCCATGTGTTCGAGAAGATGGCCGTCAAGACGGCGGTGGAACTGGCCCAATTGTTGTCCGCCTACAAGGCCGACAGGTGAGGCCAAAACTGATCAGGCTGGCGCTGGCGGCGGCCTTTCTGGCCGCCTATGTGGCGCTGGACCAAATCAGCTTCATCCACAGCTTTTCCGCCATCAACATCACGCCATGGAACCCGCCGCCCGCTTTGGGGCTGGCCGCGCTGATCCTGGCCGGCCCCCGCATGGCGCCGCTGTTTTTCGCCGCCACTATTGCCGCCGATCTGCTGGTGCGTGACTTGCCGGCGCCGTTGTGGGCCAGCGTGGCCGGCGACGGAGTGATCGTCGCCATCTACGCCGCCGGAGCAATGTTCCTGCGCCGCTTCGTCCGCCTGGATATCCAGCTTGGCGGCCTGCGCGACGTGCTGTGGCTGCTGGCCGTGGCCGTCATGGGGGCGGCGGCGGTGGCGCCCAGCTATGTGGCCTTGTTCGTCCTGGGCGGGGTGGTGCCGCCGGATGCCTTTGCTTCGGCCGCCACCCGCTATTGGATCGGCGACATGATCGGCATCGCCGTGCTGACCCCCGCCATCCTGCTGTTCCGGCAACGGCCAAAGCTGCCGGCGCCACGGGTTCTGGGCGAGATGGCCTTGCAAGGCTGCGCCCTGGCCGGGGCGCTGTGGCTGGTGTTCGGCCTGGAGGCCTCGGCCAATTTCCAGTTCTTTTACCTGCTGTTCCCGCCGCTGATCTGGGCCGCCGCCCGCTTTGGCCTGAAGGGCGCGGTGCTGGGCAATATGGCGGCGCAATTGGGGCTGATCGTGGTGTTCCGTGCCGAGGACAGCGACACGGTCACCACCTTCCAATTCCTCATGCTGGCCCTGGCCATGGCGACCCTGGTGCTGGGCGCCGCCATCAGCGAACGCCGCCGGGTGCAGACCGCCTTGCATGCCCGCCAGGACGAATTGGCGCAGATGTCGCGTCTGTCCATGGCCGGCGAGATGGCCGCCGCTTTGGCTCACGAGCTGAACCAGCCCCTGCTGGCCGCCATCGCCTTCACCCGCGCCGCCCAACGCCTGCTAGCCGCCGAACCGTCCGAGCTGGCGAAGGCGCGCGGTGCCATGGACCGGGCGGTGGCGGAAAGCCAGCGGGCCGGCGACATCATCCGCAGCCTGCGGGAATTCATCGGCACCGGACGGGCTGCCCGCGAGCCTGCCTCGGTGTCGGCGTTGGTGGGCGATGCCCTGGCCCTGGCGGCACCCGAATGCGCCCGCCGCGGCATCCGCTTGGTCACTCTGGTGGACAAGTTGTTGCCCGCCATCCATGTTGACCGCGTGCAATTGCAACAGGTTCTGGTGAATTTGATCCGCAACGGCATGGATGCCATGGGCCAAGGTGGCGAAATTACCGTAGCCGCCTGGGCTGAGCATGGGGGCATGGAATTCCTGGTCACCGATACCGGCCCCGGCCTGTCCGAGGACGTGGCCGGCAATCTGTTTGAGCCGTTCAACACCTCCAAGGCCACCGGAATGGGCCTGGGCCTTGCCATCAGCCGCAGCTTCGTGGAAGCCCATGGCGGTAAATTATGGCTGGAGCGGACTGGGCCGGGGGGCGCGGCGTTCCGATTTTCGCTGCCGCTGACCGGAGAGAGTAAAGGGGAACACAATTGATAATCCGAGAACCGATCGTCCATGTGGTCGATGACGATGAAGCGATCCGCGATGCTTTGGTGCTGCTGCTGGAAGCCGCCGGCCATCCCGCCCGCGCCCATGCCGACGCCGCCCAATTCCTGAGCGTCCTCGACCCCGCCCAGCCGGGCTGCGTGGTGTCGGACGTGCGCATGCCGGGCATGAGCGGGCTGGAATTGCAGCGCCACCTCAAGCAAGCCCGCATCGATCTGCCGGTCATCATCATCACCGGTCACGGCGATGTGGGCATGGCGGTTCAGGCCCTGAAGGAAGGCGCCGCCGACTTCATCGAAAAGCCGTTCGACGAGGACGTTCTGCTGGTCAGCGTCGGCCATGCCCTGGACAAGGGCGCCCGCGCTTTCCGCGAACGCAGCCAATTGGCCGCCATCAAGGCCCATGCCGCCAGCCTGACCCCGCGCGAGCGTGAGGTCATGGATCTGGTGGTGCAGGGGCTGCCCAACAAAGCGGTGGCGGTGGAACTGGCGATCTCGGCCCGCACGGTGGAAATCCACCGCGCCCGCGTCATGGAGAAGATGGCCGCCAACAGCCTGTCCGATCTGGTGCGCATGGCCCTGCGGCTGGAGGAAGATGCCGCATAAGGGGAGGCGCGTATTTCGCTTTTCCGTTGAAGGTCTTATATCCAACCGGGGCGCAGCAACGGATTGGAACGATGGATATCAAAGGGGGGCTGGCAGCCAAGTTCCTGGCGTTGGAATCCGCAGGCGGCATCCTGCTGGTGGGCATGATGGTGGTTGCCCTGGCCGTGGTGAACTCGCCGTTGGGGCCGCTCTACGATGCCGTGCTGAACTGGCACCTTGGCCCGCTGTCGCTGCTGCACTGGATCAATGACGGCCTGATGGCGGTGTTCTTCCTGCTGGTGGCACTGGAAATCAAGCGCGAGATGCTGGACGGCGAGTTGTCCAGCCGGGCTCAGATCATGTTGCCGGCGGTGGCGGCAGTAGGCGGCATGATGGTGCCGGCGCTGGTCTATCTGGGCGTCAACGGCGCCAATCCCGAGGGCTGGCGCGGCTGGGCCATTCCGTCCGCCACGGATATCGCGTTTTCCCTGGGCGTGCTGTCGGTGCTGGGCAAGCGCGTGCCCATGAGCCTGCGGGTGTTCCTGACCGCACTTGCCATCATCGACGACCTTGGCGCCATCCTGATCATCGCCTTCTTCTATTCCGGCGCCCTGTCGCCCCTGTATCTGGCGGGCGGGGCGGCGGCGGCAGTGGTGCTGGCAATCCTGAACCGGGCCGGCGTGGTGCGCCTGCTGCCCTATCTGCTGGTGGGCGCGGTGCTGTGGGTGTGCATGCTGAAATCCGGCATCCATGCCACCATCGCCGGAGTGGTCCTGGGCCTTGCCATTCCGCTGCCGGCCCTGCATCGGCTGGAACACGGGTTGCATCCGTGGGTGGCCTTCCTGATCTTGCCGCTTTTCGCCCTCGCCAATTCCGGCCTGTCCTTCCAAGGCCTGGGTCTGGACGCGGTGAGGAACCCGGTCTTCCTGGGCATCGCGGCGGGCCTGTTCGTGGGCAAGCAGATCGGCGTGTTCGGGTTCTCCTGGGCCTTGATCCGCCTGGGCTGGGGTCGCCTGCCCGAGGGCGCTGGCTGGCGCAGTTTCTATGGCGTATCCGTGCTGACCGGCATCGGCTTCACCATGAGCCTGTTCATCGGCGGCCTCGCCTTCCCCGATGGCGGCGCCATGGTGGAAACCCGCTTCGGCGTGCTGGTCGGCTCGTTGCTATCGGCGCTGGTGGGGTACGCGCTGTTGGCGAGGCGCCCCCTTCCTTAAACCGAAACGCTTCGGTAAACCGAAACTACCCCTGTGGCCCCTTCCATCGTTAGAATATGACCCGGAACTTGGGGAAACCGCACGCCATGACCTGCCGATCCATTATCTCGTCTCCGCCTTTGGCCGGCGTGGTCACCGCCGCCGATGCCTTGGCCCGCATTCCGGGGACGCAAGCATGACCGGCCACGTCCTGTTCGGCCTCGCCCCCATGGCTGCCGCCACCGCCGTGCTGGTCTCCACCTACGCCGTCATCATCAGCGAAAAGATCAACCGCGCGGTCATCGCTTTGCTGGGCGCCGGCGCCATGATTCTGGTCGGGGTGCTCAATCAGGAAGCCGCCATTCGCGGCATCGACTTCAACACCATCGCCCTGCTGACCGGCATGATGATCATGGTCGCCATCACCCGGCGCTCGGGTGTGTTCCAATACGTGGCCATCTGGTCGGCCAAGCAGGTGAAGGCCAATCCGGCGGGTATTCTGTTCACCCTGCAAATGGTCACGGCGGTGTTCTCGGCTTTGCTGGATAACGTCACCACCGTGTTGCTGGTGGTGCCCGTGACCCTGGTGATCACCGAGGAATTGAAGGTCAAGCCGTGGCCGTTCCTTATCGCCATGATCTTCGCGTCCAATATCGGCGGCACCTCCACGCTGATTGGCGATCCGCCCAACATCCTGATCGGCTCGGCCACCGGCCTGACCTTCAACGATTTCGCCGCCAATTTGATGCCGGTCATCGTGGTGATCCAGCTTTTGGTGACCGGGGTGTTCCATTGGCTTTACGGGCGGCACCTCTACGCGTCGGCGGAAGCGCGCGCCCGCATCATGAGCTTTTCCGAAAAGGACGCCATCACCGACCACCGCTTGCTGAAGCAGTCCCTGTTCGTGCTGGCCCTGGTCATCGGCGGCTTCATCGGTGCCCATTCGCTGGGGCTGGAGCCCGGCACCATCGCCATGATGGGCGCGGCCCTGCTGATGCTGCTGTTTTGCCTGGGCCGTGACGCCGAGGCGCAATCCCATGAAATTCACGGCATCTTCGGCGAAGTGGAATGGGTCACCATCTTCTTCTTCGTCGGCCTGTTCGTGGTGGTGCATGGGGTCGAGGCCGCCGGCGTGCTGCATTGGATGGCCGAGCATCTGGTGGCGCTGACCGGCGGTGATCTGACGCTGACCGCCATCCTTATCCTGTGGGCCTCGGCCATCTTGTCGGCGGTGGTGGACAACATCCCCTTCGTCGCCACCATGATTCCGCTGGTGAAAAGCATGGCGCCCACCTTCGGCGGCCCCGAGGGCTTGGCGCCGCTGTGGTGGGCGCTGAGCCTGGGCGCCTGCCTGGGTGGTAACGGCACGCTGGTGGGCGCTTCCGCCAATCTGACCGTGGCAGGTCTAGCCGAGCGGGCGGGTCACCCCATCCGTTTCATCCCGTTCATGAAGGTGTCCTTCGGCCTGATGCTGCTGACGATCGCCATCGCCAATGTGTATCTGTGGCTGCGTTATCTTTAGCGTGATCCGGGATCACGCTGAGCCGCGCCCGGCGAGGGGAAAAACAAAGGTTCATCACGGAATACCGGGGATAGCCTTCTCAAGCCCCCCCAAACCGCGTCACCCCGGACAAGCGAAGCGCCGATCCGGGGTCCATGGCAGGTGCACTATTTCAAGCCAAGAATTATTGGTGACACGGATGGACACGGATAAACACGGATGGTCCTTATCCGTGTCCCGCGCAGCGGGGATCCGTGTCCATCCGTGTCATTATTCCTTGAATTAAGGTGCGTCTCCCCGGAATTCCGCGAAGACCCA
>JACMKT010000037.1 GCA_014380005.1 Rhodospirillales bacterium
ATCACCGGCGCCGCCCGCATCATGCGCGCCAAGGTCCTGGGCATGGAGGCGCCGGTGGGTGCCATCGACACCTGTGGCACCGGCGGTGACGGCTCGGGCACCTACAATATCTCCACCGCCGCCGCCTTCGTGGTGGCCGGTGCGGGCGTTCCCGTCGCCAAGCATGGCAACCGCGCGCTATCATCCAAATCCGGTTCCGCCGACGTGCTGGCGGCCTTGGGCATCAAGGTCGATGCCGACATGGCGCTGGTCAAGGAAAGCCTGTGGGAGAACCACATCGGCTTCCTGATGGCGCCGCGCCACCACAACGCCATGCGCCACGTGGCCGGCCCGCGCGTGGAATTGGGCACCCGCACCATCTTCAATCTGCTGGGTCCGCTGGCCAACCCCGCCGCCACCAAGCTGCAAGTGGTGGGCGTGTTCGCCAGCCAGTGGGTCGAGCCGGTGGCGCAAGTGCTGGGCCGCCTGGGTGCCGAGCGCGCTTGGGCCGTGCATGGCTCGGACGGATTGGACGAACTGACCACCACCGGCCCCAGTCTGGTGGCCGAGTGGAAAGACGGCAAAACCCATTGCTTCGAGGTTCGCCCCGAGGATTGCGGCTTGGCCCGTGCCTCCGCCGCCGATCTGAAGGGTGGCGACGCCTCCACCAACGCCGCCGCGCTGAAAGCTTTGCTGGGTGGTGCCAAGGGGGCCTATCGCGACATCGTGGTGCTGAACGCCGCCGCCGCCCTGGTGGTGGCCGGCAAGGCCGAAGATTTGCAGATCGCCGCATTGCTGGCGGCTGAGACCATCGATTCCGGCAAGGCCTTGGCCTGCCTGGACCGCATGGTCGCCATCACTAATCGGGAGATTTGATCGTGTCCGGCACCATTTTGGACCGCATCTGCGACGAAAAGCGCCGCCAAGTCGCCGAACACAAGAGCCAGCGCCCCATCCAGGAACTGCTGAAGCGCGCCCAGGATCAGGCCCCGCCGCGCGGTTTCGCCGCCGCCCTGACCCGCAAGGTGGAGGCCACCGGCCTGGGCCTGATCACCGAGATCAAGAAGGCGTCGCCCTCTGCCGGCATCATCCGCGCCGATTTCAAGCCGTCCCAACTGGCGCGGGCCTATGCCCGTGGCGGCTCGGCCTGCCTGTCGGTGCTGACCGACCACAAGTTCTTCCAGGGCTCCGACGCGGATTTCGGCGAGGCCCGTTCCGCCTGCGAGCTGCCGGTGATCCGCAAGGACTTCATGGTCGATCCCTATCAGATCGTCGAATCCCGCGCGCTGGGCGCCGATTGCATCTTGCTGATCGTCGGCGCGCTGAGCGATGACGAGCTGTCCAATATGGAAGGCATCGCCCTGGGTTACGGCATGGACGTGCTGATCGAAGTCCATGACGAAGCCGAGCTGGAGCGTGGCCTGAAGCTGAAATCGCCGCTGATCGGCATCAACAACCGCGACCTCAAAATCATGAAGACCGACCTTGGCACCACCGAGCGTCTGGCCCCCATGATCCCCGCCGACCGCCAAATCGTCTGCGAAAGCGGCATCGATGGCCCGGTAGACATCAAGCGCATGGTCGCCGCCGGGGTGCGCCGATTCCTGATCGGCGAATCCCTGATGAAGCGCCCGGATGTGGAAATGGCCACCAAGGTGCTGCTGGTGGGGGCCGGTGCGACCGCAGAGGTTAAGGCCTAATGGCGGACCTCACCCATTTCGACGCCACTGGCAATGCCGTGATGGTGGATGTGTCGGATAAGGACGAGACCGAGCGGGTGGCGGTGGCACGCGGTACGGTGCTGATGGCGCCCGAGACCATGGCGCTGATCCAGTCGCGCGGCCTGAAGAAGGGCGACGTGCTGGCGGTGGCTCAGTTGGCCGGCATCATGGGCGCCAAGCGCACCCCCGACCTCATCCCCCTGTGCCATCCGCTGGCACTGACTTCTGTCACGGTGGAACTGTCCCTGGACCCGGCCCGCAACGCCGTGGACATCGAGGCCACCTGCAAGCTGAAGGGCCGCACCGGCGTGGAAATGGAGGCGCTGACCGCCGTCTCGGTGGCGGGGCTGACGGTCTATGACATGGTCAAGGCGGTGGACAAGTCCATGCGCATCACCGACATCCATCTAGTCCATAAATCGGGCGGCAAGTCGGGCGTTTACAAGGCCAAGCCATGATCACGGTGGAAGTGGCGCTGGAGCGGGTGCTGGCCGGGTGCAAATCCACCACGGCTGAAATGGTCGCCCTGCCCGCTGCCTTGGGCCGCGTATTGGCCGAAGACGTGACCGCCCGCGTCGCCCATCCGCCCATGGATGTGTCGGCCATGGACGGCTATGCCCTGCGCGCCGCCGACATGGCCCAAAGCCTGACCGTCATCGGCGAATCCGCCGCTGGCCGCCCCTTCACCGGGACCGTCTCTGCCGGCCAAGCCGTACGCATCTTCACCGGCGCCGCCATTCCGCCCGGCGCCGATAGTGTGGTCATGCAGGAAGATTCCACGCGGGACGGCGACCTTGTGTCCATCTCGGTGGTGCAAACAGCGGGCAAGCATATCCGCCCCATGGGCCTGGATTTCTCGCCCGGTCAAGTGATGCTGTCCGCCGGCACCATATTGGGACCGCGCCAGATCGGCTTGGCGGCGGCCATGAACGTGCCGTGGCTGTCGGTGCGCCGGCGTCCGCGCGTTGCCATCCTGTCCACCGGCGACGAAATTGCCATGCCGGGCGAGCCCCTGGGCGCCGGCCAGATCGTATCCTCCAACGGCCCCGCTTTGGCCGCTTTGGTCAGCGTACTGGGCGGCGATCCGGTACAGTTGGGCATCGCCAAGGACAGCCGCGACTCCCTGTCGGCCATGGTGGCGGCGGCCAAGGGCTGCGATCTGCTGGTGACCTCGGGCGGTGCGTCCGAGGGCGATTACGACATCGTCCAGGACGTGCTGGCCGAACACGGGCTGAAGCTGGATTTCTGGAAGATCGCCATGCGTCCGGGCAAGCCGCTGATGTTCGGCGCGCTGAAACACGTGCCCGTGCTGGGCCTGCCCGGCAATCCAGTCTCGGCCATGGTCTGCGCCTATGTGTTCCTGGCCCCCATGATGCGCGCGCTGCAAGGCCTGCCCAGCCGGACCGCATTGGTGCCGGCGGTGCTGGGCGGGACCGTGCGGGCCAATGACGCCCGGCAGGAATATTTACGCGCCGCGCTGGAGCGGGGTACGGACGGCCAATGGGTGGCAATTCCCCATTCCCGTCAGGACTCGGCGGTGATCTCGGGGCTAGCCGCAGCGCAGGCTTTGATCCTGCGCCCATCCCACGCGCCCGAAGGAAAACCGGGCGATACGGTCAGCGTGATGGTGCTGCCGGAAGGGTTCTGACCCCCCGAAGAAATCTGCTTGACGGGTTTTGGGAACAGGCATAGAACATTGTCCAGAGTTTAGGATTTGTTCCATGTTGCCGCCGTGGCGGGGGGAGAACCCATTATGCTGACGCGCAAGCAGTACGAACTGCTGATGTTCATCGACCAGCGCCTTCGCGCCACCGGCATCTCGCCGTCCTTCGACGAGATGAAGGACGCGCTGGATTTGAAGTCAAAATCGGGCATCCATCGCCTGATCACCGGGCTTGAAGAACGCGGCTTCATCCGCCGCCTCGCCCACCGCGCCCGCGCCCTGGAAGTGGTCAAGCTGCCGGAAAACGCCGCTGATCAGGCACTGCCGCAGCCGTCCTCCCGCTTTTCCCCCACCGTCATCAAGGGCAACTTCACCGCCCTGCCCGGCGCCGCCCAGATGGCGTCCAACGCCGATGCGGTGACCCTGCCGCTCTATGGCAAGATCGCCGCCGGCACCCCCATCGAAGCCCTGCGCGACCACGCCACCACCATCGAGGTCCCGGCCTCCATGCTGGGCTCGGGTGAACATTACGCCCTGGCGGTGGAAGGCGATTCCATGATCGACGCCGGCATTCTGGACGGCGACACCGTAGTTATCCGCCGCTGCGACACCGCCGAAGCCGGCACCATCGTGGTCGCCCTGGTGGACGAACAGGAAGCCACCCTGAAGCGGTTGCGCCGCAAGGGCGCCTCCATCGCCCTGGAGCCCGCCAACAAGAAGTACGAGACCAAGATCTTCCCGCCCGACCGCGTTCAGGTCCAAGGCCGGTTGATCGGCCTGCTTCGCCAATACTGACGACCATCGGAGGCCCCTGAAAATGCCGATGACCGCCCCACTCCGCTTCGCCTTCTCCGATTGCTGCGCCGCCGACGGCCCCACCGAGATGAGCGTCACCTATCTTGGCCGCATCAGCCGCAAAAAAGCCGAGGCCGACGCCCGCCGCCGCTTCGAAGAATGGCGCCAACTGCCAAGCCACCTGTCCCGCCGCTGGTCCAAGGATCAGGTGGTGGTGAGCTGAAAAAAGCCCCCAGGCCAA